>JBEKLB010000141.1:0-14304 GCA_050010415.1 Bryobacteraceae bacterium | reverse complement strand
GGTATTCCGACTACGTCCTTGGGCACGGACGCTCTCGGCCGGCCGATCTACGCGAATGAAATCTACGATCCCAACTCTCGCAGTGTTACCTCCGGCGGCCTCGGGTATGCCAATCCGTTCCCAGGCAACAAAATTCCGGCCAGTGATTTCAGCGCCAGTTCTCAGGCGTTCCTGGCACTTCTGCCTCAACCGCAAAATTCAAATCTTGTCGGCAACTACAACGGGACCGTCGCGGGTGGAAGATATTCCGCCATCCCGGCGGTGAAGATCGATCAAATTATCTCTTCCAAGGACAAGATCTCGTTCTATTGGTCGCGCAACAACACCGAGAGCCAGATCTCCACTCCTCTTGGGAACGCCGATGGCCTGCCGACGGAAATCGGCGCCTACCGAGGCACGTTCATTCCCACCTGGACCACCAGGTTGAACTACGACCGCACCATTTCACCGACCATCTTGTTGCACTTGGGTGCGGGCTATTATCACACCAGCTTCAGCGACAAAGCGCCTTTCCTCAAATTCAACCCGTCCGCTTTCGATCTCTCGGGTTTTCTCGAGGATCGCCAATTTCCGAGCGTAACTGGATTGTGCGGACAGCTCTACGGTGGATTCGGGACCCCAACGAACTGTATCAGTGGCGTTGAAAGCAACTTTGGTTCCTTGTATTCAGGCTTTGGCGGTATGCAAAACATCGGGACCTCCGGTCAGATCCAGTCCCAGAACTACGAAGAAAAGCCGACCTTCAACGCGAACGTGACTTGGGTCAAAGGCGCTCATACTTTCAAGTTCGGCGCTGAGGTTTATTTCGAACAAGCGTACACGGGAGCCTTCTCGGGAGTGACGCTAGACGCCGTGGGGGCGACCGGAACTCCCAATGCAACAGCGCAACCCTTCACGCCGACCACCAGTTTCAACGGATACAACATGGGTTTCGGCTTCGCCGACTTCCTGTTGGGCGACTACGCTTCCACTACGCAGACCCCGGCCGAATTTACGCGTGAAGGGAGCGCGGAATGGGGACTTTTCGCGCAGGACTCCTGGAAGGTGCTGCGTAATCTGACCGTCAGCTACGGCGTGCGGTGGGATTATGCAACTCCCGAGCATGAGCAATATGGACGCTTGGGTCAGTTAGATCCCACCTTGCCGAACACCAACGCCGGCGGCGCACTGGGCTCTGTGCAGTATGCCAGCACCTGCAACTGCGACTTCTACAAATCGGCTTATCCGTTTGCGCTCGGGCCGCGGCTCGGCGTAGCGTATCAGCTCACACCCAAGACCGTGCTTCGCGGGGGCTGGGGATACACTTACCAGTTTGTTGCCTACCCGGCCGGAGCCACCATTGGCACCAACGGAGTCTATCCACTGTCCGGCGTGAACCCCTACGTGAACATCGCCACTGCGGGATCCATCGTGCAGCCCACTTGGCCCGTCACCAATCCGTATGTTTATCCGCCCGCGGGAACCGTGGGAATTCCAGGCGTCTCGGATCCCTATGTCCCCGACGGGAATGAAAATCGGCCGCCCCGCATCAATCAATTTAGCTTCGGCGTCCAGCAGCAGATTACTCCGAACTTCATCATGGAAGCTTCCTACGTGGGCAACCGCGCAGTTTGGCTGGGCAGCGGACCGCTTGGTACCGTAGCGGGCACTGGCATCAACTCCACCGGCAACGCCCAAATCCCGGCATCAACTTATGCGGAATACGGCTTGTATCCTTATCCCGGAACGGGCCCGGCGGGCTACAACAACTATGCCGATTACCTGCTGACGCTGCAGCCGCTGAGTAGCTCCGCGGTGCAGGCCAGGTTGGCCGCGTCCGGACACCCAGGCTTTACGCCTTATGCCGGATTCCCGGCGTTCGATTCGCTGAATTCCGCTCTTTTCCCATTTGCGCAGTACGGTGGAATCTTGGATGCGGATTCGCCAACCGGTAAATCCAAGTACGACTCTTTGCAAATCAAAGCCACCAAGCGGCTCTCGCACGGTCTGCAAGCCGGCGGCACGTTCACCTGGGGCCAGGGCTTCGTGGAGCCCGATCGCCAGAACTTCTATAATCCGCAGAGCGCTGTCTGGCAGCTGCAGCAGATCCCGATGGAGGACCTGAACTTCAACGCCATCTATACTGTTCCGAAGGCGCAGTTTTTGCCCAAGTACCTCACCTATGCAGCCAAGGATTGGCAGATCGGCTGGTTCGCGAATTACCAGAGTGGCCAGTTCCTGGCGCCTCCTACCAGCCCCACGTTGAATTTTTTGCCGAGCGAGGAAAGCAGGGTTGCTGGTCAGCCCCTGTATAGTCCGGGCGTAAACATCAACAATGAGGGCACATTCAATCCATATACCACTCAGGTGCTGAACCCGAATGCCTGGGCGCCCTGCCCCGCTGGCGGGGTTTGCGCGGCAACCTCGGTGTACTACAAGGATTTCCGTGGCCCGCGTACGCCAACCGAAAACGCCAACATCGGCCGTAATTTCCGCTTTGGCCCGGAGGGTAAATTCAATCTCTATATCCGCGCCGAATTCGTCAACATCTTCAACCGCACGTTGATGCCGAATCCGAGCACGGCGCCTGGCGCGGTGGTGCATGGCGGACCCGACGGCCAGATCACCGGCGGCTTCGGAACCATTAACGCTTACCTGCCCACCGGCAGCATTTACGGCACGGCGCCTTACCTTCTGGGCCGCACCGGTACGCTGGTCGCGCGATTCTCGTTCTGATGTACTGATGTAGTGCTCCGGAAGTTTTCGATCCTCTTCACCATAACGCTCGGCTTGCTCGCTGCAGGCCGGGCGTTTTCTCCTTTCGCCACTATCAAGCCCATACTCGACAGCCAGCGCGGCCAACTGCCCGCCGAACTGAGAGGCGCGAACGAGTCTAAGTGGTTGGCTTGGTCCCGCAGGCAGGACGCGGCCATTCGCGCGCGCCTGCAACAGGGCGACCTGGATTCGATGGTGAATCTTTTGTTGTACGGCACTTCCTTCACTAAGCAGCCGCGTATCAGAATGGAGGGCCTCACCGAGGCTTCCAAGGCCGGCGTCTTGCGCGCCCGCGTGGACGATTTGGTGGCCGGCCTGCGCAATCCAAGAGACAACGAGCGGCTCATTTTTCTCCAGCGGTTTCTCGGAACTCATGGCATCGATCCGGCCGCTGACGACGCTGCCCGCGAGACTGGCAAATTCGTCTACCAGAATCTCCTGCGCGTGGTGGAGGAGCGGAAAATTCTGGCAGACCGGGCTGCCGCGGAAGCCAAGAGTTCCACCGCTCCCGACGACCCGTCATCGCTTCTGGACCGTTCCTCTTTATTCCGCGATCGGGGAGTTTCGCTCGACACCAGTATCATCCCGGATTTCTCCATGGAACAGACCCTGCGCGATCTGAAGGCGCGCGGCATGCTGCGGGAAGGCCAAATCTCTCGCGTGGCGGTAATCGGGCCAGGGCTCGATTTTATCGACAAGAACGAAGGGTCCGCGTATGATTATTATCCGCAGCAGACTCTCCAGCCGTTCGCGCTCTACGATTCGCTCCTCCGGTTAAGGCTGGCCAAAGCCAATGCCCTATCCTTATCGATCTTCGACATCAGCTCACGCGTGATCCGGCATGTCCAGCGCGCTCGCGAACGCGCCGGGAAGGGCGCCGGCTACGTTGTCCAGTTGCCGCGGGACGTCGCGCGTCCCTGGCCGCAGGACCTCATCGGTTACTGGCGCTCGATCGGAGACCAGGTGGGAGCCGCCGTTCCACCCATCGCTCCTCCCCGCATCTTCGAAGGGCTGGAGGCGCGAGCGGTGCGAATCCGCCCCGAGGTGGTTCTGGCTTGTGAGCCCCTCGATCTCAATATCGTTCTCGAACGTCTCAATCTGGCCGCGGCGGACCGCTTCGATTTAATCGTGGGAACGAACATTTTTGTCTACTACGACGCTTTCGAACAGGCTCTCGCCTTGGAGAACGCTGGCGCCATGCTGAAGCCCGGAGGCTTGCTGCTGACCAACGATCGCTTGCCTGTGGTTTCCGGCGGTTCGATGCAGTTCGCCGGCGTCACCGTCGTGCCCTATAACACACCAGGCGTCGCTGCCAGCCAAGCCGTGGGCTGGTATCGGAGACAATAATACGCCCGTAACAAACCTCGCATTGGGTATCATGAATCTTATGACCCGAGCGGCACTCCTGATCCCTTTTCTCGCGATTTCTTTCACCGTCGCGCAAGCCCAAGACCTTCCCCCCGGCAAAGGGAAAGAACTGGTAGAGAACACTTGTGGAAGCTGTCACGGCCTGGATGTGATCGTCGCCCAGCACGCCACCAAGGACGGTTGGGCTTCTATCGTCGACTATATGGTGTCGCGCGGAGCCACCGGCACTCCCGCGGAGATCCAGACCATCGTCGATTATCTGGCCAAGAGTTTTCCCGCGGCGGCGGCCAAGACCAACGTCAACAAGGCATCGTCGATGGATTTGCAAACCCAGCTTGAGCTAACCGCCAAGGACGCCGACGCGATCGTCAAATATCGCACCGATCATGGCGACTTTAAGGATTTCGACGGCCTGACCAAAGTCCCTGGCATCGACACCGCGAAGCTGACGGCAAAAAAGGACAGCATCGCCTTTTCAGACTAAGAGCCTCTCTTAGACTAAGAGCCTCTGTATGACCCGACGAGACGCACTCCAAGCCGGCGCGGCGGCAGCGCTAGTTCCGGCCGCGGCAGCGCTAGTTCCGATGGGTGCGCGCGCGGGGACAACGTCGGCCGGACGGCTGAAGCAATCGCTGGCTCGATGGTGCTACGCCAAGATCGGAATTGACGACTTGTGCCGCGCGGCCGCAGGCATGGGAATCACGGGTATGGATCTGGTTGCGCCAGAGGATTGGCCAACCTGCCGGAAGTACGGCATCACTCCTGCCATGGTGCAAGGGACGGTGATCCCAGGGCCCAACCCCTTCGCCGCGGGTTGGAACAACAAGGCACTGCACGGCAAGCTGGAGGAACTGGCGCGCTCGAGCATCGTGCGTGCAGCCGACGCCAAGGTCCCCAACGTGATCACGCTATTCGGTGCGCGCGGCGGCATGAGCGATCAGGAAGGCATCGACAACTGCATCACGGGCCTGAATCGCGTCAAGAAATTCGCCGAGGATCACGGCGTCACGCTTTGCGTCGAACTGCTCAACAGCAAGGTGGATCATAAGGATTACCAAGGCGACCATACCAGCTTCGGCGTGGCGGTGGTGAAGGCCGTGGATTCACCGCGCGTGAAGCTGTTGTACGACGCCTACCACATGCAAATCATGGAAGGCGACTTGATTCGCACCATTCGCGACAACATCCAGTACATCGCGCACTTCCACGTTGCCGGTGTACCCGGACGCCACGAGATCGACGACACGCAGGAAGTAAACTGGCATGCTGTCGCCAACGCCATTGCCGATCTGAACTTCCAGGGCTATATCGCGCAGGAATTTACGCCCACGCGCGATCCATTGACGTCGATGAAGCAAGCCGTTGACATATTGACCGTCTAATTTGGAGCAAGCCGGGAACCAGTCCCAGCCCTCCGGTGTCAAAGCTGGAACGGAGGCAAGTAAATGGAACTTGGAACTGCTCGACAAGTCGAAACACCTCTTCCGGCCAAAACATCGCGAATAGCGAAGGTGGCCGCCTGGACGCTCAGCATCTTTCTAGCGCTTCTATTCGTGTTTGCCGGAGGCGTCAAGTCTTCAACAACCCGGTGATGGCGCAGGAATTTGCGCAGGTCGGCCTGGGCCAATGGTTCCGATACTTCACCGGCAGCCTTGAAATGGCCGGCGCATGCTTTGTTCTGATCCCCCGCTTCCGCCTTCTGGGTGCGCTGCTGATCAGTCTCGTTATGGTCGGAGCCACCATCGCCAACCTCACGGTGCTGCATCAACCGCCTGCGGCGATCCTAACCGTAATACTCCTGGCATTGGCCCTAGGGCTGGCCTGGCTGGCGCGGCCTCGGCTACTTACTTAACCGCCGCCGTTCTCCAACCCGACGCGTACTCTTCCCGTGCGGTTTTCGCGTACGGCACCGGGCTCACCACGGCGCGAATCTCCGTCTGCTTGTGGCGCTCAACGGTCGCCTTCTTCGTTCCGCCGTCTTCCTCGCCCCACACCAGCGTGACTTCGGTCCCGATCTGCACGTCGTGCTCGACAATCCCGAGCGACAGCATGGAGCCTTCGTTGTAGCTGTAGCCGCTGAACATCGAGAGCCCGGCCAATTTCCCACCGATCAGAATTTTGTCGTAGGAAGCTGAAGCATAGTTCGACAGCGGCAGGTCGATGTACTTATTGCGCTCTTCCATCGGCAGGAACATAGACCGCTGCACCCGGGCGACGTCCTCCGCGTTCCACGCGAATGTCACCTTCTTGCGCTGCGGTTCCTTCGAGATTTTCTCCAGCGCCTCACGCCCGATGAAGTCGTGATCGAACTTGACGAAAGGCCCATAGCCCATCTCGTAGGGTGTCACGTAATAGTCCGCGATGTTGCTCGAAACAAAACTTCCGCCCAGCGATCCGGTGCCTTCATAGCTGGCCGCCGGCAACCACTCGCGGTAGGCTTTCATCTTGTCGCCAGTATAGACGGCCGGTAGCGGCGAAGGAATCCATCCGGATTCCAGCGTGTTGGTGGCATAAGCGCGGGCGCCCACCTGCGTCATTCCGAATTCCTTGCCCGTCTCCACGATCGCCGCGCGGATCTCGTCGCGCTCCTCGTAGGGACCCCAGATCTCGAGTCCGGGAGCGCCGGCCATGCCATGCCGCAGCGCCCGTACTTTGCGTCCGGCAATTGTGATGTAGCCCATGTCGAAGAACTTGATCTCCGCGGGCGGGCCGCCGTTCAGTTTCTCGATGACCTTCCAGGCGTTCGGTCCCTGAATCTGGAAACGATAACAAGTGCGCGTCACTGCTCTGCCGCCTGGGTTGGACGGTGAGCGGTCGTCCTTGGTGGTGGTCACCTTAAATCCGCCGGTCTTGGCTTGGAATTCGATCCAGCTTGCGGCCGGCGCGCGGCCGACGAAAACCAGCCTCTCGGGCTCCAGGTGAAACAGGATGCCGTCGCCGATGACATGGCCGTCGTAGCTGCAGGGTGCTAGCTGCTTGGCGCGGTCTACCGGAAACTTGGCGAAACTATTGAAGCCCAGGTACGAAGCCAGCTTCACCGCATCGGGCCCTTCCATATAAACGTTGGCCATGTGGTGGCTCTGGTCGAAAAGCACGCAGCTATCTCGCCAGGCGCGCTGCTCATCCCGCCAGTTGCTGTACTCGGAGGGAACCACCGGATAGACGTACGCGCCGATCTGCGAATTCCGCAGGAGGTCGACTGCATTCTTGGTCTTCAACAAATCTTCGAGGCTTTGGCTCACAGCTTGATAATCCCTTTCTATGGGCACAATAGTTGCGTCGTGCCAGGCGCACAAAAAGGCTAGTCTATCACATGAAATGCATGCATTCGATGCGAAGATGAGTCTTTCGCGGCGTGTTCGATATAATGGCCGCTGCTAATGAAGATCGATCTTTTCAATCACTTTTTCCCGCCTCGTTACGCGCACCAAGTCATCGATGCCGGGCTCGCGGGTAAAGACATGGGTAAGCGGGTGCGGAACGTGCCCACCATCGCGGATCTGGATGCGCGCTTCCGCGTGATGGATGAATTCGGCGAGTATTGCCAGTTCCTCACTTTGCCGGCGCCACCCATGGAAACCATGGCGGGGCCCGACAAGTCGCCCGAATTTGCACGGATCGCTAACGACGGCCTGGCCGAGTTGGTCGCGAAGTATCCGGACCGTTTCATCGGATTCGCCGCGTCGCTGCCCATGAACAATGTCGACGAGTGCTTAAAGGAAATCGATCGCAGCGTCACGCAACTGGGCGCGCGAGGCTTCCAGATTTACACCAATGTCGCGGGTAAGCCGCTGGACTTGCCGGAGTTCGCGCCCCTCTTCGACGACGCAGCGCGGCGCGACCTTACCATCTGGATGCATCCCGCGCGCGGCGCCGATTTCCCCGACTATAAAACCGAAACGAAATCCAAATACGAAATCTGGTGGACCTTCGGCTGGCCCTATGAAACCAGCGCCGCCATGTCCCGCATCGTGTTCTCCGGCATGTTCGACCGGCATCCCAATCTCAGAATCGTGACGCACCACATGGGAGGCATGATCCCCTACTTCGAAGGCCGCGTCGGTTACGGCTGGGACGCGCTTGGCTCGCGCACTTCCGACGAGGACTACGTATCGCTCCGCCTGTCCATGAAGAAGCGGCCCGTCGATTATTTCCGCAACTTCTACGCCGACACCGCGCTGTTTGGAGGACAAGCCGCCACCAAAAACGGTCTCGATTTTTTCGGCGTCGATCACGCCGTCTTCGCCTCCGACGTGCCCTTCGAGCCTAAGCCCGGCCTGTATATTCGCGAGACCATCCGTTGCATCGAGGGGTTGGACATTAGCGCCGCCGACAAGCAGAAGATTTACGAAGGCAACGCCCGGCGGCTTCTGAAGCTTTGATTAAGGAGGATCTGTGAAGCCATTCCTTGTATTCCCCGCGTCCCTTGTATTCCCCGTATTCCTTGTATTCCCCGCATCCCTGGTATTCCTTGTATTCCTCTTCTTCCCAGCACTTTCCCGTGCAGCTTCTTGCGAGAGCCTCGCCTCGCTGGCCCTTCCGAACACCACCATCACGCTCGCCCAATCCGTTGCAGCCGCTGAATTCACGCCACCCGGCAGGACATTCGGCGGGACACCCGCGCCTGCGGTCGATTTCAAGGCTCTCCCGGCGTTTTGCCGCATAGCCGCAACCTTGAAGCCGAGCGACGATTCCGACATCAAGATCGAAGTCTGGCTGCCCGCTTCGGGATGGAATGGAAAATTCCAGGCGGTGGGCAATGGCGGATGGGCCGGCGTCATCAGCTACGGCGCGCTGGCCGAAGCGCTGCACGATGGCTACGCGACGTCGTCTACCGACACCGGCCACGTCGGCGGCAGCGGCAGTTTCGCGCTCGGACATCCGGAAAAGCTGATCGATTTCGGATATCGCTCCCAGCATGAAATGACGGTGAAGTCCAAAGCCATCATCCAAGCCTTCTACGGCAGCGCCGCGAAAATGTCTTATTGGAACGGCTGCTCCACCGGCGGCCGTCAAGGGTTGAAGGAAGCGCAACGCTTTCCCGACGATTATGACGGCATTATCGCCGGCGCACCCGCCAATCCCCGTACGCATCTGGCGTTTGCAACGTTGTGGATTGCGCATGCCAATCTTAAAGACCCAGCCAGCTATATTCCTCCCGCCAAGTATCCGGCGGTTCATCAGGCCGTGATCCAGGCTTGCGATGCGTTGGACGGTCTGAAAGACGGGCTGATTACGGACCCCACGCGCTGCCACTTCGATCCGCAGGTGATGGCCTGCCATGGCGCCGACACTTCCGAGTGTTTAACCGCGCCGCAGATCGAAACGGTCAAGAAGATTCTCTCGCCGTCGCGCAATCCGCGCACTGGCGAAGAAATTTATCCGGGCCTCGAGCCGGGCGCCGAACTGGGCTGGGCCACACTCGCCGGGCCGCAACCCTTTGCCGCTACCACGGATCATTTCAAGTACGTCGTTTTCAAAGATCCTGATTGGGATTGGAAGACGCTCAACTTCGATAGCGACGTGGCGTTGGCCGACAAGATCGACGACGAAACCATCAACGCCACCGACGCGAATCTGCGGCCGTTCTTCGGACGAAAAGGAAAGCTGCTGCTCTATCATGGCTGGGCCGATCAGAACGTCGCGCCCTTGTCGACCGTCAATTACTACAAGCGCGTGGTCGATACACTTGGCGGCGAACGCCAGACCGCCGATTCCATCCGGCTCTTCATGGCGCCTGGAATGGGCCACTGCGGTGGAGGCGAAGGCCCGAATACATTCGACATGATGAGCGCGATTACCGCGTGGCGCGAGAACGGTCAGGCGCCGGACCGAATTGTGGCATCCCGAACCGGTCGAACGCGCCCGTTATGTGCGTATCCTCAGGTGGCAACGTACAAGGGCACTGGCAGCATCGATGACGCGCGGAACTTCGTGTGCCAGGTGGAAACCGAGCCGCGGCCGTCAGCGAGCAGGTAGCCGGACGGGCTGACCGAACTATTTCGCTTTCTTCTGCTTCTGTTGGCCGACGCGGACCTTGAAGTGCTGCAGCTTGGCATCCTGGAACGCCTTGTGATCGTGGCGCGACACGACGTCACTAAGGTAAGCATCCACGTTGGCGTCCTTCGGCAGGACCGCCATCACCGTGAAGCTTTCGTTGCAGGACGGGCAGAACGGGCGGAAGCGTTTAACGTTGGGGATTGCCATACAGTTTTAGTTTATCACGGACCTTTGTCACGTTCCTGCTGCGCCATGCGAGAAAGGGTCACGCGAGAATAGAACATGCTCTCGCGCGCGGCCGCTCTCGAAAGCGGCAAACAGGCCGTTAAGACCGCCATCGCGGGCGCCATCTCGCTCGCCGTCACCGACCTTTTCCACTTGCCGGAGGGTTATTGGGCCGCCATCAGCGCGCTCATCGTGATGCAATCGAACGTAGGCGCCACGTTGAATGCGTCGCGTACCCGGCTGGCGGGAACGGCCATCGGCGCGGTAGTGGGCGGCATCTTCGTCGCAATATTCGGGATGAATATGCTCGGGTTCGCTCTGGCTGTGGCGATCGCCTTCTTCGTCTGCGACCTGCTGCACCAATCGGACAGCCAGCGGCTCGCCACCGTAACCGTGGCTATCATCATGCTGGTCGCGCACACCAGTTCGGCCTGGGTGGTCGCGCTGCATCGATTCTCGGAGGTCGCTCTGGGCATCCTGGTCGCGCTGCTGGTGTCGCTGACCTTATGGCCGAATCATGCACGCCGCACCGTCCGGCAGGGACTTTGCGATGCGCTCTTGAAGCTGGGCGCACTGTATCGGGCCGTGATGCACGGCTACCGCGCTTCAGAGTCTGCGTTATTAGAAGGGTTGAAGTCCGATGTGTCCCAGGCTCTTCGCAAGAACAGAGACCTTCTGCAGTTCGCGCTGCAAGAAGCCTACGGGCCGCTAAAAGAGCGGGAGACTCTCGCCTTGCTGGCCCAACAAGTGGAGCGCGTATATCGGGCCGTGGAGACGCTGGACTTCGCTGCTCGTGGCAACTCGACGGATACCTACTATCACAACTTCCAGGCCGGGCTCGATCAACTGGAAAATGGTGTCTCCGCTGCGCTCGGGAATCTTTCCAAGAGCATCGCGGCGGGGAAGCTTGATCCTGACTGGCCCGATTTGCCCGCGATCATCGCCTCGCTCGACGAACAAGCCGCCGAGGCGCGCAAGGCTGGCGCAACCATGCCCTATCCTCTCGATGAAATTCTGCGATTCTATTTCCTGCTGCTGACTTCGCGGAATCTGATCGGCGAACTGGAGTTGATGCGCTCGTTCGGCGCCTCGCACTTGCCAAGGCAGAAGAATTAGCGTGTATGGCGAAATCCGAATCACCATTCGCAAAGTTTGTAAGCCGCATAGAGCGTTTCCCAATCCTCCTTGTCCTCACCTGGATGGTCCTGTATTTGCCCAGGCCTTTCGAGTTGGGATTCTATCTGGACGATTGGTGGGCCCTGCTCGAACCGCAACACGCTACGGCGCCTTTCTCTTTGGACCGGCTGCATTACTTCGTCGGCTTCGCCACCAGCTATGGCCCCCGGCCGCTCATGGGCTTCATCGCTTTCCTGGTCACATCCATCGCCGGCCCGTCACCCGCGGCCACGCAGTTCATCTCCACTCTTCTGGCTTTAGGCGCCGCCCTGTCTCTGCGTGCCTGGCTCAACCGTATCATGAGCGTGTTCCCCCGCTACCGCAACGTCACGGGCGATTGCGCCGTGATTTTTTGGCTGGCTGTCCCCTGGATGTTGGGTGAGACTGCGTGGCCGGACGTAGTTCACAACCTGGCAGCCCAGATTCTGTTTACCGAAACGGCCCGTCTGCTGCTGGTGCGCGAGCGGCTCACCGCGGGCCTTGCAACTCTGGTGAGCGCCGGCATCGTTGCATCCGGTTTGATCTATGAGGCATTTTACTTCGCGATATTCCCTGTGATCGCTTTCAATGCGGCCTTCGGACGGGGAGCCGCGAAAAGCCGCCGGGAAATTGCTTCGCTCTTTGGAATTTGCTGCCTCGCTCAGGGCATCGCCGTGGGATTTAATCGATATGCCGCTTACGCCCACGCAGCCGTTACCAAGACCTTCGATAGCCGTTGGCCCCTGCAGTTTGCCGGCAATATTCTCGCCTTGCCGCGAACGCTGATCGCCAGTTTCTCCGAGTATCCCGTGCTCGTGCTCACATCGGCCGCACTGCTGATCGTCTGCGCGGGGTTTCTCTGGACCTCCGGCCGGCGGCTGGAATCCGAACGCCTTTATTGCAGCTATCTGGCTGGATTGATGGCTGCCGCCGTCGCAATCTTTCTGATCTCTACCATCGTTTATTCGGCGGCCGGATATGGTTTCGGGTCCCTGGGAATGCAGTCGCGCACCCTTTACCCTGGCTCATTTGCGTTCACCATCGCCTTCTTCGCGCTTCTTTCTTCGAGCTTCCTCTCCGGCGCGCGATTTGCAAAAACCGTATTGCTCGCAGCTGCTGCGGCGCTAGTTCTGTTACTGGCGGTGGCGCAGCGGCATCGGGTGCAAGAGTGGGCCTTTGCCTGGCGGGAAGAATTGCGCATTCTCAAAAGCGCCCCTCTGGATGCGATCCAGCGTCTCCCCTCGCAAGCCGCTATTTTTTACGTCGGACCTTCGTCCTACCGTGGGGTGGTAATTTTTGGGGAGGAATGGGACCTGACGGCTGCGGTGGCCGCTCAAAGTCCACTGAATCGAAACCGCCGGCCCTATCAAAATATGCATTCCATCTACCCAGCGGGCGATCGGCGCACTTGGGTTTGGGATGGCGTCACCCTGTTCAAGAGTAAACCTGGAGTACCCCAGCAAACATTTCCAGTTCAGCAACTCTATCTGTGGCGCCAAGGCGTCGGGAATCTTCAACCAATGGAAAAAGGCTTTCGCTGGCCTCCTGAGACGCAATCACAGAATTAGCTACTGTTTCTTTCCTTCGTCGCGAGTCACTTAACCCGCTCGCATGCGCGGATCCAGCGGGTCCTCGCCTTACTCTGGCGTTGAAAGGCACCCGATGAAACCTGAATCGCTCCACAAAGTAGCCGAAACGCTGCGCTCGGCCCACCATCACCACCTGGGCGTCACCACCGATCCGCCCAAACCGCCGCATGCTCCTTCGGCCGCCCGCCTGGAACGTCCCGACATACAATCTTTCACCGGCGCCCTGGATCGCGCCAAGGTTCAATGGCCCGACAGCGATCTTTGCCTGATTGGCGCCCACGGGGCCATCGGGCCCACTAATATTGACGATCCCACCGACACTCTTCCCCCCGGCTTTCTCCAGTTCCTCGATCCCGAGCCGCTGCTGCGCATCCCGGTAGGCGACCCGGAAGACGAGGGCGATCAAATAGACTAGCGGGCCGTCGGCGCCTGCCGTCCAGGTTGCACACGCAGTGTCACACGCGGTCTCACGCCCGTGTCACTATGGTTGTGTCTATGACGCCTTCCCAACCCGCGCCGAAATTTGAGTTGAAGAACACCAACGAATACCGCGAGAGCTACGCGAACAGCGTGCAGATCCGCGTCAATCTCTGGGATTTCTTCCTGATGTTCGGTACCGTGAATCAAACCGCGCCCGACGCCGTCACCATCAATAATTTCCAGGGCGTGTACTTGAGCCCGCAACAGGCCAAGGCCCTGTTGAACGTCTTGACGCAAAACATCTCGCAATACGAGGGGACGTTCGGGGAAATCAAGCTGGAGCCGCACCCCGGCAAGCCCGGCGCCATTAACTGAGCGCGTTTCACCACGTAATGCGGGCGCTCCGCCTCCCCATCTTCCTGTTTCCAGCCGCGTTCGCGCTCATCGTTTTTCTCGCGCACCTTCCTTACCTCGGCCTGCCGTATTTCTGGGACGAACTCGGCCAGTTCGTCCCCGCGGCGCTGGATATTCTGCGGGACGGCGCGTGGATCCCGCATTCCACCGTTCCCAATGCACATCCGCCAGCCGTGATGGGTTATCTTGCGCTGATCTGGCGGATCGCCGGTTATTCGATCGCGGCTACGCGCACGGCCATGCTCGCGCTCGCCGTTGCCGCGGTCATCTTTACGTATTTCCTCGCGCGCAAGCTGAGCGGCATCCAGACCGCGGCGCTGTTTGCAATTTTGTTCCTCCTGGTGGACCCGCTCTTCTACACGCAATCCATGCTGGCGCA
>JBEKLB010000140.1:0-14332 GCA_050010415.1 Bryobacteraceae bacterium | reverse complement strand
CCCAAGTAATGAGAGATTCAGAATCAAAAGCAAAACCCTCGGAGGGTACCCCGCAGGGCCCGGTTGACCGAGGGTTTGCCGCCGATTACTTCGGAGCCAGCCCCGTCGCATCGGCCTTGAATCTTCCCCAGGAGCGCGACTTCCCGGAGAATCGAAGTCAAACTAACATGCACTCCCCGCCGGCCAGGTCAAAACCGGACATTTCTACTTTGCAGGGAATAGGACATTTCTACTTTGCGTTGACAGGGACAGTCTTGCCTTGCACAGACGTACCACTGGTCCCCTACGTTCCTTGAAATCCTAATGGTGGAAGCCTGCTCCGTCCATAGTGGGCTTAAGACCAGGCTGCGTAGCGAACCAATCCAGGTGCCGGCGGATGTCCCGCAGCAACATGCCGGCCAAATCGTGGGTGAATCCGTTGCGCACCACCACGCGCTGCACGATCAGCTCTTGGCGGTTGGCTGGCATGCGGTAGGCCGGAACTTGCCAGCCGCGATCGCGCAGCCTGTCCGCCAGATCGTAGAGGGACCAATGTGCCCCAGCCTTCAGAGTCCACGCGAACACCGGCAAGTCCCGTCCTTCACTGAGCAGTTCGAAGGGACCCATTTCGCCGATCTGCCGGGCCAGGTTGACCGCTACGTCCTGACAGGCCTGATGGATGGCGCGATACCCCGCTTTGCCGAGCCGGATCAAGTTGTAATACTGCGCCACCACCTGGCTGGCCGGGCGCGAGAAATTGATGGCAAGAGTCGGCATGCTGCCGCCCAGATAATCCACTTTGAAGATCAGGTCCGGATGCAGATCCGCGGTTTCCCGCCAGACGATCCATCCCACGCCCGGATAAACCAACCCGTACTTGTGCCCGGACGTATTGATCGATTTCACTCGCGGCAATTTAAAATCCCACTCCACTTCGGGCTGCAGGAAGGGCGCGACAAAAGCGCCGCTCGCGCCGTCAACGTGAATCGGAATGTCGAGCCCGGTGCGCTCCTGCAACCGGTCGAGCGCAGCGCTCAAGGCGCTGACATTTTCGTAATCCCCCGTAAACGTGCTGCCCAACACCGCGACCACGCCAATGGTGTTTTCGTCGCAGGCCGCCGCGGCGCGTTCCGGGTCGGTGACGGATTCATTTCCTTCGAGCGCCACCGGCCGCTCTTCCACGTCCCAGTAGCGCAGGAATTTGTGCCAGCACACCTGGGTATTGGTGCCCAGCACCAGGTTCGGCCGCTCCACCGATTTTCCCAGCTTCTTCCGCTGCTCGCGCCAGCGCCACTTCAACGCCAGCCCGCCCAGCATGCACGCTTCACTCGATCCAATGGTCGAAGTGCCGATGGCGCCGGCGGGATCGGGCGCGTGCCACAGATCCGCCAGCATGTGAACGCATCGCATCTCGAGCTCGGCGGTTTGCGGGTACTCGTCCTTGTCGATCATGTTCTTGTCGAAGGTCTCCGACATCAGGTGCCGGGCTTCCTGATCCATCCAGGTGCTGCAGAAGGTGGCGAGATTAAAACGCGAGCTGCCGTCGAAGATCAGCTCGTCGTGGATCAAATTGTAAGCCGTTCCAGGCGGCATCCCGCCTTCGGGGATGCTGTGCCGTGGCGCCGGCCCGAGCAGCCACTGCCGCGCATACATCGGACGCATCACTCGCGTCAGCTCGTGTCCCCGCTGGGCATCGTGACTCATGTGGATTTCAGGTGTCCTCCGGACCCCCATGATAGCCGGAAGCTTGCGATTCTTTCGATGATATTCAGCTAACCAGGTTATTTCCAGTTAGTGCAGCCGCGCCGAGAGCTGGACATACCTCTAGCGACGCAAACAGGTCGGACGCGCTTTTGGGGGGCGCTCACATGCGCGCGTGGTGTGCCAACATGAAGCTTCGTGCGATTGAGAATAGCCCTCTGGGGTGTTCAGGTACGGATCGTGGCCCTCCTCGTAGCTGAAGCTTTGCTTCTCGGCGCCGCCCCTTTCTGGATAACCTTCGCTTTCCCTTGGTACCTTCTCTACCAGTGGTATTTCGGGGGCAGTGTCCATATTGTTCCTACAAGCGCGTATCTGTTCCTCCTGGGCATCGCGATTGTGTGGAGGATTCGATCCCGATCTGATGACTCCGTCTACTATGAGCCACTGTCGCTCGACTGGGAACAGCAGACCACTGTCGCTCGGCTCTGCCAAAAGGTCGGAAGGGAGGTAGGTTGCGCAATCCCGAGTGCGGGGTACTTGACTCTCTCTCCAGTGGCGTGACGGAGCTATGGTTGCGATGCGTTACGATTTCGCGACAACGCGAGAGGAATTGTGGTTCCCATCGGCTGTCTCGGGATATGGTCCATCCTGGATATATGCTGTTACGTCGGCCATTGCGCGGTCCGCCGTCATGCGCCAGGGTGGTTTTTCGAACCGGCAAGAAACGCGCTAAGGCGCCTCGGCGCGGAACGCTTCCAACACGCAGTGCGGCGGGAGTCAAGTCTGCGGGCGCGCAACCTAGAACGACTTGCGAATCGCCTCGGCGGCGGGCTGGCGCAGTGGCAACTTCTGGCGGACATCGAGGCGGACAGGCGGATCGCCAAGGCGTATGGGGCATCCGCGGTCGCAGACTGGATTCAGCGAAGCTCCTTGGCCAACATCTCGGTTGCGATCTGTCTCGCTAACGTTATCGAACCAGCGGCTGCGCTAGGGCAATTGCTGCCGATCGCCGAGGCATGCAGGGCTTGGCACAACCGAATCGAACCGCATTGGGGAGCTGCACTAACAAACGAGATGAGGGCCGCCGAGCACAAAAACCCGAAAGCGGGACTCAACGCGCTCGTCATTCGGCTGGGTGCCCTACAGTACACTGGAAGCGCCAACGCCCCTTACGACCCGCGGCCTTCCACAACGCTCTTTGAGAACCTGTCGTCCCTGGAAAACGCCGCCTTGCGAAACGAAGCCCCCTCGCTACCGGCGGACCTTCACCGGACCGAGATCGCGGAGATCGGGTCAGCTGTCCTGCTTCCACAGATGTAGGAGGAGGTCGCCAGAAACGCAGAGTTATTCAAGGACAGAAGCATCCGCGATCTCCCGGAGCTCGCCCGGTGCGCAAAGGACCTTGCGGCCGCATATCGCGAGGATCCCCGCTACCTTTTCGCTAAGAGTCAACGCGAGATCATGGTCCCTCATCTGCTCGCTGCTTTCCTGGCTGTCGGGCTCGCGCAGCAGGGATGGTCGGTCCGCTATACGGTCGAACAGGGCCTTTTCTTGACTAACGGCAAACGCGAGATCAGCCCTGAAACCGTAATTCGCAGACTTTCGGCGGGTGAGATGTCGATTGACGATTTCCTGGCAATCTTGGGAATAATGTGACCGCACCTTTAGGTGCGCCGACGCGCCAGCCGACAACCAGCGCATTCGTTCGCGTGCAAACCATCCGCTGGAGCCATTGGCGCTACAGTGCTACGCACGCTCCCAGCAACAGCGCGGCTCCCAGCCACAGGACGAGCATGGCCGATGCGTGGAGCTGCCTGACTACTTCCCAGCCGCCTTGTAAACCTTTACGAACTTGTTGCGTTGATTCGCCACCGTGAACGTTCCGTTCCCTTCGGCCGTCAGCTTGATGTATTGCCCGGTGCAGTGCTCATCCACATTCGCGATAAACGAATCCGCGACATTGTGTTCCTTACCACCGTCCTCGGCGTAATGCAGTTGCCACAAGTCTTCCAACCCCGGTGAATCCTTCACGATCTGCCAGGCGTCCGGACTGGCTCCCTTGTGCGCGCCGTTGTTCATGATTGCCACGCGCGGATGCACCGCGTCCACCAACGCCGGGGAATTCGATTGATTCAGCCCGTGATGCGACACCAGCAGCACATCCACGGTCCCGATGGGATTCGCGGGGCACATCAGTTCCAGCTCTTTGTTCCACGTCAGATCGCCTAAATCCAGGAACCGAAACTTCTCGAACGTAACCAGCACACCGAGCGATTGTGCATTCTCGGTTGGATCTGGATCGCGCCTGGGAGTGGCCGCGCAGAAGGAATTCGGTTGTCCCCCGCCTTCGAGCGGCGTCTGGATGTGAGCGCCCGCGGCGGTTAGAACTTTTACCGAGAGGTCTCTGATCGGCACCGCGTCACCCGGTTTCATTACCATGTGCTCGCCACGCTGGATGGCCTTCACATAGTCGGTGTAATCTTCCTTAGTCGCTTTCGCGTCTTCCGTGTTCGGACCGTGATCCAGGAAATTGACGATCTTCATCTGATCGGCCAGTTGCTGCACGCCACCCACGTGATCGCGATGATAATGCGTGATCAGCAGGTAGTCGATCTGCTTGACCTTGGCTGCCTTGGCAGCCTGCACGATGCGAGCGGCGTCGCGCCCCTCGAATCCCCGCCAGCCGGTATCGATCAACAGCGATTGCCCCGACGGACTGACGATCAGCGTGGCCTGCCCGCCCTCCACGTCGACAAAGAAGATCTCGAGCGGCCTGGCGAGCGCGAGCGGCGCCGCGGAGACCGAGAGCAAAAGCGCAAGGAAGGCCCAGCGGGGGCTAAGGTTTTTCATTTGTCCGCATCCTATCACAGCCCAGCGATATTGCCGGAACACCACGCGAAATCGTAACGTAATAATGATTAGGAACGCATGCCTTACTGCTGCCAATGCGGAAAGTCCGTCGGGAACCATGACGCCTACTGTGGCGTCTGTGGCGCTCCCCAGCCCAAAGCTGCTTCCGCGCCCGTCGACTACATGCATGGCATCAGCCCGCGCACCGCGTCCCTGCTCTGCTACATCCCGATTCTCGGCTGGATCGTGTCCATCGTGGTGCTTGCCTCCGCCCGTTTCCGCGCCGACGGCCGCGTACGCTTCCACGCCTTTCAAGGCCTCTACTTGTTCGTTGCCTGGCTCCTGGTGGACTGGTTTCTCGGCCCCATGTTCGGCCTCGCGTTTTGGGCCCCGTTCCATCACGCTATGCCTGGCCTCTTGAAGGCAGTTATCTTTGGCGCCTGGATCTTTATGATCATCAAAACCTCGCAAGACGAGATGTACAAGCTGCCCATCCTGGGCGACCTGGCCGAAAAATCCGTCTCCGAACAGCGTTAGCTTAATCCCACTTCTTCAGTTGCGGCCATAACTCGCTGAGAGGCGGGTGCATTCCCCGGCAATAGAAAACCTCGAAATGGTTGTAAGGCATGGAGTACGGATGCTCGACGTCCCCCACCTTTTGCACGCTCGTGAACAGCTCCTTCAACTTCTCCTCGCTATCATCCATCACGATCATGCTCTCGCCCGTATACCCTCGCGGGCCCCAAAGAAAGTAGTTCTGATGACCGCTGATCGCCGGCGGCAATCCGTACTTCGGACCGAATAGATCGATCGCGCCGGCCTGCCCATAGGTCTGCGCGAAGACCGCCGTGCGCGGTCGAACCTCCGGCGGCAGACCGTTATAAACGCGCCCCACCTCCGCCGCCATCTCTTCCCATCCGAACTGATCCGCGAAAATCTGCGGCAACGGCCCTAGCCTGTGAGTCTCGATCCGTGGCTGTTCCAGCCCGATGGCTTCCGTGTACCGAATGTAGGTTTCGGGCGGCAGCACCGGAATCGCCAGCGGCGCGAGCAATGCCCCACCAATCAGCATCAGCGCCGGATACGCAAACCTGATCCACGCCAGTTTCGGCCGCGCCAGCCAGTGCTCCCACAGTACGCCGCCTCCCGCGAACAGCACCGGGAAGGCTGGAAAAAGATAGTAAACCCGCGGGCTCAGAATGACGATCACCGCAGCCGAGAAAATCCACGCCCACCCGATGGCGCGAAACGGCTTTCCCGCAGCCGTGAAGAAGTAGAACCAAAGGCCGCCCAGCCATATGGGCGCCGAAAGCGGGAGCATTAAGAGGATTTCTTGAGCGAAGAACGCCAGCGGCACCAGAGGAACGTCGCGGCCATGCGCGCGGATATTCGCCTGCACTTCCAGGAACGGAAAATGATGCTGGATGTTCCAGATCAGATTCGGTACGAAGATCAGCAGTGCGATCGCTCCGCCCAACCAAAGCCACCGGTTCCACAGCACCCCCCGCTCAGAACTCAACAGCAGCCCTAGCACCAGGCCAGCCCCGAAGATCAGCATCGAGTATTTGTTTTCGAGACCGAACCCCGCCAAAAGTCCAAACCAAATCCATAGCTTGGTGTTCCCGGTCTTGATGATGCGGATGGCCAGGTATGCGCAGCCCGTCCAGAACAGGGGCTCGAACGCATTCATCGTCAGCAGGGCGTCGACTCCCAAAATTGCCGGCGCGACAAGTACCGACGGCGCAGCCAGGGCCTGTGCGAAGCGCTTCCCGCCGAGTTCGCGAGCGATCAGCGCCGTCAGCAGCACTTCCGCCACTCCAGCCAGCGCCGGCAACAAACGAATGGCCGCGAGCGACTGCCCCAGCACTGCTCGCACCAACCAGGCGACCAGCGCGATCAGCGGCGGCTGATCCACATAGCCCCAGGCCAAATGCCGGCTGCACGCCAGATAGTACAGCTCATCGACGAAATAGCCGTAATGCCGGCCCGCGTAGAGATGGATGAGGAACTTGGCTGCCGCAATGGCAAGCACGATCGCGCCCGCAGTACGAATCGACCGCGCTTCCACGAGTGAGACTCAATAACAGGCTTCGAGCAGCGCCAGCACTTCTTGCTGCGTCATCGGCCGGTCCACCACGCCATTGTGCTGCAGCTCATGCGTAATCGGTTCGACAATCGAGCCGATCTCCTCGCGCGGCACACCCGCATCCCGGAGTCGCTTGGGAACATCGAATTGACCGATAAACTCTTCCGTCCGGTCGGCGCACTTCAGGGCCGCTGGTTTCGGATTGGAAGCATCGAACGGGATCCGGAAGCCCTCCGCCACTGGCCCAAATCGCTCGGCCGCAAGCTCCGCCATAAAGCGCATCGAGTTCGGCAACGTGATGCAGGACGTAATACCGTGGGGCACGTTCCAGCGCGGGCCGATCTGATGGCCCAACAGGTGCGATAGACCAAAACGCGTATTCATCGCTCCGTAAATCGAGTACCACGACGCGAACTGGCAATGTCCGCGATGCGCCAGCTGCTCATCGCCCTTAGTCGCAATCGAAGCGTGCAGATGCTCCACGAATAGCGCGATCGATTTCGCCGCCAGGGCGTCGCTGATCGGCTGATGCCGGATGGCATAGGCGCATTCAATGGCGTGATCCAGTGCGCGGATCCCGGTGGATACCCACAACCAGTCTGGCGTCGCGAGCGTCAGTGCGGGATCGGCGATCACCGTCCGCGGCAGCACCCGCATATCGTACACGCCGCTTTTCACGCGCGTGCTCTCGTCCGTCACGCCGCCCGCGTGGGTATATTCGGCGGCCGAAAGCGTGGTCGGCACCGCGATGTGAACCAGCTCGCGGCGATCCAGCAGACCGTAAATCGCAACCTTGGCGGAATCGATCGGGCTGCCGCCGCCCAGGCTCACCAGGCAGTCCGCATCCACACGCTCAATCTCTTTTTCGAGAGCGTTCACGGTACCTCGCGGCACGTGCTGGATGATGCCTTCGAAGACCAAAGCGCAGCTGGCGCCGAGCGCTCCGGTCACGTCTTTCAATATGGGCAGCTTGGCCACCACGTCGGTGGTCACCACCACGGCGCGCCTCAACCCGCGCCGCTCCATCTCGTCTTTCAATGCCGCAATCTTGCCCGGCCCATAAATCACTCGTTCCAGCCGGCTTAAATTGAACTCACCAGTGGGCGCCAGGGAGCGGAGGGTACGTACCTCGGGGGATGCCATGCGGCCATACTATCAAATCGTTCGCTCTTGACAGCAGCGCCGAAATGGGTCTACGAGACCGAGTGGCGAACGAGATATGATGAGCAACATGCACAGCCATTCCATTGCCTCTCGTGCCCTGCTCGCCATCTCCGCGGTAACCGTGTTGGCGGGCGTCTTTTCCGTAAAGGCCTCCCAGCCCGACCCCAAAGTGCTGATGTTTACACCACCCGACAAGATCAACTGGACTGGAAACGACGCCAATAAAACAGCGATCCTGGCGGGCGATCCGTCCAAGCCCGGCCTCTACGTCGAGCTGACCAAGTGGTTACCGCACCACATGAGCCATCCCCATTTTCATCCCAACGACCGCTACATTTACGTGATATCAGGCACGTGGTGGGTCGGCACCGGCTCCAAGTACGATCCCGACAGCACCACGCCTATGCCCGCCGGCAGCTTTGTCACGCACTACGGCAAGCAGATCCACTACGACGGCGCGAAGGACGAAGAAGTGACGCTCGAAATCGTCGGGATGGGACCGGCGACATCCACGCCGGCGGAAGTGAAGTAGGGCCAGCCGTCGCTACTTCCGGACTCTCAAGCGGCAGCGAATGTCCTGGGCCGGAAATACCCACGCCGCGTGACGCTCGTACCACTCTAAATTGCGGCGCGCGAGCCACCGGCCGGCACCGTCCAGAACGAAGTTCTTTCCAAATGTCAGCTCCAGTTCTTCGATGTTGAATCTGACATTCGAACCGCCGAAGGTGGCGAAATCCTGGCCCGTGAAGTACTGGAAGCTGCGTGCCGCCAGATGCCGCACGTGCGTGGGATCGGTGAAGGAGTTGTGAGAGCTGAAGTGAGGAGTGACGATCAGCACGTCGGCGCCAGCGCGCGCCACCCGGTGGATCTCGGCCATGGTCCGCTCGACGTCCCGGACGTGCTCGATGATGTGCGACATGTGGATGCGCTCGAACACGCCACTCTCCAGCGGCCAGGGAAACTCATCCAGGTTCCAGATGACATCGGCAACCGAGCGCGGATGAACGTCGATGCCGATGGCGTCCGGTTCGGCCTTGCGTGTACCGCAACCGACGTCTAGAACCCTCGATAGCATTAGTAACTCGCTCCGCCGGGGATATCCAACGCCGCATCCAGGTAGGCCAGATATTCGGTGATGAGCCGATAGCTATCGTAATAGTCTCTTAAGTGCATCGCTGCCATCTGGTCGCGACGGCTATGCAGTATCGGCCACGTTTCGTTCGTGAGCGAATGGATCATTAATGTTGGAACATGGCGATCCTGAAACGAATCGGAGTCTGAACGGCCCACTTGGTGCACATTCACCGCGCTCAAAGGTAAGTGCATCGAGCTGGCAACCGTGACTAAGGCGCTGGCCAGCAGCTTGTCGCCCCGGTCCAGCTCCACCTTGGTTGGACTGGTTCCCAGCGAATCCAGGTTCACCATGGCGCGAATGCCCTGGATCTCCTGTTTACTCAGTTGATGGACATAAAACGCCGACCCAACCATTCCCTTTTCTTCGTCGGTGAACGCGATAAAGACCAGCGTATGCCGCCGCGGAGAAGCCTTGAGACTTTGATAGAGACTCGGCAACAGCGAGCATCCGCTCCAATTGTCCACCACCCCCTGGCCACGGTTCACAAAATCGAAATGACCGCCCACGATGATCCTCGAATCGGTTTGCCCAGGCAAAACACAAATCAGGTTAGGATTGCGGGAGTGCTTCACGGCCTGCTCCGTCAGGTGCTCGCCGCTGCATCCCGCCTGTCGAAACAGGGCGCGTAGCTCTTGTTCTCGCTTCGAGTTTGTGTTCTCGAAGTCTCCGAGCCGCCGATTGATTTCATCCACCGTGACGGTGTCGTATGGAACGGCCACGGTTTGGCCCGACAGCGCCCAAGCCAGAGCCAAGACCCCGCCGGCGATTCGCGACATTCCTCTATATCGCGTCGCTCGCGTGATAGGAACTGCGCACCAGCGGGCCAGACTCCACGTGTGCGAAGCCCAGCTCGGATCCGTAGTTCTTCAACTCGGCGAACTCCTCGAGCGGAATATAGCGAATGATCGGCAGATGTTTCAGCGACGGCCGCAGATATTGGCCGAGCGTCAAAATGTCCACGTGGTGCGAGCGCAGATCTCGCATCACCTGCCGCACCTCATCGCCCGTCTCGCCCAGCCCCAGCATCAGTCCGGACTTGGTGGGAACTTCGGGACATTTGTTTTTCGCGTAGGCCAGCATGTCGAGTGACCGCTCATAGCGCGCGCCCAGCCTCACCTGCCGGTACAGCCGTGGCACCGTCTCGGTGTTGTGATTCAGCACATCGGGATGCGCGTTCATCACCATGTCCATGGCTGCGTGCGACCCCTGGAAATCCGGCACCAGTACTTCCACCTTGCAGCCGGGAATCCTGTCTCGAATGGCTTCGATGGTCAGCTTGAACAATTCCGCTCCGCCGTCCTTGCGATCGTCCCGGTTCACGCTGGTCACCACGGCGTACTTCAATCCCAGCACCGCGACAGCTTCCGCCACGCGCCTCGGTTCGTCATAATCCACGGTCATCGGCGGACCCTTCTGCACCGCGCAAAAACCGCAGCGCCGCGTGCATACGTTGCCCAGGATCATGAAAGTGGCCGTGCGCTGATTCCAACATTCCCCCACGTTGGGACACGCCGCGCTCTCGCAGACGGTGTGCAGGTTCAACTGCCGCACCAGTTTTTTCAGTTCGTGATAGTTGTCGCCGGAAGGCGCGGGCGCACGCAGCCAGGCCGGCCTTTGCGGTTGGGGATTGATAGAAACCAGCACTAAACCTATTCTACTGCCCGCAGCCTGTTTTCGAGCACCAACCCGCTCTCGAAGTCCTCGCACTTCAAATAATGCGCGGCCGCGTCTTCGAGCGCCTTCTTCGGCACCAGGCCGATAATTTCGCTCCCCGCGATGGCCACGCCGCGCGCGGCGGCCTCACGCGCCACCGCATCGAACACCACGTGCATCGGAGTCTGCTCGAAATCCGTCAGATTCATGGATACCTGGGCCAGCCCGCGTGCAGCTAGCGGCAGCCCCAGCGCCTTCACGCAAGGCATTCCCCCCGACGATGCGCGGATCTTTCGCGCGATCTCCCGCGCCACCTCGACGTCGTCGGTGGCCAGATTGATATTGAACGCGATCAGGATCTTGCGCGCTCCGATAATACAGGCGCCCGCCGACGGATGCAGCGCGGGTCCGCCCAAATCCGGCGTCATATGCGGATTCTCGAAGCCTCCCCGCCGGACCTTTTCGAGCAGCCGGCGATCCTTGCTCATGGCGGCGGCTTCGTAGAAGTACACCGGCACTCCCAAACGCTTCCAAACCTTTTCGCCCGTTTGCCGCGCGATCACCACGCAATCGGCCAGCGTCGAGCCTTCCAAAGGCACGAACGGCACCACGTCGGCCGCGCCCATTCTGGGATGCACGCCCTGGTGCTGGCGCAAGTCGATGCGCTCAACCGCCGTCTCGATGCCACGCAGCGCGCCCTCCGACACCGCATCCGGCGGCCCTGCGAACGTGATTACGCTGCGGTTGTGATCGGTGTCCATTTCCGAGCGCAGCACCACCACGCCGGCCGGGGACGCGATGGCGTCTTCAATAGCGCGCACGGTAGCAGGCTCCCGCCCCTCGGAAAAATTAGCGACACACTCGATGAGGGGGGCGCTCAGCGATCCGGCCACTTCACTCGGGACCTTTCCACCCGCACCGTCCCTCGTATCATCACCAGGTTCATCAGGTTCACTCCCAGATGATACGGCAACTCCCGATAATCCGGCACGCCCAGAATCGTCAGGTCCGCGCTCTTGCCCGCTTCGATGGACCCTACGCTTTGCGCCCGCCCGATGGCATACGCGCCGTTGATGGTGCAGGCGGCGATGGCCTCCGCGGGCGTCATGTCCATGGCGCGGCACGCGAGCGCAATGGTGGTCTGCAAATTGGGCGGGTTAGCGCCACTAGCCAATGCAATCGAGGCGCCACGGTCTATCAGCATGCGGGCAGGTGGGTAACTTGCCGTCCCCCGATCCAAAGCGACAGCAGGCGAGAGCGTAGCGATGCTCTCCGCTGCGAATTCGGCCAGCTTGCGCCGCCGCACTACCGGCAAGAGACGCTCAGCGGCCTCCGTGGAAAGGCCGTCGACGTCGAACATCGAGACCAGGGTCAAGGGAAGTTCGCGCAGTGCCGCGTGGACGCGCAGAATCTTCAGGTCGGCGGATTTAACCCCGATCGCGCTGGTGCCGCATCGCACCGCTTCTTCCACTCCGCGCAGCGCCAGACTCTTCAGCGCGCGTGGCGATAGCTCATGGGTCGCGCCAGCAACCAAATGGACGTCGCTATCCACAAAACCTGGCATCACGACCGAGGCGCTGGCGTCAATTTCTTCCGCGCCCCGCGCCACCGCGAGATTCTCCAACCGCCGGCTGGGGCCAACTTCGGCGATCACGCCGTCCGCGATCAATACCGCGCCGTCCTGAATAATTCCCAGGTTTCGCAGATCGGTTCCGCGCCGGGGACCGCTGGGCCCGCGCAACGTCAGCAGCTGCCGCGCGCCCCGGATCAGCGTAATTTTCCGCATTTTGGGGAAATGCCGTCCTCTTAGCCTACACCCGCCGCGAGAATAATCCGGCCGATTCCGAACTACACCGCATGCTAGTGTATTGGCGTGAAGAAGCCGCTGCCCGGTACGCATCTGAAAAAGCGTCCGCTGAAAACTTTGGAGCGCGTGCTTTCGAAAGCCGGCTTGGGATCACGCACCGAAGCCCGCAAGTGGATTGGCGCGGGCCGCGTCAAAGTGAATGGAAAGTTGATTCAGACCCCCGATCACTGGGTGGATCTGGCGCGCGACAAAGTAACTCTCGACGACCAACCTGTCGAGGAATCCGAGAAGATTTACCTGCTGCTGTACAAACCAACCGGTTACATCACCTCGTTCAAAGATCCCGACGGCCGGCCCACGGTTTACGATCTCGTCCAAGACGCCGGGCGCTGGGTGGTCCCGGTGGGCCGGCTGGATCTGGATACCAGCGGATTGCTGCTGCTCACGAGCGACACGCGCTTCGCCGAACGCATCACCAATCCGGATTACAAAGTTCCCAAAACGTATCTGGTGAAGGCGTCCACATTGCTGAGCGAAGAACAACTTCAGCAACTGCGCGAGGGCGTGCTGCTCAGCGACGGCCCCACCCAGCCCGCTCGGGTAAAGCGCGTCCGCGAGTCCGCGAAATATTCGTTCATCGAAATCACCCTCCACGAAGGACGCAACCGGCAGGTGCGACGCATGATCGAAGCTATCGGAAGCAAGGTGCTGAAGCTGGTTCGCACCCAGATCGGAGACTTGCGGATAGGCGAGCTTCCCATCGGCCGTTATCGCGAGCTTACGCCCGCCGAAGTGGCTCTGCTCGACAAAGGAACCAGCCGGGGAACCGGCAGCCAGCGGATGGCCAGCGGCAAATAAACAGCGGCGAAAGCCAGTCCGCAGCCGAACAGAACCACCACCTCGTTCTCTCTTGCGAGCGACAGACGCACCAGGGCGGAAAACAACCCGGCGGCCAGTGCCAGAAGCGCGAGCTTTACGATGTCGCGCAACAAAACAAGATCGCGCGCGGTGACGCCCAACAGGCGCAGGAAATGGATGGTCATCACGGCTCGTTCGATTACGGCCACTGCCACCACCACCACAATCACTCCCAGCAATCCCAGGCGAGCGGTAAAAAGCCACAGAGCCGCAATCAAGCCCGCGGCCAGTGCCAGACGAAGCCGCAACAGAAAATATCGTTCGCGTTCAAAGGCCCGATACAACGGATCCAACAAAAGAATCCCCAAAGGCAGCAGCGTGAGATTCACCGCGAAAATCGGCCAGCTATCCGTGAAACGGGCCGTGAACAAAACCCGGATGAACTCACGTCCCGCCACCATCAGAAAGACGTACACCGGAAAGTAGACCGCTGCCAGTTTCCGCGCCGCGCGCGCCAGCAAAAGAACAATCTCGCGCGGTTCATTCTGCTTCTGCAAAATGCTGACACGCGTGATGAGTACCGAATTGGTCGCCTCCCAGATCAGGCCCATCAGCGGCAATTGCAGGGTGCCGAGCGAATAGACCGCGAACAAAGCCGGCCCAAACCGATTCGATACGAAGTAGTTGTGCAGATCGGTCTGCACGATCATCAGCAGGGCGGCTCCGCCCAGGGGAAGCGCATAAGACAACTGATCGCGCAGCATGGCCCAGTCGAACGCGCGCCAGAATCCCGAAAAGCGGGACTCCAGGTAGCACCCGAGCACCACGGTCTGCACCAAACCATGCAAAACCGCCGCGGCCAGCAGCGATCCGAGCGTTCCAAAAAACAACACGGCCCCGACGAAGATCAGCGCGCGCGACGCCTGGATTCCGATGATGAATGCCGAGGCCAGCCGCACCTCGTCGTTCGCTACCGGAGCGATGTCGAGAAAAGCACCCGTGATCCAAAACAAAATAGTGGCGCCGATCCAACCCGAATACCGCGCCAGGCGTGCGTCATGAAAAATGGCCGTCAGAATAGAGGGATAGAGCAGCAGCG
>JBEKLB010000139.1:0-14455 GCA_050010415.1 Bryobacteraceae bacterium | reverse complement strand
ATTCACCCAGTTCACGTACCCGAAGCCTTGCGATAGCGTACCTCCGGGGTTGCCGTGCAGGGTGGGGGTGGTGACCGAAGTAAACGGGAAACCGAAAGGCGCGCCGTCGGCGGGGGCCTGATAGAAGAGGCGGTTGAAGATATTCTGGAATTCCGCCCTAATCTGCAACTGGTATCTTTCCTTAATGCGGAAGATTCTCCCGAAGGACATGCTTTCGGCCGGCTGACGCTGCCAACGAAAGTCGTTGTAGTAAGGCGCGGAAGTCCCGAATGTGCCATACGGCGGTTCCACCCACGCTTTCGGATTCAGCACCAGCTGCTGGGTGGGATCGAAAGTGGAGTTCGGATTCACCAGGAACAATGGCTGGCCTGGCACACGGTCCATGAACGTGTAGCCGCCGCCCCACAGTGCCGGATTGTTGCCGGGTCCCCGTCCCAGGTTCGCCAGCAGGTTGTTCGTCGAGAACGGAGTTTGCATTATCAGGCCGCTTTGATAACGCAGCACTCCACCGATGGTCCAGTCCCGCGCCAGCCAGGATAGCGCCCTCCCGCCGCCCGAATTCAACTCGATCTTAGGTGTCGTGTAATTGAACGCAATAATCAACTCCTGCGGGACGCTGAACCCGGAGATCTGCTTATCCAGCGACTTGTTGAACACATCATTGATCAGCGGTGGCGAAGGCGTCACGTAGGACGTGTTGGAGTTGGTGCCGTTGGTGAGTTCTTTCTGCCACGTATAGGCCACCTGCGCGCTCAGGCCGTGCGAATAACGCTTGGTCGCCTTGATCTGCAGCGAGTCGTACCAGGTATTTCCGTCTGGTGGCCCCAGAAACGGCGGGATGCCGTTCCATTGCGGATAGGGTCGCAGTGCCTGGAGCAGCGTTTGCGTGCCGGGGAAACCCGGATAAACATTATTCGGATTTGCAAGATACGGGAACCGGGCGATCACAGCGGGCGAATTAATTTGCGTATTGAGGAGCGTGGTGTCCGCCTTGCTGGTCACGTTGATTCCGTCCGCGAGTAATTGCTGCGGTGTGAGCGCGTTGTAATTCAGGCCGCCCAGCAGCGGCGATACCCACCAGGCGCCGCGGTTGCCCACATAGGCGGCGTCCACCACCAGGTCCTTGGTTATTTCTCGCTGGAAGCCGATACTCCACTGAAAGATGCGCGGTAAGCGGCCGGTGTTGGGAGCGATGGAGACAAACGGCGAGGAGGGCGGGATCACCCCGGGCGCCGCGGGAACCGGGTACTGCGGATTGAAATTCGGCCAGTGGACCACCGGATTGCCGTACGGGTTCCCGGGACCCAGCGGGTCTCCATACTTCAGAAGTCCAGACGAGGCTCCATAGGCTGCGGCAGGGATGGTGTAGAAATCGCCGGCGCTGCTGTTTAGTCCGGCTTGATCCGATTCCGCTGCGTATGAGATGGCGCCGCCCGCGCGGAACACCGTCTTCGGCGTGATCTGGTAGGCCACTCCCAGGTGTGGCCCGATTGCAAACGGATAAGCGTTGGCATAGTTGCAATGACAAGTCGCCTGGTATTCCACGGTGCCCAGCCGGCCCCCGATCAATGTGTTGGGCGCTGTGAAGTCCGCATTCTGCATCCGGCCATATTGTTCCTTCCACAAAATGGCGTAATCCCAACGCAGGCCATAGTCGAAGGTCAGTTTCCGGGTGATCTTCCAACTGTCCTGGATGTAGAGTCCAAAGGAATGAGTTCCCAAACGCACATCCGCCGGCGCGGCTGTCGACACGGTGTTCGGCGTGCCCAGGAAGAAGCTCGCATACCCGAATCCGCTACTCGCAGTATTCGCAAAGGGCTGGCCGTTTTGTGAGGGGTCGGCCGTCTGCTGTTGAGCGAACGCAAACTGTCCGTCGGCGCGGCTGTCGTTCACGCTTTGTATACCCTCAAACAGCGCCGTTGCACCTAGCTTATAGGTGTGGTTACCTTTCACCCAAGTCAGGTTGGCGTTAAAGGTCGGCTTATAATCGTTGGCCACTGGTGTGAGAGTGAACGCGACACCTGTGTTGGTAACTGACGGAAATCCGCCGCCGCCACTCCAACCGCCGCCATTCGTGCTGTACATGCCCGCCATATAGGGAAAGAAGTTGCTCGCCGTGAAGGGAACTCCATCCGGGAACAGTTGCTTCTGATCGTAATTCGGCGCGGTCTGCGGATTGGAGGTGTGCAGATAACCTGCACCCAAATGCAACAGCAGAGTTGGCGTGAGAGTCGTATCCAGGTTCAGCCGTATGGTCTGCGCTAACGCGTTCTGCGGCTGCAAAGCGGTATACGGCTCCGAGAAGCCGTTGGTCTGCGGCGAGAGCGTCTTCGTCGCGGAATAGTATCCCGCCAGCTTGATTTTGGAGCTGATATTTTGATCGATCTTGATGGAAGGAATCGTGGTGTGGCGGAAATTCGAGTAACCCGGCGCCGTGTAATTAAAAACGCCCGGCGTGTTTGGCATCGGAATCATGTTCTGAATGATGGCCGCTGTGGGATCGATGCGGCTAGCGGGAATTATGTTGCCCGGAAAGGGCGTGCGCTCCACGATTCCATTTACGGTGTGATTGGTGTTCGGATCGAAAACCTCGTTGAGACAAACCTGTTCGCCGGCCGGATCGGTGTTGCACGTAGGCCTCAGGGCCGCACTGAAATCTCCGTCGCGCTGGGCCGCGGTAGGCACGATGGCATACGTGTTGCTCGTAAAGGCGCTTTGCCGGAACTGCTCAAAGCTAAAGAAGAAGAATGTCCTATCGTGACCGTTGTAGATCTTGGGAATATCGACTGGGCCGCCCAGCGTGACTCCATAATCGTTTTGCCGGATCGGGTTGCGGACGAGCTCGCCATCCTTTGCGGGGTTCTCGGTGCCGGCGTTGGTGAAGGGTGTGCCTGCATTCAGCACTTCGTTCACAAAGTAATCGTACCCGCTCCCGTGCAGCTGGTTGGAGCCGGATTTCATGGTGTAGTTGAAATAGCCGCCACCTGCCTGGCCATACTCCGCGGCATAATTACTGGTCTGGATGGCTACCTCCTGGATCGCTTCCATGCCCGCCTGGTTTACCTGGTTCTGTTGCTTAAAGAACCCGTTAGTCGCGTCCTGGCCCTCGATGTTGATGGATTGCGAATTGGACGGCATACCGTTGACGCGCAATATGGCATCGGTCGAGATGCGCGCGCCGGGCAGCAGTTCCACCGCCGACAGCGGGTTCCGGATATTGCCCAGGCTGTTCGCGGTTCCAATGCTCGCCGCTGCACCGGTGAGTGTGAGAATCGGCAAGTCGTCCAGCGTTTCTGTGGAGACGTTGTGGCTCACCTCGCCCCCTTCAGTCTTCAGCAGAGTAGCGGCGGCCTCGACGGTGATGGATTCGCTGGCGGACCCCACTTCCAGCCCGACGTCCACGCGGATGTTGGCCGCCACCTCCACCTGCAGTCCCCCGCGCACATACTTTTTGAAGCCGGCAACAGTCACTGTCAGTTCGTAATTACCGGCTGGCAATTGCGCAATGGTGTAGTTGCCGGTGTCCGAGCTGGCCGTTGGGTAAACGGCGCCGGTAGCGACGTTCTTCGCGTCAATCATGGCGCCGGCGATCACCGCCCCCGCCGGATCCAGGATGGTCCCTGTGATGGTTCCGCGATCGCTCTGGGCGAACGCGGCGAACGAGCAAATCGATAAACACACTACTACCGCAACATGGCGCATGTCCATTAATCCCCATTCCGTCTAATAAGTCAGTCTGGTGCGCCTCGCACCAGCCATCAACAACGCTGGTGGGAGCATAATTCAACTGTAAGGCTGCGTCAACGATCCACGAGTAAATTGACGCAATTTTGATTTTTTGTAAAGAAAGTGAGCTGTGCTATGCGGGTGGTTAGACGGTTCGTTTCGGAGCGGCAGCAAAAAGAGGGGAATGTAGGAGGGTACTAAATAGCTTGTGGGGCAGGTTGTGATCCGGCCCCACAAATTCAGTATGCAAGACTAGAGCAGCGCACGTTCCTCAGAACGTAAAGCGCGCGATCAACTGGCCGCTTCTGGGCTGGGCGCCGGCGCCCTCCACGAAATTCACGAACCCATAACCGGCCGATAAGAGACCGCAGGTGCTACCGATGCAATTCCCATGAGACGGCAGGGTCTCTGGAGTGGTGGACGGTAGGCCGAAGATTCCAACGCCATTCGCCGGGGTCGAGTAGAACAGCCGGTTGAAGATGTTCTGGAATTCCGCGCGAACTTGGAGCTGAAATCCTTCCCTGATGCGGAAGATGCGGCCGAAGCCGAGCGATTCAGCCGGCTGGCGCTGCCAGCGGAAATCGTTATAGTACGGCGAGGATTGGCCGAACTGTCCTGCCGGCGCATCGGTCCAAGCAGCGGGATTCAGCACCAATTGCGTGGTCGGATCGAAATGGGAGTTCGGATTCACCAGGAACAACGGCTGCCCCGGGACGCGGTTCTGGAACGTGGTGCCGCCGCCCCACAGAGCCGGGTTGTTGGCTGGTCCGACACCCAGCTCGGTTAAAAGATTATTGTTGGAAGCAGGCGTCCGGATCAATACGCCGCTCTGGTACCGCAGCAGTCCGCTGACGGTCCAGTCACGCGCGAACCATGACACCGCCTTCATACCCCCGCTCTCGGCGGCGAGCTTGGGAGTTGTGTAGGTGAACGCAATGATCACCTCCTGTGGAATATCGAACCCGGAGATCTGCTTGTCGATCGAAGGTTTGAATATGTCGTTGATGAGCGGAGCGTTGGGCGTCAGATAGGAAGTATTCGAATTGACGCCGTTGGTCAACTCCTTCTGATAGGTGTAAGCCACCTGCGCCGTCAGCCCGTGCGAATAACGCTTGGTGAACTTCACCTGCAGCGAATCGTACCAGGTATCCCCAGATGGGGGGCCGAGGAATGGCGGGACTCCGCCATACCACTGCGGTTCCGGCACCAATGCGGCAATGAGCGGCTCCGAGCCGGGGAATCCTGGGTACACATTATTGGGATTTGCCAGGTTCGGGAAGCGGGCAATCACTGCAGGAGAATTAATCGGTGTGAGCAAAAGCTGCTGGTCGGCAGGATTTTGGATGTTGATACCGAATTTCGATTGCAGTGTCTGGGGCGAGACGCCGTCATAATTCATCGTGGACAGCAGGGGTGCGGTCCACCAGGTGCCGCGATTGCCCACATAAGCGGCCTCCACCACCATATCCTTTGAAATCTCGCGCTGGAAGCCGATGCTCCATTGGAAGATCCGAGGCAAGCGCGCTGCGTTGGAAGCGATGGAGATGAACGGCGAACTCGGAGGCACTACGCCGGGCGCTGCTGCCGCTGGGTACTGCGGAGTATTCGGGTTGTAGAAGCTGTTAAACGTAAGGACCGGATTGCCATAAACGTTGCCTGCAGCATACGGATCGCCATTCTTGAGAATCGCGGAGGGCAATCCATACCCGGGAGAACCCAGCGAAAGGAAGTCCGGGACACTAACGTTTAGCCCGGCCTGATCCGCTCCGGCTGCATAATTGATGGCGCCACCGGCGCGGAAGACCGTCTTGGGAGTGATCTGCCAGGCTACACCTAGGTGAGGCCCGATAGAAAATGGGTACGGACTGGCGAAGTTGCAATTGCAGGAGGTCCCGTACTCTACCGTGCCGAGCCGTCCGCCGAGGGTCGGGTTAGGCGCTGTGAAGTCCGCATTCTGCATCCGGCCGTGTTCCTCGTTCCACAGCGTGGCGTAATCCCAGCGCAGCCCGAGCTCGACTGTCAGGGTGTGAGTGACCTTCCAGCTATCTTGCAGATACATTCCATACGAATGCATGCCCAGCCGCGTACTCGTCTCGGGCGGAGCTACTTGAAGACCGCTGGCCAGGCCCAGCAGGAAGCTGGCATAGCCCATTCCGCTACTGGCGTAATTCGCGAAAGGCTGGCCATATTGCGCCGGATCCGCGGTCTGAGTGTTGGCGAACTCAAATTCACCATTGGCGCGGCTGCTGGTGGTGGTCGGGATGCCTTCAAACATTGCTGTCGCGCCCAGCTTGAAGGTATGGTTTCCCTTGATCCAGGTTGCGTTGGCGTTAAATGTAGGTTTTACATCCTCTTCGAAGGGCGCTTCAAAGAACGAAGCCGTGTTGGTGCTGGATGGGAAGCCACCGCCACCGGTGAAGCCTGAAAAGCCAAAGGCATTGGAATTCAGTCCGGATAGGTAGGGGAAGTTTTGCCCTGGAAAGGGAACCCCCTGTGGGAAGAGACTAGCCTGGTTGTAACTCGGGGTGACCGACGGATTCGTGGTGTGCAGCAAACCCGCGCCGAAATGCAATAGGAAGGTCGGCGTCACGGTATCGTCCAGGTTCAGGCGCACCGTCTGCGCAAGAGAATTTTGGACTTCCAGGGTAGATAGCGGCAACTGCGCCCCGCTGAAACCGTTGTTCTGGGGCGAAAACGTTTTGGTCGCCGAATAGTATCCGGACAACTTTAGCTTGGAACTCAGCAATTCGTCGATCTTGATGGAGGGAATGGTGGTATGGCGGTAATCCGAATAACCCGGGACGTTGTAGTTGAAAAATGCCCCGCCGGCGGGGTTATTGGGCATCGGGAACAAATTCTGGATCAACAACGCCGTCGGATCGAACCTGCTGGCCGGAATTACGTTGTTCGGGAAAGGATCCGTCACTGGAGTGCCGTTCACGATGTGCCGGGTAGAAGGATCGAAGATCTGGTTCGCGCATATCGTTTGACCGACAGATGCGACGGTATTGCAGCCCAGGACGGCAGCACCCAGGCCCGCGTCCGCGGCGAAATTCCCATCGCGTTCCAATGCGTCGGGAACCTGGGAAACCGCGTTGCTGGTGAAGTTGGTCTGCCGGAACTGTTCGAAGCTGAAGAAGAAGAACGTCTTGTCGTGACCGTTGTAGACCTTCGGAATGTCGATTGGACCGCCGAGCGTGAATCCATAATCGTTCTGATGAATGGGATTGCGGATGTTGTAGTTCGGATTTGTCGAATCGACGGTGAACGGCAAGCCCGCATTCAGGACCGTGTTCGTTAAATAGTCGAACCCGCCTCCATGCAGCCGGTTGGTGCCCGATTTCATGGTGTAGTTGATGTAACCACCGCCGGCCTGGCCATACTCGGCGGCGTAGTTACTGGTCTGAACGGTCACTTCCTGGATGGCATCCGCTCCCTGCTGGTTCACCTGGGTGAGCTGTTTCCAGAAACCGTTGCTGGAATCCTGCCCCTCCACGTTGATGGTCTGGGAGCTGGACGGCATGCCATTTACGCGCAAAGTATTGTCGGTTGCGAAATCGGTACCCGGCATCAGTTGGAGCGCGGCGAGCGGGTTCCTGATATTGCCTAGCCCGCTGCTGTTCCCGAAGCCGGCAGGGGCGCCGGAGAGCGTTAGGATCGGAAGTTGGTCCAAGGTCTCGGTCGCAGTGGTATAGCTCACTTCCGTGGTTTCGGTTTTGAGCATGGGAGATTCCGCGTTGACCACCACGGACTCCGTCGTGGCACCCACTTCGAGCGCGACGTCAACACGGTAAATAGCGACGGCCTCGACCACTATGCCGGTCCGAACATACTTTTTGAAGCCCGAAACGGACACCGACAGATCGTAGCTGCCGATGGGAAGTTGGGCGATCGTGTAATTACCGGTTCCTGAAGCTGCCGCGGCGTACACCGCGCCGGTAGCCAAATTCTTAGCTTCAATGGGCGCGTTGGGGACAACCGCCCCAGCCGGGTCCGTAATGGTGCCGGTGATCGTTCCGCGGTCCGTTTGGCCAAACGCTGCCAAGGCGCAGAGGGATAAACCTAATGCTGCTACTACGTGGCGCATGCACATCTCCCGTGACGTGAATTTAAGTTAGACCAGCTAAAGAGCGAGTAAGCGTGTGGCGAGCATATAATCAAGTGCTAGGCCACGTCAACGGCCACTGGCAAAATTTGACGCTATTTTGATTGTTATGCCAGAATCAGCTCCCGGCCACTAGGGATTGTGGCTGGCCCGAAGGGTTGAATGAGCGGTGAGTGGTCGGAAAGGTCGCGCCGGGTATCGCCAAGCGCACGCCAAATCGCGGTGTCTACGATTCGGTCTTCCAGGGAACCTGGCCGGCCAGGGCGATGTAGAAGCCCCAGATCGCGATCGCGGCAATACTCGCGAGCGCTAAGGTCGTATTAGTGAAATACCAGGTCGAAGCATTCAGTGTGACGGGAATGTTCAAAGCCGCGTCAACGGTAAAAAGGATCACTGCCAATGCCACCAGTCCGAAACGCAACGCTCCCAGTGCTAGCGCGGTGTACAGGAGGGCTTCCAGCGGCCATTCCACGGCCGGATAGCTCGACGATACCGATTTGAGCGCCGTGAACAACAGCACAAAGCCGGCGGCAGCCAGCCAGGATTTCCGAAGCACTACCCGCAACAGGAAGAGAATCAGGAACAGCAGCAGGGTGAAAGCAATAGAGCTCGGAAGATGGAACAGCCACGCGCCGAAAGCGAACCGGAAACTGCTGAGGTAGTCGGTGCTCAAGATCGGCGGAGGCGCGCCCAGCCGGCCCTCCAGATGATATCGGATGCAATAGAGAACGCAAGCGAACATTCCGAGCGCAACTCCGTAGAGGACATCCCGGCCCACCAAAGGATCGCGCCAGCGTCCGTTGAGAACACGCGTCCAGGAAATGATGGCCTGCGGCCAGTAGCGGCGGACATACGGTTCAATCGCCAGATATAGCACCCATACGGTGCCGCCCCACAAGAGCGCGGCGCTGATGGCGATGAACAGAAGATAGAGGAAGTTTCCGGCGGACGAGAAGTGCGTTTGGAACACCCATAGCGCCAGGTGAAGCGAAAACATCAGGGTAGCCAGCCGCATCGCGCCCCGGCGGTCGCCTTTGCCGCGCACGAAATTCCAGCGCGCCAGGAAAACAGCGGCCAGGATTGGCAGCAGAAGCGCGATGATCATCAAAATTTTCTGGGCGAGGTCGGTGGCGCCTCCCGGTTGGGACGCGGGCATGCGGGACGAGCGGTTCCACGGGCCGGTCAAGGAAAAATAGACTGGACGGCCATGCCAGGCAGAGGCCTCGACGTGCAGCGGGCGGTTTTTGTATCCCGGCCATTCGCCGCTCCAGGCCTGGCGTACATCGGACGCCGCCAGCGGCGCCCACATCGGCACTTCGGGTTGGAATTTGGACATGTCCAAGCCTGCGGCGGCAAATAACGGGCTCCAATCCGGCGGCGGAGTTTTTCCCGGTGGATTTTCCCTCTCCGGCGGAAGCGCTTCAAAATAAGTGAGCCGCCCTTGTGGATCGAGCTGGACGTCGATCATTCCCGACATGGTGGGCTTCGGATCGTCTTCTTGAATGGCGCCAGGAATCAGCATCTCGGTGTTCATGCCATGCGCCAGCATGGGTTCCAGGCTTTGCCGATACCAGAACTTCAACGGGGAGGGACGGCTGCGGGCAATTTGGTCCCAGTCGGGCCGTGGCTGGTCGCTCTTTTCAACCGTGTGCACAAAATCGGTGTTGTCTTCCAGGGCGTAAGCCGAATCGCCGGGTGGGCGGTCGTAGCCCAAGCCCCGAATCAGGTCCCGAGCTTTGTCGGCGAGTACTTCTGGCGATTTAGTGAGCTGCGCCTTTTCAATCATGCTGAACGAAGAGGCCAGGAAGACGAACGCCGTAAGACCCGCCAGCGCGACAGCCAGCGTCGGAACGGCGATCTTCCACGGCAGCGCCGCCGTATCGCCCGAAGCGGCCACCATCTGCGGCGAAGGCGTTTCGCCGGCTGCCAGCGCGGCAGCTAACGGATCGCCTCCGGGAAGTCTCGCAGCCACTGCGAGAGCCGACGAGGGACGGTTGGAAGGCTCCGGATCCAGGCAGCGCAGAATGGCGCTCTCCACCGCCGGGTCAAGTTCCTTCACCAGCGTGGACGGGCTCACGGGACTCGTTTCAGTGTGCAGCCTCACCAATTCCGCCAGCGTGGAAGCTTCAAATGCGCGTTTGCCGGTGAACACTTCGTACAGCACTAGGCCCAGCGAATAAATGTCGCTTTGCACCGTAACTTCCCTGCCGGCCAGTTGCTCCGGCGCCATGTAGGCCGGTGTGCCGTTGCGAATCTCTTCACCCGGGATTTCGTCGGCTAGAGCAGCCAGGCCGAAATCGGTGACCACCACGTGGCCTCGGCCGTTGAGCATGACATTGGCGGGTTTCAGGTCGCGATGCAGAACGCCCTTGGCGTGCGCCGCCGCCACACCGGCGCACAACTGTCGCGCAATCTCAATCGCCTTGTCCGAGGGCAAATGCCCGATGCGGCGCAACAGTGAGCCCAGGTCTTCGCCATCCACGTACTCCATCGATAAGTAAGGCTGGCCGTCCACTTCGCCCAGATCGTAAACCCGGCATACGTTGGCGTGCGATACCTGGCGCGCGATGCGGACTTCGCTATAGAACCGCGCCAGTGCCGCTGGATTGCGCGCGGCCACTTCGGGCAGGAACTTGAGCGCTACCTCCTGGCCCAGCGTCAGGTCGTGAGCGCGATACACCTCGCCCATACCGCCGCGTCCCAGCAGCGCCACGATGCGATATCGGCCTGCCAGCAATGCGCCTGGCACGAAGCGGCCTTCGGCTAACGCGCCCGACGACGAAGAGAGGAGAGAGTGTGAGGGCGTACGAGCCGGCGTGGGCGTTGGACCCTGGGGTGTTACAGGCGCAGCCACCGTTTGTGTCACCGTGGGCGATGCGCCACCGTTAACTGAGGGGAGGGCCGAGCCGCAGGACAGGCAGAAGCGGCTGGACTCCGGGACCTCTTTCGTACACGTCTGGCAAGTCATAGCAGGTCAGTCATGATGATCGATCGCTTCCTTGTCGGCGATCGCTTTGTCGCGCGCCATCTTGGAGTTCGCATTGCGCGCCGCATTGATGTTGCTCTGCCGGATGCTGGCGGAGTCCACGCTGAACATCGAAATCAGTTGTTCCAGGTTGCGGCCCTGACAACCCGGACACTCCGGTTCGGATTTCAGAACCAGCGCCTCGAACTGCTGTCCGCAATCCAGGCACTTAAAATCGTACAAGGGCACGGCGCCTCCTTTCGGTCAATATCTATTATGGTAATCTCTAGCTCTTGATGGCCACTACCAACTTTACGGCGCGCCGCGCAGCGTTCCGCAAGCTGCATGAGAGCGGATGTTTTGTGATCCCCAATCCTTGGGATATCGGGACCGCCCGGTATCTGCGGCATCTCGGCTTCCAGGCCCTGGCCACCAGCAGCGCCGGCTTCGCGTTCTCCCAAGGATTACCCGACGCCGATGTATCCTGCGACGCCATGCTCAGCCATGTCGCCGAGATTGTCGCGTCAGTGGATCTGCCGGTCAACGCCGATTTTGAGTCCGGCTACGCGGACGACGCGGAAGGCGTGGCGCGCAACGTGCGCCGCTGCGTGGAAGCGGGCGTCGCGGGATTGTCCATCGAGGATTCGACCAGCGATCCATCGAAACCATTGTTCGATCTCCCGGTAGCCGTCGAGCGCATGCGCGCGGCGCGCGCGGCTATCGATTCGTCCGGTCAGAACGTAATCCTGGTTGGACGCGCGGAGTGCTTCTTAGTCGGACACCCAGACGCGTTAAAGGAATCCATTCGCCGCCTCCAGGCCTACTCGGAAGCGGGTGCGGATTTGCTCTATGCGCCGGGCGTTCGAGAACGCGAGGATATTCGGGCCATCGTTTCCGCGGTGAGCCCCAAGCCCGTCAACGTGCTCATGAGCGCGAACACGGGGCTGAAGGTTCCCGATCTGGCCGCGCTGGGCGTGCGTCGCATCAGCGTGGGAAGTTCGCTCGCGCGTGCGGCCTGGGGCGGTTTCGTCCGCGCAGCCAAAGCCATCGCGGAAGAAGGTAGCTTCGCGGGCTTCGACGGCGCCGCTCCCTTCGCTGAACTAAACGGTTTCTTCCGGGACGATTTCAAAAAGCACTAACGTGACGCGCGCCAGCGCCGGGCCAGCGCGGGAATGATCGCTCCCCCAATGTTGGCCAGCTTCGCGTCCGGAAACGGCGCTCGTTCCCCGCGCATCAGCGCACTCGTAAAGCGTCCCATCGCCCGCAGCTTCTCGCGCAAGGAAAACTTGAGCTGGCGGCCGTTGGCACGAACCACCAGCACCGTGACATCGTCTTCGGAGAGATTCTCCGGATACCGCGTCTCGATTTCAGCCAGCAGAGTCTCGATCATCTTCCGCGGCTCCACATCGCCCAGCACGCGCGTGATGCGCAGCAGTCCGTCCTCACCCAGCATCTCGCCATCCGAATCGCGCGATTCGATCAGCGCGTCGGTATAGCTGAGCAGGCAATCGCCCGGCTCCAGCTCGATATCGAACTGCTCGTACTCCGCGCCTTCAAAAAGCCCCAATGGGATGTTGCTCGGAGCGGACCGCGCTCCCGTTCCCTGATCACCCAGAAAATCCCACTGGCCCTTCGCGGCGCGAAAAAGCATCGGCCTCGGATGCCCGGCGTTGCAAACCGTCAGCCTGCGGCTGGGCTCGAAGAACGTTGTGACGATGGCCGTCGCGAACGCACCGGTCTTCGGCAGCGCGGCAAATTGCTGGTTGAGCAAGCGGACGAATTCAGTTTGATCCAGCCGGTTGACGAAACGCCGCATGAGCGTACGCAGATCGGCGGCGGTGGCTGCGACAGTTTTGCCGTGTCCCGCCACGTCGGCCAGCAACAAGCGGCTGATGCGGCCCGTGGCGCAGCTGGACGCATAGTAAATGTCGCCGCCTGCGTGTGCCTTGCCGAACGGCTTGCTATAAACCCAAGCGTCCAACCCGCCGAATTCGACGCATTGCGAAGTGAGCTGGCTGCCGCCCCATACTTCCATGCACTGCATCTGCTGCGCTGGTTGGTCGGGCATTTCCTCTTCATTCTATGCGGAGTATGCTGGAAAGCGCGCAATCGCTATGAACAAAGACAACTCGAACGGACTTACAAGGCGTGAACTGGGAGGTCTCGCGGCCATCGCAATCGCCGCTGCCCCGAAGAAAGCGCCCGCGCAGACCGCGCCCGCTGGTAATCCGGGCCCAGCCCTCGACATCACGGACTGGAGTTACCACTGGATCGGCGTAGAGCACGCCACCCTGGCTCGCGGAACGATGTGCAACGGTATGCAGATGTATGTGGAACATTGGATCCCGCGCGAAGTCCGCCATCCTTATCCAGTGGTTCTGATCCACGGCGGGTATGGGCAAGGCTCTGACTGGATCTCGACGCCCGACGGCCACCGTGGCTGGGCCACGCTGTTTCTGGAGCAAGGCTACCAGGTGTACGTGATCGACCGGCCTGGCCAAGGCCGCAATCCATACCATCCCTGGGTTCATGGGTATTTTGACAAAGAAGCGCCAACCTTCGAGGCCGTAGCGAAGAATGCTCATGGTGATCCAAACGATCCCGCAATCGCGCAACTGGTGGCCGCGATGGGTCAGCCGATGGGCAATAATCCGATCACGCAAAGCGTCTGGAGATCGCGCGGCGCGAAGTTGCTAGATGAGATCGGCCCTGCCATCCTGATCGCGCACGGCGACGGCGCAAGATTTGCAGCGGAGACGGCTGGCGAGCGCGGTGAACTGGTGAAGGGCATCGTAACCGTCGACCCGCCTGGCGCAGGCCTTGGCAACCTTCCCAAAATCCCATCGTTGACGGTGTCGGATCGCGATGCGCTGCAGCCGGTTCTGCAATGGCTGGAAACCAACGTGAACCAAAGCGCGCCCGCCGCGCCCGCCGCGCCCGCCATCGATCCCAAGCCCAATCGCGACAACACCGCGCTCAAGCTTGCCGACCAGGGCTGCTTCTGGGTGGGCGTCCAGCGCAAGAAGATGAGCTACGGCACCATCGCGCTGGGACAAATGTATGTACAGTACATGATCCCAGCCGAGAAACGTTATCCCTATCCAGTGATCATGGTGCACGGCGGCGGTGGCCAGGGCTGCCACATGATGGGCATCGGCGGCCGGCCGGGCTGGGTGCATTATTTCGTGCAGGCCGGCTACAGCGTCTATTGGCTGGACCGGCCCAGTTACGGCCGTTCGCCCTATCATCCCGACGCGCTGGGGCCCAGCCATTTACCCAACGTTCCGCCTTATGAAGGCCTGGTTCAAACGCCCGTTGTGTTCAACACCGCGCAGTGGCCGGGACCCGGCGGCATGAACGATCCGCTGATCGATCAGTTCATGGCGTGTGAATCGGGCAACGTGATGGACGAAGCGTTTCACAGCGATCTGGTGTGGCGCGGAGGTGTGGAGTTGGTGGATCGCATCGGTCCCTGCATTTTACTCACCCACGCGTTCGGGGGATTCTTCGGCTGGGGTGTCGCGGACCGGCGTCCGAAACTGGTGAAAGGAATCTTCTGCATGGAGATCAACGGCAATCCATTTGCCGGGCAACTCCGCTGGGGATTGACTGCCAGCCCCATGACTTACGATCCCCCGGTGACCGATCCAGCGCAATTT
>JBEKLB010000138.1:0-14611 GCA_050010415.1 Bryobacteraceae bacterium | reverse complement strand
GTCCCGCTCGAGAAATTCACCGACCCCGCGCCGCTGATGTTCCCGCTGATCGAGGCTGCGGTCGTGCCGGTATCCAGCACCAGCGCGTCACCAGTGGCCGCGCTCCACGATCCACTCGAAGTGCCTGCCAAATCGGTGAAACTCACCGTGCCCGAATTCCCCAACACCTTGCCCGTATTGGTGAACGCCGCAGCCACGGTGGTGGGGTTCGTTCCGGCGGTCTTCTCAAACGTCCCCGCGTTGTTGAATGTCCCACCGCCCGTGGTGATGTTCAGCGTTGGATAGTCATTCGTATAGTTCCAGGTGGCGCCCGCGTTGTTGTTTACAATCGCCCCATAGCCCAGGTAGAAGTTATAGCCGCTCGCGGTCCCCCACGTCGCAGTTCCCGCGTTGTTTAGCGTCCGGCCGTAGAAATAGACATTCCCGCCCCCGGTGTAGCTGATCCCGCCGTTGGCGTTGGTCACCGCCGTGCTCGTTACATTGCAGGCCACAACCGGACACAGGGAACTGTTTCCTCCCAACGTCAGCAGCCCGCCGATGGTTTCGGTGCCGGCGCCCGCCAAAATGGCGTTACTCATCGTGAGCGCATTCACAAAGTTGGCTGTGCCTGTGACGGTGAAGGTTGTTGTGAGACTGATATTCGCATTGCTCACCAGGCTGGAGATGACCACGGGCGTGGTGGCGACCGTGATGGTCGCGCTAACAAACGCCGTACCGATGCACACGCTGTCGCTCGGCCCGGGCAGCATATCCGTATCCCAGTTTGCGGCCGTGTTCCACAGGTTGTTTCCGGCGCCACCGGTCCAGTTAATGCTTCCCGAACAACTGGCTTGGCCATCGTCCTTGAGACCAGCGATCATCGCCACCACACCGCCCGCTGTTTCGGACGCAGCCGCGGACGCCGTCGAGCTCAGCCCCAAATGCCTCTCCGTGGCTGCCTCCGACACGACTGGCTTAGCCTTCGGGAAGTCGGACGAAGTGGTCGCGCCGCCCAGGTAGGCTGATCCCTTGGCATCGATCGCGATGCCATAACCTTGGTCGGCTCCCGTGCCGCCGAGAAAACTGGAGAATTGCAACCCCGTTCCCTTGGAATTTAGCACCGCGAGAAAAGCGTCCTGGCATTCGCCCTTGCCGTCCTTGCGGCACGCGGCCTGAATGGCAGCTTGGGTGGGGAAATCGACCGAACTGGTGTGGCCGCTGATATAGGCCGTCCCTTGCTTGTCTACCGCGATTCCGGTAGCCAGGTCGTCGCTGCTGCCGCCCAGGAACGTCGAATAAACGAGGCTGGAGCCATCGGGCGAAAACTTCGTGACGAACGCATCCGTCTTACCGTGCCGCTGCGGTTGCATTGGATCGGCGAGAGGAAAATCATCCGATGCTGTAGACCCCGCGACGTAGGCTGAGCCGGACGAATCCACCGCAATCGCCTTGCCCGAATCGCCGCCGCTTCCACCAAGATAAGTGGACCACAGAAACTGGTCTCCTTCTGGCGACAGCTTCGCAACGAACGCCTCTTGCGCGTATTCATTCGAATTGTTCAGGCGGTTTTTTTCCTGGAAAGCGTTCTTCACCGGAAAATCGAAGGATAGAGTTCGGCCTGTCAAGTAGGCATCGAGATTTGTATCGAGCGCAATGCCCAGCGCCTCGTCCTGCCCCGAGCCGCCGATAAACGTGGAGTAGATCAGCCGGAGGCCGTCATTGGAAAACTTGGCGACGAAAGCATCGCCGTGGCCGCCGGGAGCGGGTTGTGCGGCATGCACGGTTGGAAAATCGATCGAGTCCGCCGACCCCGCGACATAAACGTCGCCGGTTGAATCCAGCGCGATGGCGTGGCCGGCATCTTCGCCCGCCCCGCCCAGGTAAGTAGCGTAGTTCAGGGATCCATCAGCATTCAGCTTGGCCAGGAAAGCGTCACCCACGCATTGGCCGGAGGCATTTTTCCCGCAAGAAGGTTGGAGCGCGTTGAGTACGGGAAAATCGGGGGCCTTCGTTTCGCCAGTGATATAGGCGTTCCCCGCCTTGTCGAGCGCGATGCCCCGCCCGGTAGTGGTGCCTGTGCCGCCCAGGTACGTCATGTACAGCATCGTCTTGCCGTCGGCCGAGATGTGCGCTACAAATGCTTCGTCGTGCGCGGATGCCGTCACTGCGGGCGACTCGCCCGCAACATAAGTGCTGCCGTCAGCGCCCACCGCGATGCCATTCACGCGATCGTTCACGCTGCGGCCCACGTAAGCCGCGTAGTTCAAGGTGGGATCGACAATCAGCGGCAAGCTGTGGTCGTACCGGCCCAGCGAGAAGCTCACTTCCGCTCCATGCACCTGAAACGCGCCGGCTACAACTTTGCGCGTTGCGCCACTTTGCTGATAGACCACCGGTTTTCCCAGGGAAATTTCGCCATCGGCGGTGGTCAGAGCGAGATTTCCTTCCCCGTCCAGCGCCAGCCGCTTCGCTCCTTCAACCAACAGCCGCACCTGGCGAACGTCCGCTCCTGGCGCCAGCACGAAGTCGCATTCCAGACGATTCTGATTGCCGTAAAAAATCAGGTCGATGCCGGGGTAAATCTGGTGGTACCGCACACGCGCATACTCAGCGGTCTTGCGCCATCCGGCCGGGTCCCGGCCTTCCAGATAATAGGTGCGGCCCGGCAACGGATCCAGGCCGTCCACTAACGCCCGCGGATTGCTGCCTGGCAGGCGAAGATGGATAGCGGCGCCGCCGCTCAGATTGAGGAGAGCCTCTTGCGGCAACAAGGAAAGCTGATAGCCCGGCCCCGAGGCTCGGAAGGAATGACCTTCCCCGGCGCGACCCGCGCCCTGCTGGAAATTCAGGGGCAATTGCTGGTATTCGAGCAGCGCTCGCTGATTACGCTCGGCAGCGGCGGCGGGCAGCCGCAGCATCGATCCAAGTATGCAGTAAGCCAAAATCAGGGAAGCCAAAGTCAGGAACCTTCGTGTCCGCATCAGAGATTTCTCCGTTCATATGAGTAAGCGCAAAAGCCAGCCCTAACTGATCGTCCGCATGAGTTTTGCTGTCACTGAGTATTTCGTAAAGGCTGGGGGACAACCTTCACGTCGAAGAAAAATAATTGAAGGGCCGTCAACCGGTGCAGACGGCCCTGACCCGAAATTTCCAGCGCCTGGCTGGTTTGAGCCTAGCTGGTTACGTCCCCGTACCCGTGAGTGTGATGAATTGCGGGCTGTCGCCGGCGTTGTCGTTGATCATCACGTAACCGTCTTCCGCGCCCGTGGTGGCCGGGCTGAAGGTAACTCCAAAGGTGCAAGTCAAGCCAGGCCCGAGACTGGCCGGACAGGTATTGCTGACGATGTTGTAATTGCTGGTCGCCGTGATCGTGCCGATGGTGAGAGCCAGGCTGCCCGAGTTCTCCAGTGTCACCGTTTTCGCGGCGCTGGTGGTGCCGTGCGCCTGGCTGCCGAACGCCAGCGTGGTGGCGGAGAGGTTCACCGCCGGCGCCACTCCGTTGCCCGTTAGTGCCAGAGCATCCGTACCGTTCGGCGTGTTGTCGGTGACGGTCACCGCTCCAGTTTGATTGATGGTCGAGCTAGGCTTAAACGTCACCGTGATGGTGCAGGTGCCGCTTACCGCGACGCTGGCCGGACAATTGTTGGTTTCCGTGAAATCACCCGCGACCGTGCCGCTGGCCGCGATATTAGTGATGCTTAAAGCCGCGGCGCCCGTATTCTGCAACGTCGAGACTTGCGAGGCGCTGGCAGTATTGAGCGGCACGTTGCTGAAGGTGAGGCTGGATGGCGTGAAGGTCACCAAGGGAGTGGTTCCCGGAGCGCCAGTGCCGGTGAGCACTACCGTTTGCGGACTGGGGGTGACATTGTCGGCGATGCTGATACTCGCCGTGCGCGTGCCAGTGGCTAGCGGCTTGAAAGTCACGGCAATATTGCAACTGAAGTCCGGAATCAAGGTGGCCGGACAGTTGTTGGTTTGGGCGTAGTCTCCTAGATTCGCGCCGGTCACGGTGATGCCGGAAATGCTCAGGTTGGCTTCACCTGAGTTCGTCAAGTTGATGTTCTGGGCCACGCTGGTGGAACCTAATGCCTGGCTCGCGAAAGTGAGCGAGGTGGGAGTAAGATTCACTCCCGGAGCTGCCGCCGCTACGCCGGTGCCCGACAGAGTGATGGTCCGCGGGCTGCCGGGAGCGCTATCGGTAATCACAATGCTTCCCGCCAGCGCGCCGGCCGCGGTGGGCTTGAACGTCACCTTGATGGTGCAGAACCCAAGCGCGGACACCGACGTCACGCAGCCGTTGGTCATCGAGAAATCGGCGCCGGTGAGGACCACATTGGTCAGGTTCACGGCGCTGCTGCTCTGGTTGTAGTAATACAAGGTTTGCGGCAAGCTGGCCACTCCCACCACCTGCTGATCGAACGCCAGGCTGGTCTGCGATAGCGAAATCTCCGATGCCGCCGCAATGCCGGTGCCGGTGAGGCCGACGGTCTTGGTGGCGGGCGTGCCGGTAGTCACGATGGTCAGCGCACCGGCAATCACTTTAGCTGCCGTGGGCGTGAAACCGATGCCGATGTTGCAAGTGGTGGCGGGCGTCAGAACCACTCCATTGCATCCGTTGCTGAGCGAATAAGTGGTGGTGACGGTAACGCTGGTAACCGATACGTTGGTGTTCCCCTGATTGCTGAGCACCACGTTCTGAGTAAAGCCGCTGCTGGTGCCAACCACTTGCGGCGTGAACGCGATCTCTGCCGGAGTCACGTCCACCGTCTTGGTATCGGTCAGGCCGGTGCCGGCCAGCGTGACTGTCAGGGCGGTGGCAGACGCGCTATCGGTAATGGTCAGCGTCCCGGCGGCCGCACCGGCTGCCGTAGGTGCAAAAGTGACCGTTAGCGTGCAGGTGTTGCCAGAGGGGCCGGGTGGCAGCGTGGCCGGGCTTACCGGACAGCTGTTCCCTACGACAAAGGCGGCGCTCGACGAGGTAGCTCCCGTGATGGTCAAGGGTGAATTCCCGGTGTTGGTGAGAGTAACGGTCTGCGGATTGGGCTGATTGGCCGTATTGCCGACGGATTCGCTGGGGAACACGAGTCGCTTGCGGTCCACCTCCAGGATTTGCGTGGGCGTCAATCCTAAACCTGAAACCGCGATGACCTGCGGGCTGCTAGGGGCGTTGTCCGTGATGGTGACAGTTGCCGTGCGGCTCCCCGCCGCGGTTGGGGTAAACGTGACGCCGACGGTGCACGTGGTATTCGGATTCAACGTGCTAGGCGAGGCGGGACAGCTATTCGAGATGGCGAAGTCGCCGGCGCTGATCGCGACGTTCGAGATGGTCAGCGGTACATCGCCATTGTTAGCGAGAGTAATGTTCTGGTTGGCGCTGGTGGTAGCCATCACCTGATTCGGGAAAACCAGAGCGGGGTTGCGTACGAAAGCCGAAGGCAGGGATGTCAAACCGAAGCCTGCCAGGTTCAGCGTCTGGTTCGCCGCGCTATTGGCGATGATGATGGAGTCTGCACGAGCTCCGGCGGCAGTGGGATCGAAAGTTACCGCGAAGGAGCAGCTCGCACCGGCAGTGAGACTGGCGCCGCAATTATTGGATCCGGACGCGATAGTAAAGTCGGCCGTGCTCGGATTGCCTACAGCCAATCCGGTGACTGTGGCCGCGGTGGTGTTGGTCACCGTAACGGATTGTGGCGCGCTGGTGGCGCCGATTACAAACGCAGCGAACGCCAGGCCAGAAGGCGTTAGCTTGATCGCCGGGGCGGTGGCCACGTTCGATCCGCTGAGGTTGACAACCTGAGTGCCCGTTCCAGCGTTGTCGGTAAACGTGATGGTTCCCGTTTGCGTACCCACTGCACCCGTGGGAGTGAATTGGATGCCCAAAGAGCAAGATGCGTTGGGGTTGAGCGTTTCGGTGCAAAAGCCGCTCGCTATCGTGTAGTTCCCGGAAGCGACGACATTGGAAATGATCAGCGGTTCGTTGCCGGAATTGACTGCGAGCAGTATCTGAGTGGGACTGGTGGTCCCGGTGGCTTGCGCCTCAAACGTCATGCTGGCGGGAACGAAGCTGGCTGCCAGCGTCGCGGTCTCGCCGGTGCCGGAAAGAGTGACGGTCTGGGTGCCTGCGTCGTCCACCACGTTGAGCGTGGCAGTGCGGACGCCGGTAGCGGTGGGGGTGAAAGTAACCGTGAAACCGCACGTGCGAGTGGGCGTCAGCACCTCGGGAATGCAGAAGTTGGTCTGTGAGAAATCGCCCGCGTTCGTTCCCGTGATGGTGGCGCTGGTGAGATTGATCGGTACGTTACCGGTGTTGGTGATGACCGCGGTTTGAGCAAAACTGGCCAAGCCGACCGGTTGCGTGTTGAAGGCGAACTTGTCCGGCGAAAGGGTGGCCGTGGCGCTGACCGCCAGCCCGTTGCCCGAAAGGACTACGGTCTGCGGACTGCCGGTGGCGTTGTCGGTAATGACGACGGTGCCGGTTCGCGCGCCAACCGCGGTGGGGGTAAACACTACGTTGACATTGCAAGTCGCCGGAGGAGTGCGGAAAGCGAGCGTGCTGCAGCCGTTGCTGGTGACGCGGAAATCGCCGCTCTCCACTACTCGATCAATTGTCACCGGTAGGTTCCCGGTGTTGGTAACCACAATCGTCAGCGCTCGCGCGCTAGTTTGTCCCACGGCCTGGTCGGCAAAATCCAGCGAAGCGGGCGTAATGGTGATGGTCTCTGCGGTGGCCACGCCGGTTCCAGATAACGTGAAGCTGTGCGGGCTGGCCGACGTGCTGTCAGTGATGGTTACCGTTCCGGAGCGGACTCCCGCCGCGGTTGGGGAAAAGGTAACGCGCACGTTGCAGGCTCCGCCGGGATTCAGGGTCACAACGCACCCCGACGCCAGATAATCGCCGCTGGCTGTGGCGCTCGAAATGATGACCGGCACGTTGCCCGTATTCGTCACGAGTACGTTTTGGGCTGGGCTGGTGGTGGTGAGCGATTGAGGAGCGAACACCAGGAAAGACGTTGCGAGCGTCAAGGCGGCCGTTCCGGCGGCGCCGGTGCCTGTGAGGGTTACGGTGGTGTTTGGGCTGGAGGTGTTACTGGATACGGTCATACTGCCGCTACGCAGCCCCTCCTGGGTCGGAAGAAAGGAGATGCTTACAATGCAGCTGGTATTCGACGCCAGCGAGGCTGGGCAGGTATTGCTCTGCGCATAATCTCCCGACATGCTGAAGCCGCTCAGCGTTAGTGCTTGATTTCCGACGTTTGAAAGAGTCACGCTTTGCGAAGCCGATGCACTGCCGACGATCTGGTTGCTGAAGGTGAGGCTGGACGGAGTCAGATTCATGTAAGCGCCGTTGGTGCCGGTACCAGTGAGATTCACGGTAAGCGTGCCGTTGATGGTAACGGTTCCCGCACGCACGCCGGTGGTGGTGGGCGTGAAAATGACAGTGATGACGCACTCGGTCCCGCCCGCCAGGCTGGATCCGCAGGTGTTAGTCTGTGCGTAATCGCCCGCCGCGGCGATGCTGGAGATAGCCAGTGCGGTGGTACCCATGTTGCGCAGATTCACGGTCTGGGACACGCTGGGTACGGTAATTATCTGCGAGAAGAAGTTCAAGCTCAGCGGATAAGCGATTGCTTCTGAGCCTGCCGCCGGGCTGATGCGGGAGGCAAAAACACCGCGTGCCGGAGTGGTGGTGAGAGTCACCGGAAAGTCCGGGGAACCAGTCTCGCCGCCGAGAATGGCGTCGCCGGTGGACATCACTCCGATTCCAGGCAGGTGCAGGAAGCCACCGTTGCTCTCGTCGTCCGAACCTCCCAGGTATGTGGAGTATGTGGCCGCGGCGCCGCTGCCGCTCAGCTCCACTACGAAGGCGTCATTCCCGCTGAATGCCGCCGAAGCGTTGAAGCTCTGGATGGCGTTGATGACCGGAAAATCGATGGCGCTGCTGTATCCGGAAATGTAGGCGCTGCAAGCCGAGAGGCAGGCAGGCGTAAGCGCAATATCCACCGGGATGGCGTTCTCCGAGGGCCCCGATAGAAAAGTCGAATAAACGAGCGAGGTGCCCGTGGTGTTCAGCTCGGTGACAAATGCTCCGGGAAATGTCACCTGATAAGCGCCGGCGGTGGTGGGAAAATCCGATACGGTTGCATTTCCGGTCAGGTACGCGTCGCCCGATCCGTCTACCGCGATCCCGATTGCCTGGCCATTGCCCAGGTACGCGGAATACGTCAAAGCCGTGGCGCCGGCATTCAGCTTGGTTACATACACGCCACCCTGTCCCACTCCCACACCATCGTACTGATAAGCGCCCGCCGTAACTGGAAAATCCGGTCCAGCTGTTCCGGTGACGTAGGCATTATTGGAAGAGTCCACCGCGATTGCGTTTTCCACACTGGCGGTAGCGGGCCCGCCCAAAAAAGTGGAGTACACCAGAGACGCGGCGCCCGATGCCGCCGGATTGAATTTCGCCACGAAGCCGGTCTGGCCGCTTGTGCTCGACGTGGTTTGAACGACACCGGAGGTTACCGGGAACGTGGTGGAATTGGTATAGCCGGTTATGTAGGCGTTGCCAGTGGAGTCAACCGCAATGCCATTGACCAGATCGCCTGCGTTGGTTGTGCCCGCCAGGTAGCTGCAATAAGTGAGGCCGAAGCTGGAATTCAAGACCGCTAGGAACGCGTGCGATCCGCCAGTTACCGATGCCAGGTAGGCTCCCGAGGTGGTGGGAAGGCCGACGCCGGCGGAGCCTGCGATGTAAAGCTGCCCCGAGGAGGTGACGGCCACCGCTTCAACCGTAAAACTATAGGTGGTGGTGCCCAAACTCTGTCGGAGCAGCACCGTGGTTCCGTCCGGGCTTAATTTCTCCGCAAGAATCATTCCAGCGGACCTTCCCACCAGATAGGCATTGCCGGAACTGTCGGCGGTGGACGCCATGATGGCGTCGCCGCTGTTTCCAACGAACGTGGAATAAGTGAGGACCGGATCGATAATTAACGGCTTGGAATGATCGTAAGGCGCGATTCGAAAATTCACGCGATTGCCATCGATCGCATAGCCGCCTGGGATCAGGCGACGCGCACCAGCGGGCGTTCTTTGATAAATCACAGGAGCGTCGAGGCGCAATTCTCCGCTATCCGTGCGCGCTAAGAGCTCGCCGCGCGCGCCGATTTCCACTCGCGTAGCGCCTTCCACGACAAATGCGATGCTGCCGGCATCCTGGCCGGGCGCAACGTCCAAATCGTATTCGAGTTTGCCGCCGCGATCGTAGTAGATCGCGTCAACGCCAGGGTAGAGATTGCGATAGAGAACTCTGGATGAGTCGAGCCATGAGCTTTGGGGATTGCGGTTGGCTCCGACAAACTTGAGACCAAGCGGCGTCCCACTGGCGCCTTCCTCAAACACTAATCCGTCGTGTTCGAGCACTACGTCATAGCCCGTGCGATGGGCCGCGAATCGGTTCTCTCCGACCGCCTGAAACGTCAACGGCTGATGGCCGGTACGGTCTTCGCTCCATCCTGAACTGGCAATCACCCCCGCCAGAACACACGCGAAAACACTTCCCCTTACTCTCCGAAAATTCATCGCAGCCTCCGCCCGGCTCGCACGGCCCGGTTTGTTTTATCTGTCGATAGTACACCCAAACCACTTCGCGCAACTGCGAAAGAGAACAAATTTGTCGATAGGGGAGATAGAGGAGTACCATTTTACGCGTGCCGAAGCCAACTCCAGTTCGCGCATCACCCGGTTGGTATTACCACCCAGCATTTAAGATCTTCGCCAACTACGCCAGCGCCAGTGGGACGGCCTCTTCCCAGCGCCCCTGGGCCTTCAAAATGAGCTCCACCACTTCTCGCGCGGTTCCACGCCCCGCCAGGCGGCGCGTAGCGTAGTGACAGACTGCTTTCAATTCAGGCGCACCATCGGCCACGCAAACCGCCAGCCCAGCCCGCCGTGCCAATGGGATGTCGGGCAGATCGTCGCCCATGTATGCCACTTCATCCTCCGCTACGCCGGCCTTCTTTACGCATTCCTCAAAGGCTTGCGTCTTTTTTGCTTGTCCCAGGTATACGAAAGTAACGTGCAGTTCCTCGGCGCGCTTGGCTACCGCGGGCGAATGGCGGCCGGTGATGAAGCCAGTCTGGATCCCCATGGTATGCGCGAGAGAAAGACCTTGTCCGTCCTGAGCGTTGAAGACCTTCATTTCCGAGACGCTCGCTGCACCTGCGCCATCGGCGCTCGTTGTGGAGATCAAACAGACACCTCCGTCCGTGAGAGTGCCATCCACATCCATAAGGAACAGCTTAATTTTGCGGGCACGCGCCAGGACATCGGGCGAAGCCAATGCGGCTAATGAATCGGGCATTAGCCCATGTTAGCCGACCAGCAAGCGTTTCAAGGCCGCTTCCTGACCTCCAATTGCATGGGCCGCGCCATTGCGCTTACATCCGGATCGTAGTATTCATACACACGCGATTGAAACGTTTGAGCTCGAATAGGATATTTTGCGCGCAGGCGATAATGCAACGTCACTGTCTCACCAGGGGCGATCGCGTCGAAATAGAGAATGGCCTGGGTTGCGGTTAAGTTGAATTTCTCGAGATGGCCACTCTCTCGGCCCGCACTCTTGGCCTGATAATCCTGCAAGTCTTCGCTCAGCAAGTCGAACCCCGGAGGGATGCATAAGTCGACCATCACCATGTTCGCGGCCTTCGTCAGGTTGTTCTTCACCGTCGCGGTTGCGGCGGCGACATCGTTCTGTTCCAGCCGCGCGCGATCGTAAGCCACGCCGATGGATAGAGGCTCACCGGCAGGTTCCTCGCTCCAGGGGACAAACGAGCGTCCCACGATCTGGTAAGCCAGGCCGCCCTTCCCCGCAAAACGAAGATCGACGGTGTTGATCTTAGCGTCCATCCCTTTGAAGACGAACTGATGGAGCAGGTCGTTATTGTCCGGAGTCAGAGTGAGCTTTTCAACCTGTTTCCCGTTGAGCGAAATTTCGAGCGTACCGCGGACATCGGCGGTGCCCTTCTCAGTGGAGAGCAAAAGCGCCCGGAGCGCCATGATGGTCGCTTGCGTGTTGCCCCAAGTTCCCTGCGCATCTTTCTTGGATGCGATGTAGCTGAGTGCCTTGCTCGCTGTGGCCGATGCCCCGCCCCGCTTGAGCAAAGCTTGCACGGCCAGGCCCGTGGTCTCAACCGCGGCGCTCGCTCCTGAGCCATAGACACCGGTCTCCTGGGACGTCCACCAGGCCTGATCGTGCTCTTCGGTTCTCGCGTCCAGCAAAAGCTGCATCGCCCGATTGGTGAACTCGCGGTCTTTGGCATAATCGGCGGCGAAGTTGGCCAGAACCGCCAGCGTGTAGCTATCCACTTTGCCGGTCATGTGGCTTTGGACAAACTGGCGAGCCTTTTCGATGGCCGGTCCCCGATAGCCGGTATTCTCGAGCGACCATGCGATGTACGCGGTGATGCGCACGGCATCGGAATTATATCGATTCGTGGCGCCTTCATTAATAAAGGATGCGTCGGGCTTCCAGCTTCCATCCGGCTGTTGCTGACCGGTCAGCCACTGCTGGGTCCGATCGATGATCTTCGCATCCACATCGTGAACCTTCGCCATGTCGGAAAATTCCATGAGTCCGTATGCGGTCAGGATCTTGTTGGCCGGTGCGTTGCCGAACCACGAAAAACCACCGCCCGGGACTTCAAACGTCAGCAGGCGCTGATAGCCGTTGGCAATGAACCCCTCCGCCTTGGCGTGTACTTCAGGCGTCAACTTCTGAATACGCTTCATATAGTCGAGCGCCAGGACGTTGGGGTAAGTGCTCGAAGAGGTCTGTTCAAAACAGCCGCCCGGCATGCGCAGGATCGCGTCCATGCCCTCGATCACCTGGCTCAGCGGGCCTGGATAAAGCCGGACGAGAATCGCGCTGGCGCCGGGGATGGAAGCCGTTGGGAAATTCAGCTCCTGGTGCGCGGCAGCATCCAGCCGGCCATTGAAAACCTGGTTCTGTTCACGCCCGTTGGGAATCACTTCCATTTCACGGATGACGACGTCGGCGCGATCGGTGGCCCCGATCATGCGGGCTGCAAGCGTTAGTTTGAATTTGCCGATGCGCTTCGCCTCCAGGGTGAAATGCGAGGCGCCTACGCGATCGGGCTCCACGTTCAGGCTTTTGTCGGGAACATCATCGGGCAGTGAAAACCAATCGGCGGGTTCCAGATGCAGATTGACGTTTCCTTTCGTCCCGGCGTAGTTGTAGATGGCGACCGGGATATCCACCCTGTCACCTTGCGTGAGCGTGACGGGCAGATCGAGATCGACGAAGAAATCCTGAAAGACCTTGAGGCTGGCCGTTCCGCTGCCGAGCGCGCCATGGATTGTGGACGCCATCATAGCCATCCGCCAGGTGGTGATCGAATCGGCCATGGGGATGGAGATGGTGGCAGCTCCGTTCTGGTCGGTGATGATTTGCGGATTGATGTAAAGGGCCTCCGGGAAATACGAACGCACATGGGTGGGAGCTTCCGATGCGATCCTGCCGTTGAGTGGCAGGCTAGCCTTGGCCGCCAGGACGAGGTTGCCAGTACCGAGCGTCGTACCATCGGTTCGGACGAAGCGTTCAGTCTGACCGGCGAGGCCCATTTGTTCGTGCAACGTCAAGCCTGCGCCGGGGACACCGGCCAGGGCACCGCCGACGCCGGCCATCAGGGCACCGGCCTCAAATTGCATTACGCCCGCGTTACCGCCCATGTGTATCCTCCCGGGCATCGCGTCCACTACAACCGCCTCGTCCATGGCGCCGACGTGCAGGAGCACCGAAACAACAGCACGATCGCGCGCCGTCAATTTGAATCTCTGCGAAGCCGACTCAAAGCCGGGCGGTGCCACGCGAATTTCGTAATCGCCTGGGGGAAGGCCGGCCAGACTGAATCGGCCGGAGGCGTTGGAGGTATCCTGCCTCTTCTTCCCGGTCGAAATCTCACGAATCTCAACCACCGCTGCGGGAATCGGCCCTCCTGTCTGATCGATGATGGAACCGGCGATCTCAGCGCGGCCGTTGAATGGGCCGCGATCGTGCTCGATATTCAAATCGATGGATTCGAGCTCCGGATGGTCCACGATCTTGCGCGTGCGAATTTCCATGTAGGCAGTCAGATCGTCTTCCGTGTCGAAGCGCTGGTCGGGGCCCGCGCTGCGCACCAGATAATGCTTGTGAAAGGGATCCCAAGGAATTGCTTCCACGCGCAGTTTTGCGTCCCAGGCATCGTGAAGTTCCAAATCGCCCGGCTTGGCCAGATCGCGCGTAGAGATCTGCCGTAGCTCTTCGAGAAAACGCGTGCGATATCGGGTGACGTAGAAGGGATATTTGTCCTGTGGCAGTGTCCGGCCCGCTTCGGTGTCGAATTGGTTCGCGTTTACAATCTCGGTGGCCGCAAATAACGCGCGCGCCGCCCGGTCGCGTTCCGCCGCACGTGGCTGTTCCACCGATTCCACGACATCCGGCAGGCCGAGGGAATGAATCTCATAGCGGGGTTTCATCGCTTCCTGCTCCAGATAAAAGAAGACTTTGGCGAAACCCGGCCTTTTCTCCGCGAGCGCGAACACGGCATCATCCACTACCTGCAGGCCGATGGCAGCCTGTACGCCCTCGCCATGCGAATTCGTCACGCGGAAGCGGATGCGTGCGTCATCGCCAGGCTTGTAGACCGGCGCATCGGTGGAGGCGTCGATCTTGAGCTCATCAGCCGGCTGCACGAAGACTAGGCGGTGATCCGCGCTGGGATGGGCGTCGCTTCCAAACTGGTAGGCATTGAAGTCCAGCGTTCCCGCCATATCCGGGGTGGCGGTGAGCGCCAATTCGGCTGCACCGTTCTGGATGTCGAGGTCGCGCGTCAGGATGGTCTGTCCGTCCTTAATTACATCCACGTACGCCGAGCCCCGTTGTTTAGTGGAGAGAATTCGAAGCTGAATGCGGTCGCCCGCCCGATAAATGGCGTGCTCGGTGCGCAGCAGGATCTGGTCTTGATCTTGCCGCGTCTCAAGTTGCACGGCGTTCGAAACGTGGTTTCCCTCTTTGTCATTGGCGTCAATCTGGAGTGAGCCAGTCTTCAGACCCGCTTTGAGCCGGACGATTGCTATGCCTTCCGCATCGGTACTGGCTGCTTGATCGATGATTCCAGCCCCGTGGACCTTTACTTCGGCGCTGGCGGGCTTTCCATCGGCATAAGAAGTAAGAATGAAGAGCTGATTCTCAAGACCGGGGATCAGCGTTCCGCCCTCGGGAACCGCGGTGACCATGAGCGGAGATTCGCTCACCGTGATCGGTTCGCCGCGAGTTTCCGCATGGCCGGCGGAATCTTTTACCGTCGCTTCTATCAAAACCCGAGTCGCGCCTGGGTTAACAGGACGGCCGAGAGGACGGCCCGCGAAATAGTTGGGAAGCTTGATATCGAAATGATAGGCGCCATCCGCATCCGTCTTTCCTTCGACGGAAGCGACGTCGAATAAGGAAACATCCATGCTGGATGCTTTGATGGTGAGCTCTGAGCGATCCACCGGCTTTCCGAAGAAGTAATTGGCGCGCACGCTTCCAGTGACGTGGTCTCCGGGCCGATAGCCATGCCTCGCCTTTTGA
>JBEKLB010000137.1:0-14683 GCA_050010415.1 Bryobacteraceae bacterium | reverse complement strand
AGCTCCTGATCGGGATCGAAGCCGGCCGCCCGCAATCGCTCGCGTTGGTGAGGGTCCAGATAGTGCGAATAATAGGGCGCGTCGAATTGGATGTAGCGCACGCCTTCAGAGACCAGCCAGCGCACTTCATCGCGCACGATGTTCACCAGGTCGCGCAGCAGTTCGGCATGCGTTGGGTAGAAGGCGTCCGTCACGCCGGCCTTGTAGCTGGCGAGCACGAAATTGGATGGCGCCGGGAGGGTGACTTTGAACGCACCCTGCGCTGCCCGCTTCAACAAGGGAAGCTCATGTCCGGTGAGCTTGCGGAGCTTCTTCAGCTTGGCGCCCGCCGCTTGCGCGGTGCTGCCCTCGGCTCCCCCGCCCGGGCCCTTCCATTCGAGCGTCACCTTTTCGGGGACGAATCCCTCCACGGCATCCGCCATGTCCGTCAGCCAGGAGGCGCGGCGCATCTCACCATCGGAAAGGACATCCAGACCAATAGACCGCTGCTTCTCGAGCGCGGACAGGATGGCCTGGTCCTCAGCGGCGCGCAGCTGTTCGAGCGAAATTTGCCCGGCGGCGCGCGCGGATCGAGCCGCGAGCAATTCGGGGGGGCGTAGCAGACTGCCGACCTGTTCGGCTCGAAAACGGTTTGTCATCGTCGACTCATAGGACCGAACACGCATTGTATCGCGGCAGGTCCCGAGTCAGTTACGATTTTCTGTTCGCGAGGTGTTCGGCTAAGATTCTGATCAGCAAGAGCGTGGAGGCGATGGCCAGGGTGGTTGGCAAGGAAAGCTTGTGTTCGGCGAAGAAGCAGTAACCGGTGAAGCTAAGCGAAGCCAGAAACACGATGTTGGTCAGCGTGGACACTGGCCGGTTGACCGCTACTGCCTTCTTTTGTTGTGGCACGCTGTCGCCGCAGACGTAACAAAAGTCTTCATGCTTCGTGACAACGCTGTGGCAATATATGCATCGGCCCATGAGTACATTTAAGGCTCTCACCCTAGGTGCCGTCGATAGAACACCTGTACTTCAGGGGGCTGGTACTAAGCAGGTACTTGGCGGCTCAAAGTACTGCCGACCTCAGTTTGGAGCTCCACCCTTAGTTCGGAGCTACGCAGAGCGGTGTCGAAAGAGTTGGACCGCTCACGGTAACGGTTAGGATGGGACGGGCGTGAGAGCACAGTAGTCGGGACGGGTACCTGAGATAATCGGACTGAATATGAAGCACTACGGACGCCGGGCATGCATCGTTCTTGCCCTTCTGCTACCGCTTTCGGCCCAGGACGACCCCACGTTCTCTACGACGGTGAAGGTGGTCAATATTCTGGCTACGGTTCGAACCAAGTCGGGCCAATTGGTGAATGATCTGACCAAGGACGATTTTGCGCTCCTGGAAAACAAGCGCCCGGAGGATATACGCTATTTTTCGCGTGAATCGGATCTGCCGCTGACCATCGGACTGATGGTAGACACCAGCATGAGCCAGGCGCGCGTGCTTGAAAAAGAACGCAGCGCGAGCTTTCAATTCGTGGATCAAGTATTACGCGAAGGCAAAGACAAAGTCTTTGTCACGCAATTCGACATGGCAGTCATGACACGCCAGCAGCCCACGTCGTCGCGGCGCGACTTGGAACAATCGTTGCCCTACGTCGACACGCCCAGTAAAAATGAATTGCAAGCGCAGCGCGGCGGGGGAACGCTGCTGTTTGACGCGGTGGTGAAGGCCTCGCGCGAGATCATGAGCACCCTGCCGAATCGGAAGGCCATGATTATTTTGTCGGACGGCGGAGACAACGGCAGTGACGAGACGCTGACTTCAGCGATTGAAGCCGCGCAACGTGCCGACACACTGATCTACTCGATCCTGTTTGCCGATCCGGCCTACGGCGGCGGCGGTGGCGAGGGCAGATCCTGGATGGAGCGGCTGGCGAAGGAAACCGGCGGCAGCTTTTTCGAGGTGTCAAAAAAGCACGGCATCGGCGAAATCTACGGGATTATCGAGCAGGAACTGCGCAGCCAATATAACTTGGGATTTGTTTCCGATCAGCCGGTTCGCATCTCGGAATTTCGCACGCTGCAATTGACGGCCAAGCGCAAGGATCTAGTTGTCCAGGCGCGGGACCGTTATTGGGCGCAGCGCTAGCTGTTGCTTGATGGCGAAGCGATCCGAGAAAATCCTCGCGATGAACAGCGCGGCGGAAAGCGAGGCGCTCAACCCGATGGACATTTTCTGATCGGAAAGAAACGAAACCACCGTTAGTACCAGCGAGGCCATGAAGAGCAAATTGCTCAGCGGCGTCACGGGCGGAGCTTCCTTTTGCTCCTTCTTCTTGCGCAAAAAAGCGCGCTTCTTCAGGCCCGGTACCGGCTCTCCGCAGATGTAGCACTCAGAATCGGTCTTTGCGATAATGCCGTTGCATTCATTGCATCGCGTCATGACCCAATTAAAGTCCCAAAGCGAAAGGCGGTCCATGGATCGAGTGTACTTTCTTTTGTTGGTACTTTCGTTTCTTGGCTTTGCTGCAGAATCGGCTTGACGCGGCGCGCAAAGCACGCTGAAATTTTGTTGTGAGGCTCTTGGGCGCGTTTCTGATCTTCTGCTCCGCGCTATCGGCGCAGGTAATCGAGGGAACGGTTGTGGATTCGGTTACCGGCGCAGCCATCAGCGGAGCTTCAGTCGAGATCGAAAATGCGGGGAGAGCTCCTTATCAAGCCACTTCCGATGCGCAGGGCGCCTTCCGCATCGAAGGAGTGGCGGATGGAACCTACACTGCCTTGGCCTTCAAGGATGGATTCCTGACAGTGCGGGACGAAGCCGCTCGCAAGCCTTTCCATGTGGTAGGCGGGCTGGATCCAGTGCAATTGAAACTCACCCTCACTCCGCGAAGCCGGCTGTCGGGTCACGTTCTCGATGGGAACGGCCGGCCGGTTGCCGGCGCCGGCATTTTGCTCAAGCAAGGAGGTGGAGCAATCAGCTCGGGCACCTCTTCCGATACGGAGGGCGGCTATTCTTTTGACGTCCGCCCCGGGGCCTATTTTCTTAGCGCGCGGGCTCCGCTCAAACTGACCCCGCCGGCAGCGGTTGGCGACCAACACTACGCCTGGGCGAAGACCTGGTTCCCGGGCGTGACCGATTTGACAGCCGCGCAGAAAATCCTGATTCGTCCTGGCGCGGAGCTGGTTGATCAGGACATCAAACTGATCGCCGAAAAAGCCTATGCGATTCGCGGCTATTTACGCGATTCGAACGGCGACCCCGCGCCGCAACTGGCGATCACGCTCACTCGTTCCGACGATTCCCAGGCGCTCCAGCGAACCGCGCTCTCGGCCAGGGACGGCAGCTTTGAATTTGGCGATGTGTACGACGGAGATTGGCGTCTCTCGGCGAGAAGCGACGCCGAGGTCGTTTCCCAGGCATCTGCGAACATCACAATGAACGGCCAGGATGTGGAGGGCTTCGAGATTCGGCTCCGAGCGCCGTTCGCGGTACCCGTCGAGTTTATCCTCCAAACCTCCGATTCTACGAGCCGGATTTCTGGAGGCAACGTTCTTCTCGCGCCCGAGCCGGGTGGCCCGTCTCCCTCCAGCGTGATGGACGTGAACGGCGATTCCCACGTCGGGAATGTTTATCCCGGCCGTTATCTGGTGAAGGCCCTTCCGCTCGCCGGCAAGGCGTATTATCTGGCATCCATCACCTTGGGCGATCGGGATATCCTGGGCCAGATGATTGAGATTGACTCCGGATCAGTTCCGCTGAAATTGTTTTATCGATCGGACGGTGGAACCATCCGGGGAACAGTAGAAAACTGCGGCAACGCTACCATTGCCATCGCTCCCGAGGACCCGGCGCTGCAACGCGCCGACATGGCTTCCACTCCCATCGCGCACTGCACCTCGGATAATCGGTTCGAGATCCATAATCTGCGTCCGGGGCGATACTACGCATTTGCTTTCGACCAATTCGAAATGAATCGGGCTGAATTCGTCTCCAGTTTACCGGCCCTGATGAATCGGGCCGTCACAGCGGAAGTGAAGGCCAGTGAAACTACCAATGTGGAGCTAAAGGTCACGGCGGTAGCAGTTCCGTAACTGCCGCGAAATTCCGCAGGCAGCCCGCCGCCTGGCGCGGATTTTCCCTCATCACCAGACGGTTTCCGTTGTATCTAAAGGGCTTTCCTATGGCGCTCGGAATGCCCTTGAGATTGGCATGAACGTTCCCATAGAACTCAAATCGCCGACAGTACTAGATGCCTGCGAGGCAGATCGCACGGCGTGCCATCCGACGGAGCGCTCCCTCTCACGCTTCGCGGCGAACGAGATGGGTACCAGGCGCAGGAAGGTGGTGGCGCAGCATCTGGAAACCTGTGAGGATTGCCGGAAGGTTGTCGCCCGGCACCACGCCATCGCTCGGACGTTTCGAGATTGGGAGCGCAGCGGCATTCTGCAAGCTGCGCAATACGAGCGCGCGGCGGGCAGAATCTAGAGACGGTTCCCATCCATTTGGGTGCCTCAAGTTTTTGGATGCGCTCAGGTTGGATAAGCTGAAGAGGATGGCCCGGTTCGAAATCCTCTGCGTCCTGGCGACCGCAGCGGCGGCGATGGCTCAATCACCCCCGAGCGAACCGCCCAAATATCCTCCAGGACTTTATGCCATCATCAACACTTCCTCTGGTGACATCACCGCGCAGTTGTTCGAAAAAGAGACGCCGGTAACGGTTCGCGTCTTCATGGGCCTGGCTCGTGGCACGCAGCCGTGGCTAGACCCTAAGACCAGGAAGCCGGTCAATCGTCCTTTATACGAGAATCTGATCTTCCACCGCGTGATCCCGGACTTTATGATTCAGACCGGAGATCCCACCGAGACCGGGGCGCATGAGTGCGGATTCAAGCTTCCCGATGAGTTTGTATCCACCCTCAAATTCGACCGTCCGGGCCGTTTGGCGATGGCCAATGCGGGACCTGGAACGGCCGCCTGCCAGTTCTTCATCACCGAGGACAAATATCCCGACGGTAACGGCCACTACGCGATCTTTGGGCAGGTGGTGGATGGTCAACGGGTAGTAACCAAGATTTCGCACGTGATCCGCGACAAAAAAGACCGGCCCATCGTACCCACCAAGCTGATCAAGATCACCTTTATGCGAATCGTACCCCAGGCTGCGCCTCCGCCTGCCCCTCCGCCGGCGCCTAGCCCTCAGTGATTTCTCCTAGCATTGGTCTAGACCAGGCGTCTAACTGGCAGTCCACTAAGTGTCTCGGCCCTACTGATCAAGCCTCATTCTGCCGTAGTAATAGGGTGGGTAGATAGCGACAAATGCGCTGCCAATATTGCCAGAAGCGCTTAGGCGTAACTAAGTTATTGAAGGGGGAGACCTTTTGCTCGGCGGAGCACCGGGAGCTGCACCTGGACGCTCAGGCTGCGGCGTCTTATGAGCGCCTGCGTGCGTCTTTCAACGATCCGCTCCCTAAGGAGCCGTTGCCGGAGCGGTCTGAAGCGAAGCCGGAACCCACCCCGTCCGGCTCTTTTCGAGCAGACTCGGTTCGAGCAGAACCTGTCGAAGCGAGTCCCCTTCGAGTCAGCCCGCTGGTAGAGGCTCAGGCGCGGAAGGCCGTTGAGGAAGCAGCGCCGACGCTCGAAATCGCAAGCCTGATTGACGCGGTCGGGAGCGCCACGGGCAACGATCTGCCACAAGCGCCCTTTCTTCATGAACTGCCTGTGCGTCAGGATCGGGCTGACACCCGGCTGGCAAGCTACGCCGAGGAGCTGGTCACCGCTTCCGTCTCGTTGCCTGTCAGTTCGATGCAGGAACGTAAGCTGCGGTCGTCGTCTTCGTCCTCGTCGTCGTCCACATTCTCGTCGCCATCATCATTCTCGTCGCCATCATCATCCTCGTCGCCATCATCATCCTCGTCGGCATCATCGATGACGCTGGATGTCACGCCGGCGCAACCTCCAGTTGAATTGCCGCGTGCGGTGAGCCAACCTACCTGGCGCCCGGTACCGGAAGGTTATCCACCGGTGGTGGTCTCGGCTTTTGCCACGTTAGTGCTCGACTCAAACCAGGCTGAGCTCATCGCGCTGCCGCTGGGTGAGCCGTGCCGGGGCAAGGGGCCAGTTGCGCTGGTTCCACACACATCGGCCATCGAACCCCCAGCGATGCATCCACGGCTGCCGTCGCAGCAAGAGAGTCTTCGTCCGTCGTCTGACGTACCGGTCTTATTGGCCCGGCCGCCGCAGGCGCCTTATGTGAATGCTTGGGAACCCCGCTTGGGATCAGGCTCAGCGCTGCCGGCCATCACGGGTGCATTAGCTCCCGAGCGGAGTCTCCTGAAAATGGTGGAACCTGCCCGGCATCAAAATCAGGGATCGTTGCCCAGCTTCTCGTTCCTGGCTGAGATTGCGGACATGCCCGTCTCGAAGACGGAACGCCAGATGGCTTCAGCCGCGCCTCTTCCGGCCAGCATTGTTCCGGTTCACAAACTGTGGACCGCGCAGGCGCCATTAATCGCTCGTACGCTGCCGATGGCAGAGGCCCCGAGCCAGCTTGCCGAAGACACCAGCACAGCAATGCGCTGCGCGCCCTCGTCCAACGATGTGGCTTCCGGTTGGCAACCGATTTTCGTGGACAGCCACCTTCCGCCCATAGCCACTGCCACGCTGTTGGGGTCCTTTGGGCTGACCCTGGCCACGGAAACGCTTCCGCTAGGACGCTCGGACGCTCCCAACTTCCCGCCGAATGTCGAGATCGTCCCGGCAGTCCCCGGCACGGTTTCACTCCTGCTTTTGTCGAGCCCGTTGCGCAGTGCGGAGCCGGCCATGCCGCTGTGGTCCGAAATGCGCCCGGTATCGTGCCAGGTGCATCGGCAGCCAGCTCCCGAAAACGGACCCTGGTCGACCTTCAGCGCGGCGCACTTACACCCTACGCTCCCCAGCCCCTTGTCGCTGGTTACGTGGTCGCAGTCACTGGCTATCTCTATTCCGGCCTGCAGCCCGTCCACTTTGAGCAAACCGGCACCGATCGAGTTAATCGCCAATCAAGGCCGCGTCCATGCGCTTCGCCCCTGGGCTCCCAGCCGGCGCGGGCACCGGCTCATCCCGTTGCTGCCACAACCCTGCGGAGTGAGTTGGGCTCCGGTTGCGCCGCTCCAAACCCCCTTGCGGCCACCGACTCTGAAGCCGATTCTCCCAGGCAGCCAAGGAACGGCGCCGCCTCGTCTGGCTGGCGTACGAGTAGCGGCCGCTGCTATGCCCATGCTACCGGCGGCTTCATCGCCTTTCGTCATTGATTCCGTGACTGGCCCGGTGGCTCGGGGCCTTTGCTCAGAAGACACCACGAAGCTGGTTTCGATCGACATGGCCTGTGGCACGGCGATGAGAGCCGGGGAGCTTCCCCCAGTGTCCGGGACTCTGTTGCCGTCATTTTCAGCCGAGCGACAGAGGCCGGCGGTCGCTGTCGCGTCCTCAAGCAGCCGGATCTGGTGCGATCCGATTCCTGGAGTGCCGTCGGTCGGCAACATACAGCCCTACTTATCCCTCCAGCGTTCGGCCCGGGCGGTGACCGCCCGCTTGCCCGAAGTGGACGCCATGGAGCTGACACCTGGTCAACAGCTGTCCCCAACCTGGCGGAACTTATAAAAGTCTGCCGCTGCTAAGGTCCAACATGATTTTGTACCCAAGAAAGGTACGGCAGGTATAAAGAGAACGCCTTAGAAGGCCGATCAAACAACTTAAGTACTCAATAGACCATGGTTCAGGCGATATCGTTCAACGTCCGAGCACACGAGGTGGATTGAATGGAACAAATAGTGAAGACAAATCACAGCACGCCCGCTCCGGTGGAAGTTCCGAGCGCAGGCCCCGTGCCTTTTCAGGCCGACCTTTCCTCCCGCAATCTGGCGCGCGCCGTCTCTCTGTATATCCAGGGCGACAGCGAACACGCGCTGGAAGCGCTGGCTGGTGCAGAGGCCGGGAGCAACGAAAGCAGCTTGACGGAGATCACCGCCGCCAAGGCGCACCTGCAATTCGAGCTACAGCATTACGAAGATGCCGCCGCCAGCTACACTCGCCTGGCCGCGCTCAGCCCGAAGGATTCCGACGTTCGCTCCAGTCTCGGTCTCTGCCTGCAGAACCTGGGACGCTACGCGGAAGCCGTGGAAAGCTTCCGGCAAGCACTGGCGCTGGGCGCCAAGGCGCTCGAAATGCAATTGGCCATCGGCGCCTGCCTGCTGCATCTCAACGAGCCACAGGAAGCGCGCGAAGCCTTCGACGCCGCATTGTCGCGCGTTCCCGACAGTGAAGCCGCGATGTTCGGCAAAGCCGTGGCGCTGCAAATGGGTTGGGAGTTCGAAGAAGCGGCACAGCTTTACCAGCGGATTCTCGAGCGCAATCCCAAGGCGGAGGACTCGCTGGTCAACATGATCAGCCTGTCCCTGCAGCGCAAGGATTACGATATGGTGCGCAGCTACGCGGAGCGCTTGCTGGTGATTCGTCCGGATGCGCCCGCTGCGCTCGAAGGCCTGACCGTCGCTGCGTTCGCGCGCGATGACTTTGAAGCTGCCGCGCAGCATGCCGCGCGGCTGGCGGAACTGTCGCGATCGGTTTATAACGACTGGTTCAACCTGGGCGTCGCCTATCAAAGGCTGGGACGCCTGCCGGAGGCGATTGAGGCTTACCAAAAGGCGCGCGATATCCGCGAGGAAGCCATCTATGCGCACGTGAATCTGGGCGTGGCCTATCAGGAACTGGAAGACCTGAGCCAGGCGCGGGCCTGCTTTGAGCGAGCCATCCAGATTGCACCGGATCGGGATGACCTGTGCTTTCAAGTGGCTTGGATGGCAGAGCGCCAAGGACAACTGGAACAGGCCGAAGCGCTGTACGCCAAGCTGGTGGCGAAAAATGCAACACTCGAAAACGCCTGGTTCCGCCTGGGATACCTGCAATTGCAGCGCGGCAACAACACAGGAAGTATTGCAGCCTTCGAGGCCTGTCTGGTAAAACAAGCGGATTGGCCGGAAGCCGAAATCAATCTCAGCATGGCCCATTCCAACGCCGGCGATTTCGAACAGGCTGACGCCGTTCTTCGCAAGCTGCTGGCGCGGCATCCGGACTCGGTGGAGGCATTGAAAGGTCTGGCTGCTATCGCGCTGAAGCGCGACGATCGCGAGAAGGGGCTGAAATACCATCGACGCTTGATTGATGCTGGTGTGGCTACCTCGGAAGTGCTGTACAATACCGGGCTCTTGTCGCAGCAACTCAACAACCCGGAGGATGCTGCGCGGTTCTACCGCCTGGCGCTGGAGGCTCGCCCGGATTTCGCGGAAGCCAAATTGAATCTCGGACACGCGCTCGAATCGCTCGGCAAAAAGGATGAAGCGCGGGCGTGTTGGGTGCAGGCTTTGGAAGTGAAGCCGGAACTGGCGCGCGGCTATTTCCGCCGCACCGCTTAAGCGTTCCCGCCGGTGGCGAGTTCTCCAGGGTGTAGCCGATCGATCCTCTGGACCAGGTGCGCGAGCGTCTCCTCCGGCAGCCGCTCAATCACCGACACCGTCACACGCGTGTGAATGTTCGAAACTGAACCGTCAACCACGGCCGGATAATCACCCGTGAGCCACTCAGCGATGCTTCCGGCTCGCGGCATGGCATCCTCGGCGGAGCATTCAAAGATGACCGCGAACTGATTCGGTCCCCAGCGGCCGATAATATCCCGCGGCCGCACCAAATCCGCCAGGCGATCCGCGAGTTGTTTGGCCAGCGCTTGTGCAACGCCGGCAGCCATTGACGGATCCTCGTCCTTCCACTCGAATAAGAGAGCTGAAACCGGTTTGGGCGTGTACCAGCTGGCTTCGAGCTGCCGCTCAATTTCGGCACGGTTCGGCAAACCGGTCAGCAAGTCGATGCTGTGCGATGGATCGGCACGGGTAAGCCATTCGGCCAGGCGCTCGGCCCGGCACCTGAGGTCCCCCAAAGACGGTCCGTTCTCCACATGCCGCTGCTGCAAATAAGCGCGCAGACCGACGGCATAGCGCTTCAGCGCGGCGCGGAGGTCGGAAGCTGCGTCCACTTCCGCCGACACCGCCATGTGATCCGCTAAATCCTCCAGCATCGCGGCATGCAGATTGGGGCTCTCCTCGCCGCTCGCCGGATTTAGCGCGGCGATGCCAGCCACGATCTCCCTGGCCAGTCTGGAACCTTCGTCCAGCCACTCAGTGGTAGCTTCGGTGTATTCGGCCAGATCGGCCTCCAGCACCTCGTGGCTCTGTTCGAGCGCCTCGGTGGTGGCATCGAAGCCCAGCCTGCGGGGTAACCGGGTCAGCCGGTCGCCATAAATGAGACCCACTCGAGAACAAACCGCCCGCATCGACTTGGCCATCGCCAGCATGGCGCTGAGATAGCAGCCGAGTGCGACGTCCTGGCGATTGCTGACCGGTGCCGGACGGACCGCTTCAGGGTGCATTACCTATCTTCATCGGCACTATCTCTCCCGACCCGTGTAGTGTACAAACCTTAGTTAAGGCGGACGATGCCGGGCCGTATTTGGGAGGAGGAGAACGGGCGAGCGGGGTCGGCGGGAAAGGAAGTCTCAATCGGCCGCCACGTGGACAAGTTGTCACATTCGTTAGAATGAGCTGTCATGGAATCGAATCGGCCAGTACATTCGGGTGGTTTCCTTAGCGCGTTCGATCTATAAGAACCCTTTTCCAGCTCACCCAACGCTCCGCATACGCCATTGGGCGTAGGCGAAATAGGAACCAGACGGCGATTCTCATAGGACTTGGTCGAGCTCGGTTACAAGACAGGATGTCCCGGCCATTTTGGGAGCAAGATGAGCGTTTGCCGTAACTTGGCAGTGGGCCACGGCGTGCCTTGAAGGGGATCATGACCAAACGACAACTAGTCGTAATCTTGCAGCCCTTATTGGGAGTTGCAAGCCTATGCTATGGGCAACAAGCCAAGCTTTCGCGTGATCTCCAGGGCCGAGATCCGGAGGCGCTGGTGAACGTGATCGTCCAATATAAGAACACGCCGCAAACGCTGGAGGCCGATCCGGTGGTGCGCAGAGGTGGGCGCCAATTAAGAACGCTGCACGTGGTGAATGGAGCTGTATACTCCGTCGCGGCGAAAACGCTGGCCGACCTGGCGAACGATCCGGACGTCAAATACGTTTCTCCGGACCGCGCTGTGAATGCATCGTCGAGTGAATTGTCAGCCAGTCAATTGTCGCCCGACTATAAGCTTCAGGCCATCGGCGCGGATGTCGCCCAGCAGAACGGATACAACGGATCGGGTGTGGGCGTAGCGATCATCGACAGCGGTATCAGCAACAGGCTAGACCTTCACACCAGCTACAACGGCGGCTATTCATCGATGACCACGAGCAGCTTTGGAGGCGGCAGTGGATTCCGCGTGGTCCACGCCGAGAACATCATCAACGGCGGTTCGACGGACGACGAGTATGGTCACGGAACCCACGTAGCTGGACTCGTGGGAGGAAACGGCAGCCAATCCTGGGGAGTTTATGCCGGAGTTGCTCCCGCGGTGAATCTCATCAACCTGGTGGTTCTCAACGGCGCCGGCGCCAGCACCGACAGCATCGTGATTGCGGGGATCGAGCGAGCCATTCAGTTGTCATCGCAATACAACATTCAAGTAATTAACCTCTCGCTGGGACGTCCGATTTTCGAAAGTTACACAGTGGATCCGCTGTGCCAGGCGGTGGAAGCGGCTTGGAGGGCTGGTATCGCCGTAGTGGTGGCCGCTGGAAACGATGGCCGGGATAATTCGTTCGGCACCGATGGCTACGCGACCATCACCGCTCCGGGAAACGACCCCTACGTGATCACGGTGGGAGCCATGAAGACCGAAAACACCTTGACTACTTCCGACGATAGGATTGCCAGCTACAGTTCCAAGGGACCCAGCCTGCTGGACCAAGTGGTAAAACCCGATCTGGTGGCGCCAGGCAACCTGGTTGTTTCCGTACTCGGCGACGGGACATTACCCCAGCTGTATCCCCGAAACATCACGGATACGAATTACTTCATACTGAGCGGAACCAGCATGGCGACGGGCGTGGTGAGCGGCGCGGCGGCCCTGCTGATGCAGCAGAATCCGAACCTGACGCCAGACCAACTGAAAGCGCTGCTGATGCAGACATCGACGAAGAATTTTCCGGTGTCGAGCACGGCTACCGATCCGGTGACCGGCATCCAGTACACCGACTACTACGACATTTTCACGGTAGGCGCCGGCTATATCAATGTTTGGGACGCGCTCAACAGCTCGGCGGCTCTGGCGAGTGGATCCGCGGCTTCGCCTATTGCCTCCTACAACTCGGTGAACGGGACGGTGACCATTCATAACATCTCGGGGGCGAATGTGATTTGGGGCACCAATGTAATCTGGGGCACGAACGTGATCTGGGGCACATCGGTGATCTCGGGATCGAATGTGATTTGGGGCACGAACGTGATCTGGGGCACCAGCGCACCCAGCAGCTTAAACGTGATCTGGGGCACTAATGTGATTTGGGGTACCAGCGGGCTGGCTGATTTAGCTGGCGGGACTATTGGGATTTACGGCGAGCAATAGAAAGGTCAAAATCATGAAAAACAGGGGGAAGCTCATGAAAACCTTAGAGGCATCCGATATAAATACGATGCTGCCATTCAGCGGGAGCACTGGCATGGCTCATTTAGGGAGCGCGATCATTTGGGGAACATCGCCAGTCTGGAACAGCTCGACGCAAATTTGCAATGCCATTTGGGGCACGCGCGGGTTTTCGACGCCACCGCAACAGGTGCGGAAGCCTTTACCCGCGCTGCAGCTAATCAATTGATCCGCGGAGAACTTGGGTGAAGCCCTCGCAGCGTCTTGCAAGCACGTTCGTAGGCCTGGTCATCATCGCCGGCTTCTTGGCCTTGCTGCAACCGCTGCCCGGCACCAGCGAGGGGTTCTCTACGCGTTTCGTCTGTTATCTCCTGCTGGCGCTGCTTTCGTCGGGGCTGAAAGTGACGCTGCCGGGCGTAACCGGCACCTTGTCGGTGAGCTTCCTGTTCATCCTGGCGGGAATGGCGGAGCTGGGCGGGCTTCAAACCATGGTGATCGGCATCGGCTCCGCGCTGGTGCAAATCTACTGGAGCGCTAAGAAGCACCCGCCGTTCCACCAGGTGCTGTTCAATCTCGCGACCATTTCACTCGCGATCCGGTTCGCCGAGGCGACACTGCACTTCGCCGAAGGGGTGGGTCTCAGCCTGCCGTTCCGGCTCTTTCTGGCTACGGTCGGTTACTTCATCGCCAACACGTTCGCGATTTCAGGTGCGATTTCGATCACTGAAAAGCGCAGCCTGTTCAGAGTCTGGAAGGAGTGCTATTTTTGGGCCCTGCCTTATTACCTGTTGGGCGCGACGCTGGTGTGCGTGGTGCACTGGGTAAACCAGAATCTGGGTTGGGAATTCTCGCTGCTGGCGATGCCGGTGGCCTGGGTGGTTTATCGTTCCTATCGTCTCTACATCGGGCGTTTAGAAACGGAGAAAGAGCGGGTTGAGCAGGAGAAAGAGCACGTCGAAGAGATGAACGCTCTGCACCTGCGGACTATCGAAACGCTCGCGCTGGCGATCGAAGCGAAAGACCAGACCACGCGCGAACATTTGCGCCGGGTGCAGCACTACGCGCTCGACATAGGCAAAGAGATGGGCCTCACCGACGAGGAGCTGAATGCCTTGCGGGCCGCCTCATTACTGCATGACATTGGCAAGCTGGCGGTGCCGGAGCACATCATCACCAAGCCGGGCAAGCTAACGCCGCAGGAATTCGAGAAGATGAAAATTCATCCAGTGGTGGGCGCCGAAATTCTGGAGCAGGTGAATTTTCCGTATTCGGTGGCGCCCATCGTAAGAGCTCACCACGAAAGATGGGATGGGAACGGCTATCCGGACGGGTTGGTGGGCGATGAAATACCACTGGGAGCCCGCATACTCTCGGCCGTCGACTGCCTGGATGCCTTGGCATCGGACCGGCAGTACCGGCGCGCCCTGCCGCTCGATCAAGCGATGGCGGTAGTGTTGAATGAGTCCGGCAAGAGTTACGATCCGAAGGTGGTGGCGATTCTCGCGAAGCGTTATCGCCAATTGGAAGAAGAAGCCATCCGGCTGAACAAGCCTGCGGCGAAGCTCTCCGTGGACGCCAGAATCGAACGCGGCAAAGCTCCGGCGGCAGGATTCGCGGACGCGCCGGGCGAAGATCCACAGAACGATTTCCGCTCGCAGATTGCTGCCGCGGGCCGGGAGGCGCAGTACACTTTGGAGCTGGTATCGGAACTGGGAAATTCACTCGGCATGGCGGAAATGCTCTCGGTATTGAGCTCGCGGCTGACGCAACTCATCCCTTGCGATTCCATCGCGGTCTACGAACGCAAAGACGATGTGTTGGGCCCGGTGTATGTGGATGGCCGGGATCGCATGTTGTTTTCGTCGCTCCAAATCCCCCTGGGAGAAGGCTTGTCGGGTTGGGTTGCCAAGCACAATAAGCCGATTCTCAACGGAAACCCTTCGGTGGAACCCGGCTATTTGAACGATCCGAAGAAATTCAGCTTGCTGCGATCCGCGCTGTCGGTTCCGCTCAACAGCCAGGAAGGGACCATCGGAGTGCTCTCGCTCTATCGCGCCGACGCGGATTCCTTTGCACCCGATCATTTGCGGA
>JBEKLB010000136.1:0-14693 GCA_050010415.1 Bryobacteraceae bacterium | reverse complement strand
GATCCAGAATCGCCCGGCTTTCGGGTTGGTCGGTGCCGTCGTTCACCAGGATGATTTCGGTGCGCGGGTAGGTCTGAGCCGCTGCCGATGCGATGGCCTCCAGAAGGAACGTGGCCGGGTTATAGGCGGGGATGACGACGGAAACCAAAGGGTCCGGCATGGGTCAAATACAGATCCAGTCTGATGTTATCAGCGGCTCGCCCTCTAGTTTCTGGCGGTGCGCCGAAAAGTAACCCAATCTATTCGAGAGTGGCGAGCTGGGCTTCCAACTCGGCCGATAATGGCGCGGATACCGTGATTTGCTGGCCCGTTCCGGGACTAGTGAACGTGATTTGCCGCGCGTGCAGGAAGTAACGTCCCAAAGCACCGGCCGGTGCGCCATATAGCTTGTCGCCCACGACGGGATGTCCGATGCTAGCCAGATGCACGCGAATCTGGTGCGTGCGTCCCGTACCGATTTTCACCTCGAGCAAGGTCAATTCCTTGAATCGTCTTATTACCTGATAGGACGTAATGGCTTGCCGTCCGTGAGCCAGGCGCGCGGTCATACGGACCCGGCGCACCGGATCCCTGGCAATGGGCGTGTTGATCCGCCCGTGATCGTTCTTCACCCGCCCGTGCACCAGTGCGACATAGATCTTCTCCACCCTCCTCGCCGCGAACTGCTCGGCCAGATTGCGATGTGCGGCGTCGCTGCGTGCGACCAAGATGACGCCGCTGGTGAACCGATCCAACCGATGGACGATGCCAGGGCGCAGCTCGCCTGCGACGCTCGAGAGCTTTCCAAAGCGATGGAGCACGGCGTTGACCAGGGTGCCAGAGTGCTGGCCGGCGCCGGAGTGAACCACCATGCCGGCGGGTTTATTGATGGCGATGACATCGGCGTCTTCATACAGTACTTCGAGCGGCAAGTCCTCGGCCGTGGCCTTGAGCGGCGCCAGTTCGCCCGGATGGACCTGGATGCGCTCGGCACCCTTCACCAGGTAGGAACGCTTCTCGGATGCTCCGTTGACCAGCACGCGCCCCTGGTCGATCCAGTCCTGCAGCCGCGACCGGCTGTATTGCGGGAGCCGCTCCCGTAAGAACTGATCGAGTCTCTTGCCACGATCGTCAGCCGACACTTCCAATCCCAAATCCCTAATCGCCAATCCCCAGTTATATTCAATAGGTGATTCCGAGCGCAATAACTCGTGACAAGTCTGTGCTCGCGCTCTTGTTCCTTGGATTACTTGCGGCGCGCCTCTGCCACAGCGGGATCATCTGGGTGGAGGAGGCTTATCCCACCGCCGCAGCCATCCAGGTTTTGCATGGCAAGATGCTCTATCGCGACGTCTGGTTCGACAAGCCGCCGTTGTCGGCGCTGATTTATCTGCTGTGGGACGCACGCACCGGCGTGGCGCTCAGAATCGCCGGAGCGGCATTCATTTTCGCCTGCTGCTGGATGTTGTGGCGGTTCGGTCGCGATCTATGGGGTCCGCGCGAAGGGCTGGCGGCGGCGCTGCTGCTCGGATTCTTTCTGACATTCGGTATTCCGGCTGCTGTGATGGCGCTGGCGCCCGATCTGTTGATGGTGCTGCCGCACATCGCCGCGGTCTACTTGGCGTGGCGTGGGCGACCGTTCCTCAGTGGCCTGGTGGCGGGCATCGCGCTGCTCTTGAATGCCAAGGCATTTTTCGTTCTAGCCGCCTGCCTGTTTTTCGCGTGGCGTGGCGCCGCATGGCTGCTCGCGGGCTTCGCGGTCCCGAACATTGTCGCACTGATCTGGTTTGGACGGCCTTATATCGATCAAGTATGGCGCTGGGGAGCGCTGTACTCCGAGCAGATCTTCGCATTCGCCACGGGATTCGTCAGAACCGGAAACTGGGCCGGGCTTCAAGCTGCGCTGGTAGTCGGCGCGGCAGTCGCGCTGTACAAGGAAAATCGCGTCCGCTGGAAAATGATTCCCTGGCTGCTCTTATCGCTCGTGGCCGTCGCCGCGGGCTGGCGATTCTTTCCCCGATATTATTTCCAACTCCTGCCCGTGATGGCTCTGCTGGCCGCCCGAGGCTATACGCTCTTAGGCCGGTGTCGTGCTGTCATTCTGGTGCTGCTCCTGATCCCATTGGTGCGCTTTGGTCCGCGCTACGTGATGCTCGCGAACGATCTGGCGCACGGGCGACAAACTAAATGGACCGATATCGCGCTCAATCAAGACAGCCAGGCCGCGTCCGGCGGGATCGCAGATCTTAATTCACAGGGCGGAGGCACGCTCTTGGTCTGGGGGTATCGCCCCGACATTTTCGCTTACACCCGGATGCCCGCCGGCAGCCGCTTCCTCGATTCGCAGCCGCTCACCGGCGTTCTGGCCGACCGCCATCTCACCAGCTCACAGCCCTTCGCGCCGGAGTGGGCTGCGCGCAACCGCCGCGAACTGATTGCCAGCGACCCTGTCTGGATCGTGGATGGACTTGGGCCATTGAATCCCGCTCTAGCGATAACGAATTTTCCAGACCTGCACGAATGGCTCGGAAATTATCGCGAAGCAGGCCGCACGCGCTTCTCGATCATTTACAAGTTGAAGTAGCTACTCTCCGCTCCAGCACGCGACGCGTTTTTCCAAGAATGCCGACATCCCCTCCTGCGCGTCGTGTGCGAGCGAGTTCAAGGTCATCACTTCCTTGGCGTAAGCGTATGCTTTGGGCTGATCCAGATCGATCTGCGCGTAATACGCCTGCTTCCCGAGCCCCACCGTGAAACTGCTGGCCTGCGCAATCTGACACGCGAGCTCGCGCGTGGCGGATTCCAGTTCAACGGCCGGCACCACGCGATTGACGAGCCCCCACTCAACGGCTGTGGTGGCATCCACAAGCTTGCCCGTGAGCAGCATCTCGAGGGCGCGCTTGCGCCCCACGGCCCGGCTCAAGGCCACCATCGGAGTGGTGCAAAATAATCCAATCTTCACGCCGGGAGTGGCGAAGGCAGCCTGATCGCTCGCGATGGCCAGGTCGCACGTCGCCACTAGTTGGCAGCCTGCGGCCGTGGCCACACCTTGCACCTGCGCAATCACAGGCTGCGCGATGGATTGGATCTTGGTCATCAGTTCGGTGCAGACATCGAAGAGGCGGCGATAGTCGTTGACCGTTCGGCCCACCAACTCGCTCAAGTCGTGGCCCGAGCTGAAGACTTTGCCGGAGGCAGCCAGGATAATTACGCGGATGCTCTTCTCGGCCGCCAGCTCATCCAGGACGGAGATCAACTCCGTCATCAATTCAAGCGATAGAGCGTTGCGGCGCTCCGGCCGGTTGAGCGTGACTAATCCGATTTGGCCGTCGGTGTTTGCGAGCAGATGCTGGTAGGGCATAGACAGTAGAGATGTCCCTCTGCGGCCACCGTTTCATCGCCCGGCGTGATCGCCACACCGCTTTCGACGTGCAGGATGTCCGTGTATCCAGCGTCGCACAGAAAAGCGACGATCGCGCTCGCCTTGCGCTTCTTTTCCCGCATCGTCTCGCCATGCATCTCGAGGAACAACCGGGGATGGTGTGCTTCGAGAGTGGCTCGTGCGCCTTCGAGCGCGGGGAGCTCCCAGCCTTCGATGTCGATCTTGATCAGATCGGGCACGGGCAGGGAAGCGGCGGCGATGTCGTCATCGAGGGTTGTAATTTGAACGGACTGCGAAACCCCCGCGGCCGCGTCCGGGTTGAGCGATCCGCCGCCGGCCATGGAGGGATCGTACAGCAATGTTCCGGATCGTGCCTGGCTACCAACCGCCAGCTTGCGAACCTCAACGTTGGTCAGATTGTTGAGCCGAATATTCTCGATCAAACGTGCGTGATTCATCTCGTTCGGCTCATAGGCGACCACACGCGCGCCACGCGCGGCGAAGAACAGCGTCAGAATGCCGTGGAAAGCGCCGACATCGTAAATTACCAATCCGTCCAGCGGCAGATCACGCCAAAACAACTGTTCTTTGTTCGCTGCGCCGGCCGGCATCCAGCCTAATCCGCCTTTGCGCTGCATGCCGTGAATCAATCCATGGCGGACGGTGTAGGTGAAGCGATCAAAAAGATTTTGGCTGATCCAGGCGATCGCGCGATGCCGGAGCGAGTAATGCTCAAAGGGAAGGTCCTCGCCGCTAAGCGAGTTCGAGGATTTCGCGAAGTGCATCTTCTACCGCTCCCAAATGCTGTGCACTCAGTAGTTCGATTCGGCGCACCAACCTCTCCTTCGCAATAGCCCGGACCTGATCGATCACCGCAACAGCCTGGTGCCCCGAACATGTGACGCCAACTGTCACGGGAGGGGCGGCGCGCGGCGAACTGCTGAGCGGAACGACCACTACCGTTCGGCGGTGCTCATTCACCACGCTGTTGCTGACGACCAGGCAGGGCCGCGTTTTCGCGATCTCAGAACCGACCGTCGGATCCAGATTCGCCCACCAGAGCTCACCGCGCCGGGGCATCTGACCGGCTGAGGTCTTCCCAAGGTTCCGGCATTGCATCGACTATAGCGTCGAAATCCCGCTCGATTTCTCTCAGGTCAGGATCTTGATTTGCGATTTCGCAAGCTTGAATCAGCCGCTTGTCGCGCTCTGCGAGCTTTTCGGCGATGGCATCTGCAACATAGCGCGACCGGTCGCGTGCGGGAACCCGCCGGGTAAAGGTGGACGCGACATCGTCCGGGAGGCTGAAGGTCATCTTTCGGCTCGGCATACAGCCATACTACCATACTTGAGCGTGGCTGGCTAGTCGTCTTCCCCGCCGCCCACCTTCAGGACCGCCAGGAAAGCCTCCTGAGGGATCTCCACCTTGCCTACCCTCTTCATCCGCTTCTTGCCCTCTTTTTGCTTTTCGAGCAGCTTGCGCTTGCGCGATATGTCGCCGCCGTAGCACTTCGCCAAAACGTTCTTCCCCATGGCCTTGATGGTTTCGCGCGCAATCACCTTGTTGCCGATGGCCGCTTGCAGGGCCACTTCAAACATTTGCCGGGGGATCAGCTTGCGCAGCCGCTCGATGAGGAGTTTCCCGCGCTCATAAGCAAATTCCTTGTGAACGATCATGGACAGCGCATCTACGGGATCGCCAGCCACCAACACGTCCAGCTTCACCATCGGCGAGACGCGATAACCAGCCAGGTGATAATCGAGCGACGCGTAACCTCGCGACGCCGATTTCAGCCGGTCGTAGAAATCGAGCACGATCTCGTTCAGCGGCAGTTCGTATAGCAACAGCACGCGCCCGGTGCCGATATACTCGAACTTCTTCTGCGTACCGCGCTTCTCTTCCAGCAGCTTCAGGATCTCGCCGACATATTCCTCGCGCGTGATGACCGTGGCGTCGATAATAGGCTCTTCAATCTGCTTGATAGCCGAGGGGTCCGGGAACTTGCTTGGATTGTAAACCTCAATCAGATCCCCATTCAACGCGGTCACTTTGTAGCGCACGCCCGGCGCGGTGGTGATCAGGTCGATCTGAAACTCGCGCTCCAGCCGCTCCTGGATGATCTCCAGATGCAAGAGTCCGAGAAATCCGCAACGAAAACCAAATCCGAGCGCCACCGAGTTCTCCGGCTCAAAGTTAAACGCACTGTCGTTCAGGCGCAGTTTTTCGAGCGCCTCGCGCAGCCTGCCGTGCTCGTGGGATTCCACCGGATAGAGCCCGGCGAACACCATTGGCTTGATTTCCTGGAAGCCGGGCAGCGGCTCAGACGCGGGATTTTCAACGCTCGTCACGGTGTCGCCGATCTGCGCGTCGGAAACGGTCTTGATATTCGCAAACAGGAAGCCGGCTTCGCCCGCGGAAAGCTCGTCGCAGGGCACCGGCTTGGGCGATTGGTAGCCCACGCCATCCACTTCGCAAATGGCTCCGGTGGCCCATAGCTTGATCTTCTGCCCCACTCGCAGTGTTCCGTCCACCACGCGAACCAGGATGATCACGCCGCGGTAAGGATCGAACCACGAGTCGAAAATCAGCGCTCGCAGCGGCGCATCGGGCGAGCCTTTGGGCGCGGGCACCAGGCGCACCACAGCCTCCAACACTTCCTTAATCCCGACGCCTTGCTTGGCGCTCACCAGGATCGCATCCTCGGCGGGCAGCCCGATCAACTGCTCGATCTGTTCGCGGATTCTCTCGGGCTCCGCCGACGGCAGATCGATTTTGTTGATCACCGGAATAATTTCCAGATTGTGATTCAACGCCAGGTAGGTGTTGGCCAAGGTCTGCGCTTCCACCCCTTGCGACGCATCCACCACCAGCAGCGCGCCTTCACAGGCTTGCAGGCTCCGGGAGACTTCGTAAGTGAAATCGACGTGCCCCGGCGTGTCGATGAGATTGAGCTGATACGTTTGGCCGTCGGCGGCTGTGTAATTCAAGCGCACCGCATGGGCTTTGATGGTGATGCCGCGCTCGCGCTCCAGATCCATGGTGTCCAGCACCTGCTCCATCATTTCGCGCTGCTGGAGCGCGCCGGTGGCTTCGAGCAGGCGGTCGGCCAGCGTCGACTTGCCGTGATCGATGTGCGCGATGATAGAGAAATTCCGGATGAAAGCGGGATCCATGCGGTAGAATGAGGCCTGAAACTCAAGTATCCCATATGTCTTCCGCGATCCACTCCAAGTGACCGAAGGAAAACCGATCGAAGAGCATTTTGACGCGAGTGGATTCAAGTTTGCCGTGCTGTGCGCACAGTTCAATAGTTTCATCACGGACCGCTTGCTGACAGGTGCTTTGGACGCTTTAGAGCGGGATGGCGCGGCCGCTGCCGACATCCAGATCATGATGGTGCCTGGCGCCTGGGAACTGCCGATGGCGGCTAAGGCCGTGGCTGAAGCCAATAAGCCGGATGCGATCATCGCGCTGGGGGCTGTGATCCGTGGCGATACGCCGCACTTCGACTTCGTGGCCGGCGAAGCAGCTAGCGGCCTGATGGCGGTGCAGCTGGAAACCGGCATCCCGGTGGCGTTCGGTGTACTGACGACGAATACGGTGGAGCAGGCCAACGATCGCACGGGCGGAAAACATGGCAACAAGGGCTACGACGCCGCCGTCACAGCCATCCGGATGGCCAACCTGATTCGCGGGCTGCGAAAATAGGTTCAGATGGCGGCCCGTCACCGATCACGCCAGCGCGCACTGCAAGTGCTCTATCAATGGGACATGACCAAGCGCCCGGTTGACGAGGCGATTCGCGCGTTCTACGACACGCTCGACGCGGACAAAACTGCAGCCGGGTCCATGGAGCATGAGCCCATGGAACAAGAGATGGAAGAGCAGGATGACGAGTCCGGCGAGGAGCTGGCCTCGGGGCGAGATGCGTTCATGGAAGAGCTGGCCCGGGGCGCCTCGCAAATGGCGGCGGACATCGACCAGCGCATCGTCGGGAAATCGGCGCACTGGAAGTTGGAGCGCATGCCCGTCGTGGATCGCAACATCCTGCGCCTCGGCATCTATGAGATGAGCCGCCAGGATACGCCGGCCGCGGTGGTGATTGATGAAGCGCTGGAACTGGCGCGGCAGTTTTCGGGCGAAGAGTCGGTGGCGTTCATCAACGGCGTTCTGGACGCGGTTCATAAGGACATGAACATCCCGCACGCATGAACATCCTGATGGTGGCTTCCGAAGCCGCGCCCTTCGCAAAAACAGGTGGACTGGCCGATGTTTTAGGCGCGCTGCCCGCCGCCCTGGCCGAGCGCGGCGAACAAATGGCCGTAGTGCTCCCTGCGTATCGCGAAAATCATTATCCGCGCGCCACGCGCGACGCTTACCGGAGTCTTTGGATTCCCGTTGGCCCCGGCTACATGGTGGATATCCGGGCATGCACCGAGCGCGGCGTTACGTACTATTTCGTCGAGTGCCCCGCGCTCTACGATCGCGCTGGGATCTACGGCACTCCGGCCGGCGATTTTTCGGATAACCATCTGCGCTTCGCCGTGCTTTCGATGGCCGCCATCGGCGTGGCGCGCTATCTTTTCCGGCCCGATATCCTGCACCTGCACGACTGGCAGGCGGCGCTGACTCCCGTTTACCTACGCGAACATTTTAGCGGCGATCCAACCTTTCTCGGGGTCAAGACGCTGCTCACCATTCACAATTTGGGGTATCAGGGCCTGTTCCCTCCGGAAGCGCTGCCCGACATCGCGCTCGATTCACGGCTGCTGAACCCGGATCAACTGGAGTTTTTCGGCCGTGTCAATTTCCTGAAAGGGGGCATCGGCTTTAGCCACGCGAGCAGCACCGTCAGCCGAGGCTATGCGCGCGAGATTCAAACATCGGAATACGGATTTGGTTTGGACGGGTTCCTGCGCCGCCACGGCCCCATCACCGGGATCGTCAACGGCGTGGATTACAACGAGTGGAATCCCGAGCACGATCCGGCGCTGGCGCAAAACTACTCAGCCAGCGACCTTTCCGGAAAACGCGCGTGCAAACAGGCGCTTCTGGCGGAGTACGGCCTGCCGTCCGACGATCCGGACCGTCCTCTGCTAGCCATTATTTCGCGCTTCGCCGCCCAAAAAGGCTTCGACATTCTGGCCGACGCCGCCGCGCGGCTGATGCAGGAAGACGTGCAGCTGGTGGTGCTGGGATCGGGCGATCTGCCCTACGAAACCATGTTCCGCGCGCTGGCTGAGGACTATCCCCGAAAGGTGGGCCTGCGGGTAGGCTACGATGCCGGTTTGTCGCACCGCATCGAGGCCGGAGCCGACATGTTTCTCATGCCGAGCCGCTATGAACCCTGCGGCTTGAACCAGATTTACAGCCTCAAGTACGGGACCGTCCCTGTGGTGCGCGCAACGGGCGGCCTCGATGATACCATTGATGATAGTACCGGATTCAAGTTTCGCGACTATTCTGGCGATGCATTATTAGAAACTGTGCGGCAGGCCCTGAAGGCCTTCCAGAATATGGAGAGTTGGACGCTGAGGATGCGGTTCGGCATGGAGAAAAACTTCTCCTGGAGTGCCTCGGCCGGCGAGTATGTAGACTTGTACCGGCGGCTTAGAGCGGGTTGAATCCTTTTAACCGGTTACTACATCAATTGTGAGGGGAGCGAAAAGCAAGTTATGGCTGGTGCGAATACACTGACGTTTACGGATGCGGGCTGGGATAAGGATGTACTGAACTCCGACGCCCCGGTGCTGGTGGACTTTTGGGCGGAGTGGTGCGGGCCGTGCCGCATGATGACGCCGACCATCGACGCCATCGCGGAGGCTTATGCCGGCCGCGTGAAAGTGGGCAAGCTGAACGTGGACGAAAACGGCGCCACCAGCATGCGCTACAACGTGCGCGGCATTCCGACGCTGCTGCTGTTCAAAGGCGGCAAGGTGGTGGAGCAGAAGGTTGGAGCCGTCGGCAAGACCGACGTGCAGAAGATGCTGGACGCCCATGTGGCAACGCCCGCATCTACGCAGGCGTCGTAAGCGCCCCTTCGGAAGCCGATCCCACTAGAGCAACGTATTTGGCGAAAACGCCCGAGCGGTAACGCGGCTCCGGCGCTTTCCATTTAGCGAGCCGTTCCCGCACCACGTTTTCGGGCACTTCCAGATTGATGGTGCGATTTGCGATATCGATGTGGATGGTGTCGCCTTCCTGCACGGCCGCGATCGGCCCGCCGACTGCGGCTTCCGGCGCCACATGGCCCACACAGAATCCGCGCGTGGCCCCGCTGAACCGTCCATCGGTAAGAAGCGCGACGCTCTCGGATAGCCCGGCGCCCACGATCGCGCTGGTCACCCCTAGCATCTCGCGCATTCCCGGCCCTCCGCGCGGCCCTTCGTAGCGAATCACCACGATGTCGCCGGCGTGAATTTTCCCGCTGGTGGCTGCCGCCATGGCCGCTTCCTCAGTTTCAAACACGCGGGCCGGGCCGCGCTGTTCGCTGCGCTCGATCCCAGTCACCTTGATCACGCACCCATCGGGCGCGAGCGATCCGCGCAGAATCACCAATCCGCCGCTCTTCTTGATCGGTTTGTCGAGCGGATGGATTACCTCTTGGCCGGGCGTTTCCTTGGCTTCTGCCGCTTCGACGCCGAGCGTCCGGCCGGTCACCGTCATGGCCGATCCGTCGGCGTACCCGCCTTCCACCAGCCGCTGAGCGATCACCGGAATGCCGCCCGCTTTGTCGACGTCCACCGCCACGAATTTGCCCGCCGGTTTCAGATCCACCAACAGCGGGGTGCGCTCGCTGATGGTCTGGAAATCGTCGATGCCGAGCGGAACTCCGGCTTCGCGAGCAATTGCCAACAGATGCAGCACCGCATTGGTGGAGCCGCCGGTGGTGGCTACCGACGCTATGGCATTGTCGATGGCCTTGCGCGTCACGATGTCGCGCGGCCGCAGATTATTCTTCACCAGATCCAGGATCAGCCGCCCACAACGCGCGGCAACACCGTGCTTGCGAGCGTCAACTTGCGGTACCGCGGCCGTCCCCAGGGGCGACAGGCCGATCAGTTCCATGACCGTCGCCATGGTGTTCGCTGTAAACTGCCCGCCGCACGCGCCCGCGCCGGGACAAGCCGAGTTCTCGATCGCCAGGAACTCCTCGTCCGACATCCTGCCCGCCGAATTCGCACCCACGGCTTCGTAGACGTCCTGAATGGTCAGATCGCGCCCGTTATGATGGCCCGGCAGAATGGACCCTCCATACAAAATCAGCGCTGGCGTATTCAGCCGCAGCAGCGCCATGGCCGCGCCCGGAATCGTTTTGTCGCACGCCACCAGCGCGACGATGCCGTCGAACATATGGCCGCGCGCCACCAGCTCAATCGAGTCGGCGATGAGGTCTCGGCTCACGAGCGACGCCTTCATCCCTTCGGTGCCCATGGTGATGCCGTCGCTGATCGCGATAGTGTTGTACTCCATCGGCGTGCCGCCGGCTTGCCGGATGCCTTCGGCGACGTCGACAGCCAGCTCGCGCAACTTGAAATTGCATGGCATGGTGCCGATCCAGGTATTCGCGATGCCGATGCACGGCTTCTTCATGTCCTCGTCGGTGAGGCCAATGGCTTTCAGGAACGCGCGTGCCGGAGCGCGGTCCTTGCCCTGTGTGATGGTGTAACTATTCAGCTTCATGGGTAAAGAACCAGTGTACCCGCCTCGCCCCCGCTCACGGAACAATCACGTCGAAATACTCAACCTGAATGCTTTCCAAAATCGCGCGGATCTTCGGAAAGTAGATCTTCCCGTAAGGCGAGGTTTGATGCAGATCGAATGCCGCTTCATTGCGGTACTGTTCTTCCACAATATAAGCGCGTGGATTCGTCCGCGATTTGAGCAGCGAATAGTACAAACAATCCGGCTCGCCATCGCGTATCGCCGCACGAAGCTCGCGAAACAGTGTTTCGAACTCCTGCTCATGTCCTTCCTTGACAAGGATGGTCTTCAGCCCGCCTATCTGCATCCACTCTCCCTTCTACATATGATGGACTCGTGAGGGCAATCGAAATCAAGCGCCTGGCGCGCGAGTGCGGCTTCGAGCTCGCCGGCATCGCCGTTGCCGAGCCGCTGCCCGACGACAGCCGGCGCTATCTGGATTGGGTAGACCGCGGAATGGCGGGCGCCATGGGCTATCTGACTGACCGTAGGGCGGCCGTCAGAACCGACCCCAAGCTCTTGCTTGCGAGCGCGCGCTCCATCATTTGCGTTGGCAAGCTCTATAACAGCGCCCAGCCGCGCTCCACGGAAATCAGTAAAGAAGGCATCGGCTGGATCTCGCGCTACGCCTGGGGCGAGGATTATCACGACGTGCTGCGCCGGGGTTTGGAGCAGCTCGCCGGGAAGCTGGGCGCCGATCACGAATATAAGATTTGCGTGGACACGGCGCCGTTGCTGGAACGCTCCTATGCGCGCGAAGCCGGCCTCGGCTGGATTGGCAAGAACACCTGCCTGATCAATCAGGAAATCGGCTCATGGGTTTTCCTGGGCGAGATCGTCACTTCGCTCGAACTGGAATCCGACGGCCCACCGCCCGACCGCTGCGGAACCTGCACGCGTTGCATCGATGCGTGTCCCACGCAGGCCATTGCTGCTCACGGCTACGAAATCGACGCCCGGCGCTGCATTCCCTACTTCACGATCGAACTGCACGGTGCGGCGCCCGAGGAGATGCGGGCGGGCATCGGCCAACACATATTCGGTTGCGATATCTGCCAAGACGTCTGCCCCTGGAACATGCGCGCGCCGGTGGCCCAGGAGCCCGCGTTTGAGGCTCGCCATTTTGCGCCCCAGCTGGAAGAGATGGCCAGGATGACCGAAGACGATTTCCAATCGCGCTTTCGTGGCAGCCCTATCCAGCGGGCCAAGTACGCGGGATTTCTGCGCAATGTTGCTATCGCGATGGGCAACAGCGGCCTCGAAAAGTTTCGCGAGCCGTTGCAACACCTGGCCGCATTTGAGAATCCGCTGGTGGCCGAACAAGCGCTCTGGGCGCTCCAGCAGCTACAATGATCTTGGAAGAGCAGTAAGCGGTGGAGTCCGCTCAATGCCGTCCCGCACCGTCCTCTCGGGCGGTCCCTCGATGGCCAATGACTCCTACAGTGGCCTCGCTGTGGGTGTGTTGGCAACCCCCCCTTCAGCAAGCCACCAAAAAACGTCGAAGGAGATGAGCGCGCTTGGACAAATATCTCGCCGTCCTAACTGGCGCCGGGCTTGGCGGATTGGCTCGCCATCTGGCGGGCACGTGGATCATGGCCAAGTACGGCGGCCGTTTTCCGCTCGGCACGTTCGTGATCAACGTCACGGGATCGTTCCTGATCGGCGTCTTGATGACGCTGCTCACCGAACGATGGCAGCCCCATCCCAACTGGCGCTTGTTCCTGGTGGTGGGTGTGCTGGGCGGATACACCACATTTTCCAGCTTCGAATACGAGACCTATCGCGCAGTGCGCGATGGTGCGCGCTGGGTGGGCCTGTTTTACGTGACGGGCAGCGTGATCGTCGGATACGTCGGCGTTTGGCTGGGAGCGGTTTTGGCCACGCGTCGCTAGGAAAGGGGATGGAATGCTGACTAAAGGTCCGGCGAAGAAGGTTACGATTTTCATCAACGAAGACGCGCCCCACCGCATGACGGCGCTGCACGACGCCCTGATGGCGTTTCTGCTCCACAAAGGCGTCGCGGGCGCCACCGCGACACGGGCGTTCTCCGGTTTCGGCTCTCATCATGCATTACACACCGCGCGCATGGAAGCCACAGCCGAGCATCTCCCTATTCGCATCGAGTTCGTCGAGAGCGCCGAACGAGTAGAAGAATTGCTGCCCACGCTCTATGAGATGGTCACGGACGGTCTCATTGAAGTGCAAGATACCACGGTAATTAAGCTAACCCGCGCCTCGTCGCAGCAGGAGCCGAAGCTGCCCCATCAGCGAAAGGTGGGGCCCGCCAAGATGCTGCGGATATTTCTGGGCGAGGCCGACAAATGGCACGACGAGCCGCTCTACGATGCCATCGTGAAGAGACTTCGCCTGATGGACATCGCGGGAGCCACGGTGTACCGGGGAATCCTGGGATATGGAGCCAAGGGGCACGAGCACAAGAAAAGCTTTCTGCACGTCTCGCGGGACCTGCCGATCATGTTGTCGGTGATCGATACTCCCGAGAAGATTCTTGCCGCGGCCGAAATGGTGGAGGGGATGCTCGAAGATGGGTTGCTGGTGATCTCGGACGTCGACATGGTCCGTTTGGTTCGCAGCCTGGCCCAGGAGGAAACGCACGATGGCGGCGCCGAAACCCGCTAAACTTTTACGCATCCACATTTCGGAGTCGGACCGCTATGGACGAAAGCCGCTGGTGGAAGCCATCATTGCCAAATGCCGTGAGCTCAAGATGGCCGGCGCCACGGTCTTCCAGGGACTGGAAGGCTTCGGCGATTCCGCGGAATTGCATCGCGCGCATCTGGTGCGGCACGATCAGCCGATCGTGATTGCCATCGTGGATACCGCCGAGAATCTGGGCCGCCTGGTTCCAGCCGTGGAAGAGATGCTCGACACTGGGGTTCTGGCGACATCGGATGTCGAGATGATACGCGTCGAGAAACTGAGTCCGCTCTAATACCCGAGCCCTAATACCCCAAACTAGTCCGATTGTTCTCCCACCAGTTTTTCCAGAATGCCACGTATCGGCCTTCGTCCCGCTCAATGGCCTGAGCGCCCTGTGCGAAGCTCGCCACTGTCTCAGGCGTGCGATAGGCACCGTCACCGGTGAGCTGCAAGCTGGCCAGGCTGGGTGTGTTTGACGTGGTCTGGGTGGCCGTGCCATTTGCGAAGGCATTAATTTACTTGCCTCACCGTACGGCACAATACGGAGTCCGAGGTACTTGGCTCACCTATGGTGCTAAGCTTGGGTGTTCAGGCCGAGAGGATGCTGAAGTATGGCCGCATGGCATAACGCGACTACGGAGCGCTACGCTCCGATGGTCGGCGCTGTTATCCAGGGCATTATGGCCATTTACTCTTGGTACAAGTTCGAGCAAATGTCCGACGCTCCGTCCACGTTCATCGCCAAGATCCGAAGTCTCCGCCTTCCTGGACGCACAGTCGCCTTTGTCGTAGGAACGATGCTGGCTCTGTACCAAATTTTCACGCAGTCTGTCGGACTTCCACAGAACTTCACACTTGGTTTGATTGCCTGCGTTGGGATAGCGGCATGCTTTGTAGTTCTAGTGTTCGGCATAAATGGGTTGGGGAGAGGATCTAAAGCGGTATTGTCTTTGATAGGATGCTTTG
>JBEKLB010000135.1:0-14727 GCA_050010415.1 Bryobacteraceae bacterium | reverse complement strand
CGCCTCGCAGTAAGCCTGGTTTCGCAAGGATTGAATCGCGCAGGATTAGGAGGTACATTGTGAACAATCGACTGCAGACTCTCACCTATCTAGGAGCGCTTTTTACGACGCTCCTTATTGTGGCTGGCATCGCGGGTGCTCAGACGCCCACGTTTGCGGTCCTTCACACCTTTCAGGGCGGTGGGTCGAGCTATGGAGGAACCGACGGGGCCGGTCCACAAGGTAACCTCGTCTTAGGCAAAGACGGGGTCCTTTATGGCGTTACCAACGAGGGAGGCTGTTGTTTCCCTCAGGGCGCCGGGACAGTGTTCTCGTTGACGCCGCCAACATCCCCGAGCGGCGCCTGGACCGAGACCATACTTTTCTATTTTTACGCGGGGGGCATCGACGACGGCTGCGGTCCGAACGGAGTTTCGTTCGGGAAAGGCGGCGTTCTCTACGGTACGGCAAGCGAATGCGGTGCCCTGTCAGGGAACGGTGGCACAGTATTTTCTCTGACACCCCCATCGTCGCCGGCCGGAGCATGGACCCCCACTCTCCTTGCAAGCTTCGAGGAGGGCGACGCCGAAGGCTATGAGCCGCTGTCGGGGGTCGCGATCGGTCCTAATGGAGCGTTATTCGGGACCACTTCAGTACAGAGCGCGGTCTGGGCGTTGGCGCCGCCTGCCTCAGCCGGTGCTGCGTGGACAAAGTACTCGCTTCATAGCTTTAACCACAACCCAAACACGGGACCCTACATCTATGGAGGTTTGGTCATCGGGGCGGGGGGAGTACTCTACGGGACCACTAAGAACGACCCTGAAACCGTCAGGGTGGGCACAGTCTTCTAGTTGACGCCCCCGACGTCGGCAGGCCAGCCTTGGACCAAGAACACAATATACGCCTTTACAGGCGACGACGGGGCCGACCCGGAATCGACACTTTTGCTGGGTCCAGGCGGGGTGCTGTACGGGACGACCAAGGCAGGAGGGAACGGCACATATTGTGGGCCGGGCTGCGGCGTCGTATTCTCGTTGACGCCGCCGGCGTCGCCCGGAGGTGCCTGGACGCAAACAGTGCTGTATGCGTTCCCTGGGAACGACGGCAATGGTTACACACCAGCAGGGGGTGTAGTGTTCGGAAAGAATGGAGTGCTTTACGGAACCACTTCGGCAGGCGGGGCTTTCAACTCGGGAACGGTTTTCGCGCTGACGCCTCCCACCTCCTCCGGGGGGCCGTGGACCCACGCGGTTCTGCACTCTTTGAGCGGCCATGATGGGACAAACCCCGTAGGGGCTCTCGTGGTGGGACCGGACGGAACCCTGTACGGAAGTGCGGCGACCGGGGGGAATACGACGAGCATAGTTTGCGAACAATACGGCGGGTGCGGCACCGTGTTTTCCGTAAGGCCGTAGGCTTCCCAACGCAACAGGCACGCGCCATCCTAATCCAGAGCTTCAGACGTGGAACGCCTCGCAGTAAGCCTGGTTTCGCTTTTCGATGCGGCGCCGGAGCTGCTCCACCTCCGGAAGGATATCGGACTCGCGCTTGCGGATCATATTGGAATAATCCCGGCTGTTGGTCGGCAACTTCAAAAACTCCAGAACACGGCGCACCACTTGGGTGGGATCCGCGCATAGTTCGGGATAGGTCACGCCCATGGCTTTCTCTCCCAGTTTGCCCACGTTCTCCCGCACATAATCACAGCTCCGGGACACATCGCGGAACACCAACTCGGTCATCAGGGGAAGCCTGCTGGAAAACACCAGCCGGGCCATCGCCAGTTTCATCGGCTTTTCGAAAAGCCGGGCGTACTCCTGAATTACCATGGCGTGATACTCGAATTTCTTGCTGAGGAGCAGGCGGTTCAGCCGGATTTTGGAATTGATCACGTCCACCGGATTACGGTAAATGAAGACAAAGCGCGCATCTGGAAAAACCTCCGCGAGATACAGAAATCCGACACCATCGTATGGATTCTTCAGGAGCAATGGACGGGAAAAATCCTGAATCACCTGGAGCTTCTTCGAGAACAGCTTGAACTCTTCCGCGTTGTCCGGCGCCAGGCGGGGACGGCGGCCCTGGTGATCGAGGGCATAACAGTACTCCTCGAGAACGTCCGAACCGAACTCCCGGGAGTTCATCGATTCGTCCCGAATCCCTTTGCTTTCAAATATCCGGTTCAACTCCTGCCGTGCGGCCTGGTCCTGATTCGTGAAATGTAACTGGAGCAGACGGTGCCGGTTCAGGATATGGTGGACAGTGACCGCATTGAAGCTCCCGCTCTCCACCAGGATTCTATATAGCAGGGTTGTGCCGGAGCGATGTGGAGCAATAATGAAAACCGGACGCACTTCCACCCCGTTCAGCCTCTCCAAATACGGCTGATCGAGGCTTTTATCCAAAACGAGGGGGGGAACGGTGGCGGTCATGGTGTTGGGCATGTGGTGGACCCGCTACTGGCGCCAGACGCCAGAAGCAGCATAAGATTGAAAGCTGGCGGTAAACGCATGGGAACATTCTAAACGCGCTGTCGCGGAATTTGCAACGGAGAGCCAAAAACACAGTTTCAGTACTACCGGATGTCCGCCTTGAAAACGCCTGAGACCGTCGCGGCCGGCCTAAGATGCTGAAAAACCACTAGCTTACAGTATGGATGCACAATACGGTCCGTTATTCTCAAAACTCGATTTTCGCCCGGTGTTCATCGTGGGAGACCACCGTTCAGGTACCACTCTTCTCTATCAGATATTGGCGGCCACCGGGTGCTTCCACGTTCTGACTGCGTACCAGGTGATCCACTACGACGAGATCGTCACGCACTTCATGGAAGGACGCACCGAGACTGCGCGGCTCGATCTGGAAAAGCGGTTCGCCGAGCTCGGTACAAGTGACCGTGTATTCGATGGCGTCCGCGTCACACCCGATCTGCCGGAAGAGTACGGATTCGTCATCGAAGACAGCCCCCGCCCCCGGTTGCGGCCCTCCAACCGCGGCCGCCTGGTGGAATTGTGTCAAAAGCTGCGGTTGATCGGCGGCTCCGATAAGCCGGTCCTGCTCAAGAACCCTTGGGACGTGCTGAGCTTCGTCTCCCTGAAAGAGAGCTTCCCCGAAGCCAAGCTCATTTTCCTTCAGCGCCATCCCTTGGCCGTTATCAACTCGCAGTTGCGCGCCATCCGGTCAATGATGGGAGCGCCCAACGAATACCACCGGCTTATCGCCCCTTGGTATCCGCGCGTATGGGATTCCGGTATCCGGCGTCAGTTCATGCGGCAAGTCTTCTCCGGCCCGCTACCGCTCTGGCGGTACATTGTGCCCCGGCATGTGGCGCGCGCAGGCAGTTACTTCATGGCCAATTTCAACTCGATCCCAGCCGCCGACGCCATCTGTTTCCGCTATGAAGATATATGCCGCAACCCTTCCGCCAGCATCGAGGCCATTCTGCGGTTCTTGCAGATCGAACCGGATGCCGCCGTCGATTACGCGGCCTTGATTGACAAACGCCCTACCAACCTGCTGCCCGAGGTAGTACGATACCGGACCCAGATTCTCCGCCCCATGCAGCCCTACCTCGACCGCTTTCATTACGGCCAGGATGTAGAAAACTAGCCGGGCTTCGCCGTCGCGCGACCGCTCGCAAACGCGCGCGGCGGACGCTGGCGTCATTCGACGCCGGTGAGCACGAACACTACGCCGTAGTCTACGCTCCCACCTTGAGAGGTAGTTCCTATCAGGTTGCCTGCCGGGGTGCGGACCACGCCGCCCTGGGGAAACCGACTGTCGGCCCCGCCCGTGAAGTTGTACAGCACGGTGTAATGGGCTGAGGCATCCAGCTTGTACACCACGCCATCACCCGCTGTGCCCCCTGTTTCCGTAGTGCCATAGAGACCATCCTGCCCGAGGATCACGCCGTCGGGGAAAATACGTTCCGGGAAGCGGTACAGCACCGTATAGTTACCGTCCGCGTCCAGCTTGTACACCATGCGGGCGCCGCCATTTATGGCATACGACGTAGTCCCGTAGAGGTTACCGGCCGAGTCGCGGATCACGCCTACGTTGGGACCAACACCGTCGGCGCCCGTGAAGTTGTGCAGCACGGTGTAGTGGAAGGCGGTGTCCAGTTTGTTCACCACACCGTCATCTGATGTGCCGCCAGACTCACTAGTTCCGTAGATACCGTCTGGCGCGAGAGTAACACCCGCCGGCGTCGGACTCCACCCCGTCGCAAATGTGAAATTGTGTATCACGAACTCTTGCACCTGGGCTTCGACAGGCGCCAGAGTCATAACAGCTAGCGCGCACGCCACTGCCAAGGGCATTCGTTTCATCGTTCCCATAAGTCCTCCGTTTCGCGAAGGTACGCCGAATAGGGAGCCGGCTAATCCTGGGTCGATGAGACCCACTGAGCGGTGGCTGACGGTACCTCGGCAGGAAGCAGTTGTAAAGGGCACCGAACTGAGTGTACCGAACCGGGCCGCCTGCTGGGACTCAACGGAGCGAGTGCCAGTCATCAGTAACCCCGATCCGAAGAGAATCTTCACTTAACACCTAGAGCTCAACAATCTCACCATGCGCATGCAAACGCGCAGGTTAACCATGCTGATTCACGCTTTTAGCGAGAAACGGGGGGATTCATGGGGAGCGTTGTGCTTGCACTTGGCGTGGTATGAGTTTGTCGAGTTCACTAAGATGAAAGTCCTTAGCGCATTTCTCTTGTTCTCGTCGGCCTGTCTTGCGCAGACAGCAGGCCTTGGTTCGGGATGCCCGTCTGGGATCCTTAGTTCTTTGGGCTGTTCGACTACGCTGCCCAGTGGCTTGACGATTGGCCCAGTCGCCAGTCCGTTCCAGGTGGCCAACGCGAATGGATATTCCGGCCTGATTGCCGAGGTTGGAAATACCACCGTCCCGCCACTCACCTGTACTCCCACTCCCTGCATAAGCCTGCCGGTAAATTCGGTTGGCGAGCTCGGACCAAATGCAGCCAGTCTTACTTCATGGTTCAAACAATGGCCCCAGTATGCCCCAACCACTGCGAGTCTTGTTCTCGCCGGTCCTGTGACAATTACCGTGATATTTACAAACAGTTCGGCGGTAATTACCGGCGCGAACAGCTTTCCTATCGGTGCCGCCCTCTCTTTTATCAACTCAGGCGGCGGTTACCCCACGAGTTTTTCTCCGTGTGCATCTCCTCAAGTTTGCTATGTGATCGCTACTGGTTTGTCGAGCACCCAGTTTGAGGTCTCTGCGACGTACGGTGGGTCCGCGATTGTCGCTAACAGCGCAGGAACCGGAACGACAACCGTCACGGGCGACATAACGCCCATGAGCTTTGCCAGCGTGATTCCTTTCGCGACAGGAATAAATCTAACATCGCTTGGCGCTACGCCTACTGCGGGCTTTTCGTTATTGAATCCAACCGCTTCTATTTCTGGCGCGACAGCGCAGTATGCACCTGCAGAGAATATTTGTGGAACCGCTTACAATTCCAGCTCAACGCTGAGTGAGACGGATTGCTTCCAGTTTCTAAACGAACCCGCGACTAATGCAGGCGCCACAACCAGCAGCTTGTTGTTTAGAGCATCCATCAACGGTGGGGCATACAGCACGGTAGGTAGCGTAACCAACGCAGGGACCTGGGTTCTTCCAGCTTTGACGGTTAGCGGCTCAGGGGTGTTATTCCAAGGTATATCCAATAGCACCGGGACATATTATGCATGCCTGGGACCTGCCGGAACCGGGACGCTCACCTATGCCACTGCAACGTGCGGCAGCTCGTTGCTCGCACTAAAGGAAAACATTGAAGATCTGGATGAGGCGAGCGCCGTTGCCGAGATCATGCGGATGCGCCCAGTGACATTCGATTGGAAGCGTGGCACACGTAGCATTGATGCGGTGAGCGGTATGCACGACGTTGGCATGATCGCCGACTGGACGGCCGCGATCGACCCCCTGCTTGGAAGCTACGACAAAGACGGCCAACTGGAAAACTGGAAAGACCGCGAAGTGCTAACGCTCGCTATCAAAACGATCCAGGAGCAACAGAAAAAACTAGAAGCGCTGGAAGCGCGCATCGCGGCGCTGGAGACACGGCAATGACGCAGCGGCTTCTGATCACGCTCCTCGCGCTGATAACTGTCGGGCCTTCGCTGACAGCCGAAACATATTATCTCGCGCCCGATCCGGCGACTTTGGGGCCAAACGGAGCAGCCCAGCCTTTTGTGTGCCAAACGACGACCTGCGCGACCGCCAACTCCGGGGCAGAGGTTTTATACATCAGGGCCACGGGGACCGCACAATGTTCCGCGATGTACTCAATGGGATTAAACAGTGGGGCCAACCAAACGAATCTGTCAGCGATATATACCAACTTTCCTGCCTACTTGACCTACAACGCCAGCACACCACGCTACTCCCCGGATGGAAATTGGATTATAGTCGCGGCAAATGGACAATCAAGCCGCGTATGTACCGAGCAACAGGCGAAGCCTGGAGCTGGCTTCGGGTACAGCCTGTGGATATGCCGTGTCTCGAATACGACATGCTACGAGATGAATATCGAGGGCGACAACACCGGACATTTTTGTGCAGCGGGTGTGGCCTGCACGGTCAACCCGGCTGCACTGACGAATTGGGTAGACGACGACCACGGAGTGCTTCATTGGTATTTCACGCCGGACCAAACCAAGATTTACGGCATGTATGTCATGGGTGCCACCATGGTCACCCCCGAGCGGCTCAACGGGACCTTGCGCTGGGCGAGCGTTACGCTGCCATCCTCCGGTGCTCCGACATTATCTAACGTCACCGAAACAGATGTTCCTCCGCTCGGGGACGGCACTGGCGCTTACAACTGGTACGAAGGCGCGGGAGCGCTTCCTTTGAGCGACGAGCCTTCCACTTGTACGATTTTCGTGACAAGCATCAACAACGGCAGCGGGAGCTTCAATAACACCAGCATCCTCGAATACAACATCTGCACTCAAGCTTACCAGTACCTGCCTCCGTTTAACGCCTATCAAGAGCACTGGTCGGTTCGTACGCAAGGGGATATAGCGGTAGGCATTGACGCTTCCTATCTGCCCAGCACGCTTCCATTCTGCCTGTGCGGGGGTGTCTCCGGTCCCACTGACCTAGCTATCGGCCCACCCACCGTGGGGAAAACGACGCAGTTGACGTTCTATGACAATCTGCGTCCGCTGGGGAATCCGATCACTAGCATGAGCGATCCCGGTTGGGATTGGACAGGAAACTATTTGATCGCTGAGTATGTGAATGCCGACAACACCATGCACGATGCGAGTGTGGGATACATAGTCAAATTCACGCTGATGACCACGGGCCAAGTAAGCGCTTTCGCTTATCCGGGATCTTCGCTGTTTTCGGGAACCGTGTTGCAATGAGCGTTAGCCAGTTGGCAACGTTCGACAATGCTTTCGCCCGGAATGGACATACGGAACGAAGAGGAGTTCCAGTACCACAAGGCCCGAGACGGGTACGAGATGGAAAATTTTGTAAGCTGGGGGATGCTACACTCGTCTGAATACCGATGGAGTCATCGAAAAATCACGATGGGCCGATCGATCCGCATGCGGGCCCGGATAAAAGATGACTGAAGTAGTTGGCAGCGCCATCGAGCCGATGCCGGTTGGCGAGAATCCGCAGCTGAATCTGGCGCGCGAATTCGCTACGGTGGCAGCTCTGCGCCCGGCCGATGCCATTCAACTAGTGGCTCATCATGAAAAAGGCGGTCACGAGAAGACCGCACATCGTTACCAGTCTTTGACCTTCGGCCGCTGCCAGGAACTGGGCGAGCAATACGCTCGCGGAATGCGCGCGTCAGGCATCCAGCAGGGCGACCTGGCCGTGATCCTGATGAAGCCAAGCTTGGAATTGGTGCCGGTTTTTCTGGCGCTTTGGCACGTCGGCGCAGTGCCGCTGGTTGTCGATCCAGGCGCGAGCAAGGAACAAAAGCTCAAGTCGATTGAAGACGCAGGGCCGAACGTTATGGTGGCCATTCCGCTCGCCCAGCCGTTGCGAATCATATACCGGAAAGCTTTCCGGACGATCGCGCGCTCAGTCACCGTGGGCGATTTTGCGCCACTCGGCGGACCCACGCTCAAATCTTTTTTGCGCTTGCCCAACAACGGGCCATTTCAAAGTGCGGCTACGCGGGCCAGCGATACGATGGCTATCGTATTCACCACCGGAAGCACGGGTTCGCCCAAGGGCGTGGTCTATACGCACGCGAACGGCGCGGCCATTATTCAAATCATGCAGGCATCACTCGGCCTCGGGCCCAGCGAAAGATGCCTGGCCTGCCATCCCGCGTTTGCCATTTATTTTGTCGGTTCCGGCGCTACTGTAATTACGCCGGACATGGATCCGCGTTACCCCCGCGATGCCGATCCGGCCTGCCTGTTGGATATCATTCGCGCGCAAAAACCCACCGTCGCGTTCATGCAGATTCCGGTGGTGGACAATCTCTCGAAATACTGTGCGGCGCGCGGCGAGAAGATCCCATATCTGCGCAAGATTCTTACCACCGGCGCATCGGTGCCCATCGAACTGGTGGAGCGCGTTCAGAGTGTGATGGCGGAGCCCGAGGGCGACCTGCACGTGATGTATGGCGCTACCGAAGCCCTGTGCATCAGCTACGCCACAGGCCGCGAACTGCTCGCCAGGTCTCCTCAGAATCGCGATGGGCAGGGCACTTATCTGGGCCGGCCGGCGCCAGGCATCATGGTGAAGATCATCGGAATTAGCAGCCAGCCCATTGAACGCTGGAGTTCCGATCTGGTTCTTGGACCGCGCCAGATTGGCGAGATCTGCGTCTTCGGCCCGGTGGTGACGCCAGCCTATCACGGCAAGCCGGAAGCCACGCGTAAGGCCAAAATTCAGGATTCGTATGGCTTGTGGCATCGCATGGGCGATGCCGGATACCTGGACGAAGAGGGCGGCATCTGGTATTGCGGCCGCATCGCGGACCGATTGGAAACCGCCTCCGGCCACTTTTATTCGGATCTGGTGGAACCGATCTTCAACCAGCATCCCAGCGTAAACCGCAGCGCGCTGGTGGGGGTTCCAGTGGCGAGCTCTTCGCTCAAGCGCTCCATCGTGCTGATAGAGCCGGTGCGCACGGGCCAAGCTCAAGACTCGGAGAGCGAGCAAAAGCTGGCAACCGACCTGAAACTCTACGCGGCCCAGCATCCGAACACCAGCGCCATCGACGACATCTTGATTTATCGCGAGCCGTTTCCCGTCGACGTGCGCCATGGCGCGAAAATAAGGCGAGATATGCTTACCCGCACCGTCACCCAGCAAATGTACGCCAGTGGGGATCAGTTGCCTGCCGACCGCACGCTTACATTCCGTGGCCACAAGGTGGCTTATTACGAGCACGGGCAGGGCGAGCCCATGCTGTTTCTCCACAACGCCGGCAACGATCATCACATCTGGGAACATCAGATCCGGTACTTTTCGCAAAAATATCGCGTGGTTGCGGTGGATAGCTTAGGTTACGGCAAGTCCGACAGTCCCAAGGTCGATTATTCGCTGCCGCTCTACACCGACATGGTGTCCACGATTGTGGACGCGCTCGGCCTGGCGCCGGTCACCATCGTCGCCACTTGCACCGGTGCGGCCATGGCGCTGAACTATGCGCTCGCAAACCCACAAAAGGTGAAGCGCCTTTTTCTGTTTCATATCGCCACTGAAAACACGGTGGTGGGCGGAAATCTCGAGCCTACCGTGAAGATGGTGTCCGGCCGGCCGCTGATGCGGCGCATCATGGAGCCGGTTGTGGACCTCCTGATGTCTCGCGGCATACTGCATCGCGGCATCATCCGGGGACAATATGACGAAGCGTTCCAGGAGAATCCCGAGTTTCTCCACCATCTCCACCAACTGTACGGCAAAAAAGGCGAGGGCTCTTGCCTGATCAACCTGTTCAGCAACTGGTCGAGCTTTGCGTCTTTAGATCAGGTGCATCCGCCCGCCGGTTTTCCTCCCGTTCACATCTTTTGGGGAGCGGCCAATAAAGTGATTCCGCTGGCACGCGGCCGCGAATTGTGCGAGCGCCTGCATCCTCAAACCATCGACGTCATCGAGGGCGGAGGTCACCTGGTGATGCGGGAGAAGCCTGAGTTCATTAATCGCAGAATCGAAGAGCTGGTCGAATCCGCGTAAGCGTTGCCTGGCGATGACCCTATCGTAAGGACCAGCCTTAGCATATCGTAAGATCAGCCTTAGATCATCGTAAGATTAAGCTTAGCAAAGGATCGGCCCTGCATCTTCGCTAGGGAAACAACACTCGTGCCGGAGTGCCTTAACACCTTGGCTGCCTGCGGTTTTTCGCGCGTGTAGGCCATTGCAACCTTACGCTACGCCCCAGTAATTTGAGCAACTAGTCGAACATTGAATTACTAACAGAGTCCTAGTACTATTGCATTCGTCTGTCCACATTTTGAGTCTTGTTGGTTCAGTATGCGACACCATATAATCAACGACATGCTAAAGATGAATCGCCTTGGCACCCTCAGTGTTTTCGTGGTGGCTACCACGCAACTCATATTCGCCGGCCCTGATATTGTTACCAGCCACCAGACGGATGCCCAAACCCGGATTAAGGCTGCGGCCCTTTATGCGCGGTTGCCCCTGGCCTTTGAATTGAATGCGGGCCAGACGGACCCGCAGGTGAAAGCGTTCTCGCGCGGTTCAGGTTACGGCCTTTTTCTAACCTCTGACGAGTCGGTCTTGGTGTTGACTCACAATTCGGGAAAATCAGCCGCAATTCGAATGAAGATGCTCGGCGCGAAAACTCCACGCGTCACTCCCGAAGATCGGTTGAACGGAACGGTGAACTCCTTTATCGGCAATGATCGCTCCAAGTGGCGAACCGATATCCCGACCTTCTCGAAGGTGAAGTACGAAGGCATTTACTCCGGAGTGGATCTGATTTACTACGGCAACCAACAGCAGCTGGAATACGATTTTGTGGTAGCCCCGGGCGCCGATCCGCAGGCCATCCGATTCGGGGTTAGCGGCGCCAAAGTGCGCCTCGATTCCAACGGCGATCTGGTGATGCACACCAGCTTGGGCGATGTGCGGCACCACAAACCGGTAATCTATCAGGAAATCGCGGGAGTGCGCCGCGAAATTGCAGGGCACTTCGTAAAACGCTCGGATCACGAAGTATCGTTCGCCATCGCGAATTACGACCGCGAGCACACGCTGGTGATCGATCCGACGTTCAGTTGGTCGACATATCTTGGCGGCAGCGGACAGGATCTGGCTACGTGCGTGGCGGTCGACGCATTGGGCGACACCTTCGTCGCAGGCAACACCACCTCCACCAACTTCCCCACCAATGGCTCCGAAGCCGGACCCTTCCCCGCATTTCCGGGCGCCGCCGGCTCTACGCAAGCGTTCTTCTCCGTGATTTTCTTTCAGGGCAACGGCAGCGAGCTTTTCATCTCCAGCTACTACGGAGGCACTACGGGAAACACCAACGTGAACGCGCTCGCGCTGCTCCAGCCTAATGGAAAGCTGGTTCCATCCGTCTATGTGGCCGGCACCACCACCGCCACGGATCTGCCCACCGTGGATCCCCTGCAGGCCGCGAACGCCGGCGGCGCGGATGCGTTTATCGCGGAGTTGGAATTCCCGAGCGTCATCCACTACTCCTCGTACCTGGGCGGCAGCGGCAACGATAGCGCCTCCGCGATCACCTTGGATAGCCTGGCCAATATTGTCATAGCGGGATCCACGACTTCGACCGACTTCCCCACCACGAATCCCATCCAGGCGGTCAACGAGGGCGGGACCGATGGCTTTGTGACGAAGTTCAACTCAACGATTAGCGGAGTTATGTACTCCACGTACATCGGCGGGTCGGGTAACGACAACATCAATTCGATTGCCAACACCAAAAACGATGCCCTGGTCTTGGTGGGTTCCACCACCTCCACGGGGTTTGGGGAAGCGCATACCACTGGCACCAATACCAAGGCGTTCCTGACCTCGGTGAGCAGCACCGGCGCGGCCGGGCCGATGGTAACGAGGATTTTTGGCGGCAACGCCGCTGCGGTCGTTACGGCCGCTACGGGGATCGCATACTTCGCGGGCAATACGTCCTGTACTCCCGCGGCTACCCCCGCTATCTGGGTCGTGGGGTACACCAACGGCACTAACTTACCGGCCACTCCGAATGCGATTCAGGGTACGAACGCGGGTGGTTATGACGCGTGGGTGCAAGTATATAACCAGGGGCTTCTCAAGTTTTCAAGTTTTTACGGAGGTTCCGGCGCCGATGAAGCGAAGGCGGTTGCTACGGACGGCTGCGGCAACGCGTTCGTCGTTGGAACGACGAATTCCACCAACTTCCCGGTCACCAATGCACTCCAGAGCACCAACGGCGGCGGCTACGATGGATTCATAGTCAACTTTGAGCCCGGTGCCAACTTTGTGTCCGGCGGCAGCTACGTTCCCAGCGTGTTCTATTCCACCTACCTGGGCGGAGAGGGCGGCGACGTTATCCTCGGTGTCGCGGTCGGCAATAAGGGCGTTAACACCACCGTGGTCGGTAATACAAGTTCGTCCAATTTCCCGACGACGACGGGGGCTTTTCAAACCACCTATGGTGGAGGGGCAGCGGATGCCTTCGTAACCAAAATCACGACCCAGTGATCGATCCCGTGGAAATCTATCTTAAACGACATAAAAAGGGTAATGTATTTCGCGAGGCAAGAGGGGAATAATATGATTCGAAGCGTTCTTTCTGGAAAAAGCCGGTGGTTCAGCACTGTTGTTGCCGGGATGTTTCTGCTGTTGCTGGCGGCGCAGGGCGGCATGGCCCAAAGCACATATGCACCATTGTTTCGAGCCAATTGGAAGGGAATTGCGCCGGAAGGTTTTGGCGACCGCCAAAATAGTTGGGCCTGGTCCATGGCGTGGTACAACGGCAACCTCTTGGTGGGAACCGCGCGTTCCGAGCAATGCATCACCGATTTGTCTGAACACTTAGTCGATCCCAGCGAACCCTACCCTCCCGCCGATCCCGATATTATATGTGCCGCAGATCCCGCCGATCTGATGTTGCAGGCCGAGATCTGGTCTTTCAATCCCACGACCGGCGTCTGGACGATGGTCTTTCAATCGCCGCTGACTATTCCTGTGCCCGGATCAAATCCCCCCTACATGGTCCCTCCCGATATCGGTTTTCGCGACATGTTCATTTACGAGGAAGCCAACGGCACCGAGGCGCTTTACGTAGGTGGCTGCTCGTCGCAGGCGATCCATCCGGGAGTGCCCGGTGGGCGTCTGCTGCGCAGCACTGATGGAGTGAACTTCGCGCCGGTTCCGCAGGACCCGGGCACGTTCATGGGCAACTTGGACAACACCTGTTTTCGCGGGATGCAGACCCTGAATGGCCAATTCTTCGCCATGGCTGTCGATTGGAAGGGACAAGGCACGGTCATACAGTCGCCAACCCCATGGCTCGGTGATAATACTTTTCAGCAGGTTTCAAGCCCGTTAACGCCGGCCTACGAGATCGGCATATTCAACAATCTTCTCTATGTGACTTTCGTGAACCAGTCCATTAACTCTGGATTCTCAGTCGCCTACACTAACCCGGTGGGCAATTTGCCGTACACATATACCACTGTTCTGGCGAATGGCGGGTACAAGACACCGGACGCCGACCCCATTGCCCTCAGTATGCAGGTATACGACGGCTACCTTTACGTGGGAGGAGACGGTGTGCGGCGTGGAGTCCCTCTTGCGAATCAAGGCGCCGAACTGTTCCGCATCCATAGTGACAACACCTGGGACTTGATTACCGGAACGTCGCGTTCGACGCCTAACGGGCAGAAAAATTCGCTCACCGGTCTGGGCATAGGCTTTGACTGGTTTCTAAACCAACACATGTGGCGAATGGCTGTCCATGATAGCCGCCTCTACGTTGGAACGTTCGACGAATCGGTCCTTCTTCGCTATGAGAAAGGTGCTTCGGCTTGGGAATCCGAATACGGTTTCGACCTGTGGTGGACCCAAGACGGAGCCTACTTCTCGCAGGTGGACCAGCAGGGCTTTGAAGATGGATATAACATGGGGGTACGCACTTTGGTCAGTACTCCATTGGGCCTCTTCCTGGGTAGTGCAAACCCCTTCTTCGGCTTGAACATTTATAAAGGCGCCAATACCACTCCCGACGTATTGCCCACGTCGGGCACGCTGTCTGGTTCCTCGGATGCAGTGCAGCCGAATCCGCCTATGCACGTCCAGGTAGAAGGGGCGCCGGGAGGCGTTCTGCTGTCCTGGGATGCGCCGTCGGGCGGGGCCCAGCAGTACCATATTTTCCGCCGGTCGTATGACCCCATTGATGTCAAGATTGCCGGGGTTGGAGATCGCAGTGCAGCCTATAACGCTTCCAGCCGGTGGGATGAAATTGGCGTGACCGACAAGCTGACCTACGCGGATTCAGCCGCCTCCCTTTTGGGCAGATACGCCTACCAGGTCAAGTCGGACAATGGACAAGGTTTGCTATCGGAATATTCGAACTTCGTGATCTTCCCGGCGGCTGCGCCGGCGATGAAATTCTCCGATGTTTCCGAAGAGCTAAACAAACTCGTGGTGGGCGGCAAGTTTGTCGATCCGGCCATGCGCGATCAGTTGTCAGGGCTGCTCCAGCAGGCCGAAGCGGATGCCGCCAAGGGTGACTACACGAAACTGCTCGCCCTATGGGACTCC
>JBEKLB010000134.1:0-40830 GCA_050010415.1 Bryobacteraceae bacterium | reverse complement strand
CTTTCGCTGCTGCCGCGTTACCCTTCGCAAGGGACACGAGGGCCAGGACGCTCCACGCCTCGGCCTCATCGTCGTGGCTCTTTTGTTTTTGAAAGACGTCGATCACCTGTCGCACCGCCGACTCTTGATCCTGTGGCGAGCGGGCTTCCTCTAGCGACAGATCCAGGAGCCGAAGATGAGTAACAGCGATGTTCAATTGATCACCCGCGGAGGTCTGGATGCCGAGCGCCTTCTCGTATAGCGCGCGGGCGCCGGAAAAATCGGCTTCCTGGAGCAAGAGGCGGCCCTCCCCCCGCATAGCATAAGTGGAGGTGAGCCGATCACCGCTCTTCTGCCAGATAGCGAGTGCTTCTTCGAATCCTTGCTTGGCGCTCGCAAGATCCCCTTGCAAGCGGTGGACAATTGCAAGGTCGTTAATTGCGAAGGCGGTGCCTCGGGTGTCCCCCAGGTCCCGGTCCAGCTGCAATTCTTCTTCGTATAACTGGATTGCACCGCGCAGGTCCCCTTGATCCATTCGCTCGTTCGCGATGTTTCCGCTAACCGCAGCCTGGCTGTCCTTGTCATCCACGAGTCGAAACCCGGCCAGCGCTTCGCGTTGCATTTTCTCGGCGGAGGCTGCATCGCCCAATGCTTCATACAAATTGCCCAGATTGTTCAGCACTCCCGCTACGCCGCGTTCCGATCCGTTCTTGCGGAAGATGTCCAGCGCCTGCTGGTAAAGACGGATGGATTGGGGAGCGTCCATACGAGCGATGGTATCGGCCCAGGTGCGTAAGGATCTAGCTTCCTCCTGGCGGTCTCCGGCGGCAGCGAAAATATCGCGGGCCTCACGGCAGGCGGCAATCGCATCCTGAATCCGCTCGGCGTGTCCCAAAACCCAACACTGTTGCCTTCTTGCTCGGGCCAGAATCAGGCGCGACCCCTCTGCCTTCGCCTTCTCCGCGGCGCGCGATAGAGGTTGCTCCTGTTGCATAAATTCACCCAGGGCGTCCCAAGCGTCCGCCTCCCCTAAATCGATCCTGGGATCTTCCGACGCCGGAGGCGCCAGCTTGCGCACGGACTCGATGGTGGCCAGGGCATCGTGGCCTTTGCCGCCTCGGCGTTCGACGTCAGCCAGCTTCAGCCCATAGTCGACGTTGTCGGGAAATAAAACGCTCAGCGTCCGGTAGAGATCGATTCCTTTGTCATATTCATGACCGATTTCACGATACCGTCCTTCCACTAGCAATTTCTCTTCCCGAGAAAGATTAGCGGACAGGTCGAAGGCTTGGCGCGCTTCCTGTTGCGCCTTTTTGTCGTAGCCTAACCAGGACCAAGCCTCGGCAAGAGCGGAGTGGGCCAGGGCGAACTTGGGATCGGCGGCGATGGCCTGCTCGAAAAGATCACTGGCCTCCGAGGTGCCGAATACACGCAGCCGGGCCAGCCCCTCGGAATAAAGCCGCGCGGCGTCCCGATTAGCCGGGAACGAGGCGCGAACGCTTACCGCTTCCACGGGAGAAACTTCTTCGACACCAAGTTTTTCGCGCAGCCGCGACCCAGCCTGCGACACCAGATCAAACAGGTCCGCTTCGCCGCCCGTGACGGCGACATCGGCCACGGTTTCTCCGGCCGCCGTATCTTGCAGCCTCAAGTCCAGCCGGATGCGAGTGTCCGGCTTTTCTCCCACGGCGGCATAAGAGCCAAGCACGATCAAGTCGCTATCCAGATTCTTGCGCAGCCGTGCCAGCGTGTCGCGCGAGAGACTGTCGGCGTCGGCCAAATGAAGTTCCAGTTTCGTCCGCCCGATGTCTTCGCCGGAAATTAGCCTCAGTTTTTCCCCCGCCACCAATTCTGTGCTCAGCATCTCCGCCAAGGCCGTGGATAGCCAAGCCTCCTCCGGGCGGCCAGAGAGGTTGCGGAAACCGAGTACTGCGACGGAACGGCGGTGAGCCACGACGGCTGGGACGACGCCCACGATTCTCTGAGCAAGAAAAGCCGGGCGGCGATGGAAATATGCGTACGCCATCCAAGCGCCGGCAGCGGCCAACACGAACGCACCGATCGCTGCCATTTTCCAATTGTTGATGAACCGGCTGGGCAATCCGCTACTGATTGAAAGCGGAGCCGCAGGCTGTTCGTCATAATCAGGTTCGTGCACCACGGCCGGGCCGCGCCCCGGCATGACATGCAACGAGAAATCCTGCCCCACAGCGGTCGCTTGGAAAATCTGAGTAGCTGGCGTGGCGGCAAATTGATAGCCTTTGCCCGGAACAGTCACGATGTAGCGCGGGGAATTTCCGCGATCATCCAGCGCCTTGCGAAGCAGCGAGACGTTCTGGCTCAGGTTGCTCTCTTCCACGAAAGCATCGGTCCAGACGCCGCGCAGAAGCTCGTCTTTGGTGATCACCCGGCCAGGGTTTTCAACTAAGTAGAGAAGCAGGTCGAAACATTTGGGAAACAAGGGTATCGGCACACCGTCGCGCGTGAGTGATCGCGTCGTCGTGTCCAGACTAAAGTCTCCGAAACTATAGCGCCTACGCTGCTTCAGTTCCATGCTGCGGTAGCGCCTACGCTGCTTCAGTTCCATGCTGCGGTTATGCAGGTGTCAGAGTGACACCCTTAGTAAGACTAGCAGTCCAGGAGTGCAGCGAATGGAAGGCCGTCATCTCGCGGGTCGGACGCCAGCGGCGTGGCTCCGGGCCCGAAGCTGGCTAGTGAAGTCAATACTCCACTGACTCCAAAAACAAACCCCGCGCCGGCGCGGTAGGCCCGGCCGGAATCGCACAGCCGGGTTGCAGTCGTGCCAGGAATCCGGCGCGATCCACGTTTCCCTTCCCCACTTCGAGCAGCACGCCCACGATGTTCCGCACCATGTGCTTCAGAAATCCGCTCCCGGTGACGCGATAAATCAGCCGATCGCCTTCGAGCGTCAGGCGCGAGCAAAAAATGGTCCGCACTTTCGACAGTTCCAACTCATCGCGATCGTCCGACGCGGCAAACGCCGTGAAATCGTGTTCGCCTTCGAGCAGCGGCGCGGCGGCCATCATTTCCTCAGTCGCCAGCGGATAAGGATGATGGCAGACATAGCGGCGTTCAAATGGCGAACAGATCTCGCCGCGAAAGATGCGATATTCGTAAGTCTTGCGTTTGGCCTGGAAGCGAGGATGAAAATCGAGCACGGCTTCTTCGGCGCTCAGCACGCGAATGTCGCGTGGCAGTAGCCGATTGACGGCCCGGCGCAAGTTATCCACAGGGATGGGATTCTCGATCGAAAAGGCCGCTACCTGACCGATTGCATGCACGCCCGCGTCGGTTCTGCCGGAGCCGGCGACCTGCACGGAGCGCCCTTCGATCTGGGCAATCACCTGTTCCAGCACGCCCTGGATGGTCGGCAATCCTGGCTGCACCTGCCAGCCGTGATAGTCGGTCCCGTCGTAGGAAACCAGGATTTTGATGCGCCGCATGCAAGTTTAACGGAAGGTGTAACTACTGCAAGTTAGTGCTCGCCAACTCTTAACATGCTAACATCGTGAAAACGCAAGGCCTTAGTTCTGTTTTCATTTTCAACAAGTTGAGGTATCTTCAGAATGCACTCTTGGCGCCAACCATGGTCCGTGCTCCTGTTATTGGCTTGCCCCGCCTGGGCTGAAAACGCGGTCAGGATCGACCCGGCAGAGGGGTCGCTGCTGCGACTCACGCGTCCCTTTCGGGAGCGGCCGGTTCCGCCCGCCAACTTGGCGAACACCGGGCGCCTGGATTCCCTGCTGCATGCCGGGAACCTCTATTTGTCGGCGCAAGACGCGGTGGCCCTGGCGGTGGAGAACAATCTGGATATCGAAGTCCAGCGCTACGGCCCGCTCTTAGCTCAGGAGGTGTTGCGACGTGCGCGGGCCGGCGGGGCATTGCGCAACGTGGGCGTCGGCGTGGCTGCCGGACCATCCAGCGTCAGCCTGACGGGAGTGACGGTTACCAACATTGGCACAGTGGGCACGGCCGGCCAGGGTGTGAGCTCAGGCGGAGGCATCGTGACGCAATTGGGCCCGCCCATCTCGTCCTTCGATCCCACCCTCACCGTCATCGGAAGCCTGGCTCATGTCACCAGCCCGCAAAGCAACACCATCCTGACGGGCACCACCGCCTTGATCCAGGGGACTCGCACGTTGCAAGCGATTTACAACCAAGCCTGGGATTTCGGTATGAGCGCTCAGTTCACTTACTACAACCAGTACACCAACGTGAACAGCCAGCTCTTCAGCATCGATCCCTACACCACGGGTTATCTGGATCTGCAAGTCACCCAGAACCTGCTGTACGGCTTCGGATCGGCCGTGAACGGGCGCAACATCCGGGTGCAGAAGAACAATATTAAAGTGACGGATCTGCAGTTTCGATCGCAGGTGGCTACCACGGTGTCGTCGGTTCTCAACTTGTATTGGGATCTGGTGGAGTTCTGGCAGGACGTGCGCGCCCGGCAGCGCGAACTGGCGGCGGCCGAACAGCTCTTGAACAACAACAAGAAACAGGCCGAGGCGGGGTCGCTGGCGCCCATTGAAGTAACGCGCGCCGAGGCGCAGGTTTATGTCAGCCAGCAGGATCTGCTGGTGTCGCAAACCAACCTGCTGCAACAGGAAACAGTGCTGAAGAACGCCATCAGCCGCAACGGAATTGCGAGCTCCAGCCTGGTGGACGCGCATATTATCCCGCTCGACACCATCACTATTCCGGCCCAAGACGATACGCCGCCGGTGGATCAATTGCTCGACATCGCCCTCGCCAACCGGTCTGAGATCGCGCAGAGCCGCCTGAATATCGACAGCAATAAGTTGAACCTGGTAGGAATCAAGAACGCCTTGAAACCCACCTTGCAGGCTTTTGCGGAATTGACCAACAACGGGCTCACCGGACCGATCACTGCGCTCGGCGAGCAAACGCCTGGGGTGGGGTATCTGGCGGGCGGCTATGGCAACCTGCTGGGCGAGATGTTCCGCCGCAATTACCCCAATTATTCGGCGGGTATCGCGCTGAACATTCCGCTGCGGAATCGCGCGGCACAATCCGACTACGTGACCAGCGAACTGGAGCTGCGGCAGAGCGAACTTGGTCTGCAGCAAAACATCAATCAGGTTCGCGTGGACGTGCAGAACTCGGTGATCGCTCTGCAACAGGCGCGCGCCCGATATGCCGCCGCCATCAAGGCCAGCGCCCTGCAGCAACAGACGCTCGAAGCCGACCAAAAACGGCTGGCTCTAGGAGCCTCAACGGAATACCAGGTGGTGCTGGATCAGCAAAACGTGGCGAGCGCGGAAAGCGCGGAGGTGCAGGCGCTGGCCAGCTATAGCCACGCACGCATTGGGCTGGATGTGGCGTTGGGCCGAACGCTCGAAGCCAATAACATCACCTTCCAGGAAGCTTTGGCGGGCAATATTTCCCGGCCGTCGCAACTGCCGGCGACGTTGCCAGCGGACGTGCATCCATGAGGACGCTGCGGATCGCGGTCAGTCTGCTGTGCTCGATGATGTTGCTCGGCGCCCAGGAGCCGGCCATCCAGCCGGTTCGTCCGTCGGCATTCGTCGCGGTGCGTCCGTACCTGGCGCCAGACATTCCACCCATTCGGCTGGAAAATTCCGGACGCTTAGGCAGCCTGGTCCGGGCCGGGATGCTCTACTTGACGGTGCAGGATGCCATCGCACTCGCGCTCGAAAACAATCTCGATATTGAGGTGGCGCGCTACAATCCGATTCTCTCGGAATGGCAACTGGAGCGGTCGCAAGCTGGCGGCGCGTTACCCGGCGTGCCCAGCAGCGCGGCTCAGGCCGGTAACGTAGCCAACGGCCAGGGCGTAGTTGGAAGCCAGGCAGCGGCCGGCGTGAACACGGGCGGCAACGGAGGCAATGGAACCGCATCCACGAATGCCACCATCGCGCAAATTGGTCCCATCGCACAGACCCTGGACCCGGTGATTCAGTACAACACGGTGTTCAGCCATCAGACCGCGCCGCAATCGGACACCGTGCAAAGCATCCTGCCGGTGCTCATATCCAACACCCGAAACTCATCCTTTGCGTACGCGCAAGGTTTTTTGATTGGCGGCAACGTCACGGTCAGCTACCGGGACAGCTACCTGAATGAGAACGCCCCCACCGACGTTTTGAATCCCTCGTCGGCGCCCAGCCTGACCCTGACTTTCCAGCAGAACCTGCTGCGTGGCTTCGGAGTCGCGGTGAACGCCCGAACCATTCGAGTAAGCCAATTGAACGTCAAAGCTTCCGCGCTCAACTTCAAGACGCAGGTGAGCAATACCGTCAACCAAGTGTTGAATCTTTACTATGCACTGTCGGCGAGTTATGAAGACATCAAGGCTAAATCCAACGCGGTGGGAGTAGCGCAGAAGTTCTATGAAAACAGCGGGATACAAGAGCGTGCCGGAACCCTGGCTCGGCTGGATGTCATAACGGCTGAGTCCCAGCTGGCCAGCGCCCAATACGACCTGGTGAATTCCCAAACGAATCTGCGGCAACAAGAACTACAGTTAAAGAACCTCTTGAGCCGCCGTGGCCTTGCCGATCCAGTGCTCGCTTCGGTCCAGATTGTTCCGTTGGATCGGATCGCGGTGCCCGAGACAGATGAGACGCGTCCCTTGAAAGACTTGCTGCAAACAGCCCTGGCCAATCGCAGCGATCTGGCAGCGGAGCGGATGGGTATCACCAGCAGCGAAATTTCGGCGCTGGGAACCAAGAACGGACTTCTGCCTCAACTGGTTGGGATTGGTACGGAGAGTACTGTGGGGTTAGCGGGAACACCGGTAACGTCGGTTACCAGTTTTGGAACGGAAACGTCGAACCCTTACTTCAACGGCGGAATCGGCACCGCGCTCGGCCAGGTTTTGCGGCGAGACTTCCCGACCAACCGCGTTGCGGCATATTTCCAGACCCCGCTGCGGAATGATCAGGCCCAGGCCGACTACGCGATCGACCAGCTGCAGCTTCGCCAATCGCAGGTGCAACTCAGCAAGGATCTCAACCAGGTGGCCGTGGATGTATCGAATTATCTGGTGGCCATGCGGCAGGCCCGAGGGCGTCATCGCGCCGCGGTCCAAACCCGGGTGCTCGAGGAGCAATTGTTGGATGCGGAACAAAAGAAGCTGGCGGGGGGAGCGTCTACTCCGTTCAACGTTGTGCAGCAACAACGAGACTTGGTGGCCGCGCAATCGGCCGAGATTGCAGCGCTGGTGGATTTCAGCAACGCGCGTGTGGCGCTAGACCAGACGCTCGGCATCACGCTCGCAGTAAATCACGTTGCCATCGAGGACGCGCAGGGCGGCAAAGTCCAGCGCGTTTCGTCAGTCGCCGAACCGACCAAGTAGCGGACGTTACAAGTCCAAATATCGACAGGTTACGTGGCTTCGTCATGTGCAAGCAACACTTTCTGGGATTCGTTACGTTCCAGAGTGGTAGTAGGGTCGGCAATCTGTTCCGTATTTGCACTGCGCTGGTTCCAACCGGGTAATTTTTTCTAGCCCCTGGGGGCCACTTTAGCTCTGAAATAAGCACATTTGGGTTTTGGCTAGGCGCGTGCATTCTGTCCAGGCGTGAAATCAAATCAAGCTCAAGGAGCAGAGGTCGTTCCTCAGTAAAATCCCCGTCGTACTCTCCCAAACCAAGAAAACTTCTTTAGAACCCCTACTGAACTCCCTCCCGACCGGCTCCTTGAGTATTTCACACCGCCCCACCTGTCGGATCAACGCCAGGTAAGCCCGATCCAGGATGACCAAATCCCGTCATGCGGTAAAATTCGGTCACTGCGGGATGGTCGTGGCTATCCAGATTAACCCCAAAATGATAAAACGCATATCGTAAAGAAATGCCTCGTATCGTATCGCTCATCGCGAGCGCCAGCGAGATTGTTGCTTCGCTCGAACTCAGCAAATATCAGGTGGGCCGCTCGCATGAATGCGATTTCCCGCCGGAGATTCTCGCGCTGCCGATTTGCACCTCGCCGGCCTTCCCCACGGAGGGATCGAGCGCCGAAATCGACAGGCGAGTGAAGGAGCGGCTTGCGAGTGCGCTCTCAGTCTACGAGGTCTCACGCGAAGTGCTGGACGCGTTGCAGCCGACTCACGTGATCACTCAAACGCAATGCCGGGTCTGCGCCGTGAGCCTGGAAGACGTGGAGCGGGCACTGACGGGTTGGGTAACCAGCCGTCCGAAACTGGTGGCACTGGAGCCGAACTCGCTGGCCGATGTTTGGACCGACATCCGGCGCGTTGCGGCGTCCTGCGAAGTCCCGGAACGAGGCGAGGAAGCGGTCGCGAATCTTCAGGCTAAGATGCGAGCTATTTCTATGCGCGCGTCCACATCGCCCGTGCGGCCGCGTGTGGCATGCATTGAATGGCACGAGCCTTTGATGGCTGCCGGCAACTGGGTCCCGGAGCTGGTGGAGATGGCCGGCGCAGTGAACCTGTTCGGCGAGGCAGGGCTCCATTCGCCTTGGATGACCTGGCAGCAATTACTGGACGCCGATCCGGATGTCATCATTAGCATGCCTTGCGGCTTCGACCTGGCCCGCACCAGCGCGGAAATGTATTGGCTGGACCGTAGGCCGGAATGGCCGAAGCTGCGCGCCGTCGAAACAGGCCAAGTTTATTTGGCCGACGGCAATCAGTACTTCAATCGTCCGGGACCGCGACTGGTGGAGTCTCTCCAGATCCTGGCGGAGATCCTGCATCCAGAGGCGTTCGAGCCAACGCTTGAAGGCAGCGCGTGGCGCAGCCAGGCAAGGGCTGTGGCGGCTCATTAAACTTCATTCGTGCCGCAGGGCTGTCATCGGGCTAACTCTTGAGGCGCGCCAGGCCGGTAAGAGCGCCGCAAAGGCAGCGACAGAGGTCAGGATCAGGATGGTCATCGCGAGCGTGGCGGGATCGTTCGGCTGGAGCCCGTAAAGAAGCGCCGAGATGGATCGGGAAGCAAAGAGTACTACCGGCAGACCGACGGCCAGGCCGAGCGCGATGAGAGCGAGCGCCTCTCGAAGAACATCCCACAACACGTTACCAGGCCGCGCACCGAGAGCCATGCGAACACCGATTTCCGATGTCCGCCGGGAAACTGCGTAGGACATAACACCGTAGAGTCCGAAGCAAGCGAGGCCCAGAGCCAATATTCCGAAAGCGCCGGTCACGACGCTGCCCATGCGCTCGGGATTCAAGCTACGATCCACCTGGAGCGCGAGCGGCGAAATGCGATCGATGGGAAGATCGGGCGCGGCAGCGTTCAGCGCTTTGCGAACGCCGGTGGCCACGGTGTTCGGATCTCCAGCCGCCCGAACCTCCAGACTCTCAGCAAAGGCCACGTTTCCTCGGAGCGGATAATAAGCCATGGGAACCGCTTCCTCGCGGACCGTGTTCACCCGCGCATCCGCAACGATGCCGACGATCTCCGATTCCAAGTGGTCGCCCAGGCGCTGCCGGAGCGGACTGCGATTCGCAAAATACCTCCGGACCAATGCCTGGTTCACGACAGCAAACCGGTTGCCGCTATCGGCCGGCTCGAAATCACGGCCATTCAGCAGCCGCATTCCGACTGTAGAAAAATATCCCGGCCCGACGTAGTTCTCCTGAATTCGAATTTCCTCGTTGGGAGCGGGTTGGTAGCCGGATATTTTCTCGCCGCCATGAATGGAACGGCATTCATCCGCGAGGCCGCACATGGACACCACTGCCGAACGCACGCCGGGGATGGCCTCTGTCCGCTCCACCAGGCGCTGGAACAAGCCCGGCAATTGCGCGGCATCATAGCCGGCCGCGCGAGGATCGATCAACACCGTCAAAACATGATCGCGATCGAATCCAAGTTCCACTTTCGCCAGATTGCGAAGACTGCGGGCGAACAGCGCCGCGCCGAACACCACCACCAGTGAGAGAGCCACTTGAGCGGAAACCAGAAACTTAGCTCCACGGAAGTCGAAACGTCCGGGCGTATTTCGCGAAGCGGCTTTCATTGCGGCCCCCAGCTCCATGTTGGTCGCACGGAACGCTGGAGCCAGGCCAAACAGCAATCCGGTGGCGACTGTAACTCCGGTGGTGAAGAAAAGAACGCGCCAGTCCAGGCTGGGGGCGAATGGAGTTCGGCTGCCGGCCGCGACGCCGAACGCCATGCGTACCAATTGTTCGCTGGCCCAGCGTGCCAACAGCAGCCCGAGCCCGGCGGCGGCCGCAACCAGCAGAAAGCTTTCGGTAAGCAATTGCTGGATCAACCGGCCCCGGCTGGCGCCGATGGACAAGCGCACGGCAATCTCGCGACGGCGGCCCTCCGCTCGCGCCAGCAGCAGATTGGCGGTGTTCGCGCAGGCGATCAACAGCACCAGCGCCACCATCGCCAGGATGGCCGCCAGCGGCGATGCGAACCTCTGACGCGCGTTGGACAGCCCGTGAGCGAACGGCTCAAAGGTGAGATTACGGCCCAGGAAAGAGCGCCGGGTATCGGCGTCCATCGTTCCCGCCAGAGTCTCCATGAAATGGAGAAACGTGCCATTCAGACGGTTTTGGATGGCAGGGGCCGAAGCCGCGTTCACGCGCACCATTACGTCCAGCCATTCAATGAACTCCTGCGGAATCCACGGCTTTTCGGGATCCGCATCCTGGTGGTCGCTGAAATTCTGAGCGTAGTGAACGCTCGCCTGCATCATGAGCGGAATCCAAATGTCGGTGGGCGCCTCAATCCACACGCCCCGGAAATCCCGCGGCGCGACGCCGACCACGTTGAATCGCGAACCGTTCACACGGATGGTTCGTCCGATTACGTCGAAGGATCCCGCAAAGGCGCGCTGCCAATAGCCGTAAGCGATCACCGCGACCGGATGTCCGCCGATACTTTGGTTGTCGCTCGGGGTGAGCAATCGCCCGAGCACCGGAGATAAACCGAGCACCGGGAAAAACTCCCCGGACACCAGTTGGACCGGCGCCATCTCCGGCTGCACCCCGGCCTCGATGGACGTTTGCGCGCGCAGCACGTGGCTCATCGCCGCTATTCCTTCCGCTCCGGAGCCCGAATCGCGGAAGCGCTGGAACATGGGATAAGAAAATCGTTGCGGCACGATGGCACGAGACTGCTGCCGGAGCAGGAACAATTGGTTCGGCGCGGCCACGGGCAAGGACTTGAAAAGCAGCGCATTCAGGATGGAAAAAATCGCGCTGTTGGCGCCGATGCCCAGCGCCAGGGACAGGATGGCAACCGAGGCGAAACCGGGAGAGCGCTTGCATTGGCGGAGCGCGTACAGCAGATCGCGGAATATTCTCTCGACATTGACCCAGCCCCACATTTCGCGAGTGACCTCCTTGATCATGAGCTCGTTTCCGAGCGCTCTGCGGGCATTTTGTTCCGCGATCCCCGGCGTCTCTCCGCGCTCTACGCGCTGCTGTTTCTCGATCTCGAGATGCGCACGAATCTCGTCTTCCAAGTCACGCTCCAGCTGCTGGCGTCGAAAGAGAAATTTGAATGGATGGCGCGCCATTTGGTTCTCACTGGGCCGGCTTCATCACCCCGGCGATGGCCCCTACCAGCAACTTCCACTTGCTCTCTTCGGCGAGCAACTGTTTCTTCCCGGCTGCCGTGAGGCGATAGTATTTGGCCCTTTGGTTTTTGTCCGAAACCTTCCATTCCGAAGACAGCCAGCCTTGCTTTTCCAGGCGATGCAGGGCCGGATAAAGTGAGCCGGTTTCCACTTGCAGCAGCTCTCCCGACCCAGCGCGAATGGCCTGGCCGATTCCGTGACCGTGCTGCGGACCCCACTGCAGCGTGGTGAGGATCAGCATGTCTAAAGTCCCCTGCAAAAGCTCAATGCGGTTCTTGTAGGGTTCTCTCTTGTGCAATTCTTGGGATGGCATACGAGTGCTGTAGACTATCTACTACTATCATAAAGGCAGCAGATTGTCTACTACTATCGGAATTACTCGGCGCTGTCGTATGCTTGGAAGCAATGGCAACGAAAAAGAAGGCAGAGCAAGAGAAGGAAGCGGTAGTCGAGGAAGTCCCGCAAAAGGCCGCGAAGGCCGCAAAAGCCGCCAAGCCCGTGGCCGCACCGGCTGAGACGAAACCCAAGAAGAAGATTGGAAAGCTGGTGAAGAAGGACAAGCAGCGCTTGCCTCGCAAGGAGAAGAAGAAGGCCAAGAAGAAGCTGCTGAGTTCGGCTGGTTAGATCCTTGGACATCGATAACAATCTGATTGAAGAAGCGCGCCGGATCGGCGGTCACAAGACTAAGAAAGATGCTGTGACCACGGCTCTCGCCGAATACATCGCCAACGTAAACGGCTGAAGATCCTGGATTCTTTCGGCACCATCGATTTCGACTCCACATACGACTATAAGGCGGACCGTAGACGGAAGCGCTAGGTGCTGGTACTCGTCGTCCGCGGCTCATCGGGCCGATCGGGCAAGAACTGGCCTCAGGCATCGACAAGGTCTTCACGGAGTTCACCCGGTATCTCGGGCATGACGCACGTCCGGATAGCGACCATTTGGGAACAGGGCGGCCTTCAGTGCGAATAATCGGGGTCGCCTTCGACGATTCGGACTTCCGGGCAACCGCGCTACGCGTCCCAACTGACGACTCTGGAAGTATACTTGTGTATGCCCCCGCGTCCTCGGGAGAAACTCATGCGGTTTCGTTTCTTTTCTCTGTTTTCCTCGCACTTAGCTTGGCGATTGCCGATCTAAACGGGCGCCGCTCGTCTCGCAGTGCGAGGAGGGTCCCGCTCCTTTAGGAACGCGAGTAGGCCAAGAACGAAATCCCAGCTGATTCTTAGGGCAATGCCATAGGAGGTTCGGGTTATGTTTCAAAAGCTGCGCCGCTGGATCGCTTGGCTGGTTTTTACTGGAGGGATGGCGTCCGCCCAAAACTTTCTGCTCGGCGTGAACTACTCCGAGTTCGTCCCCACTGGTTCCATCACGATCCTGTACGACTTCATGGCAACCGCTACGGACTCGCAGGGTGATATCTACCTGTTGCTTTATGCCAATACGGGCCAAGCCTTTTTTTCGCTCATCAAGCTCACCCCCGCTGGGGATCGCGTCGTATACCAGAACAACGTGCCTTTTACGGCCTACTGCATGGCGGTCGACGCGAGCGGGAATGTATATTTGGCCGGGCAGGATTTTGTGGAGAAGCTCGGTGCGGATGGCGCGACGCCCGTATACAAGACAAGTTTTGGGCAGAATACGACGGTAACCGGCCTGGCTGTGGATGCCGCGGGACGCCGGTATGCGGCGGGCTATACGCCGGGCAACGGTATCCAAACCACGCCCGGTGCGCTTCAGCAAACGCCGCCCAGCGCCGAAGGACCTGAGAACGCATTCGAGAACGCATTCGTGGTGCGGTTCACGCCGTCGAACCCGCTTCGATCGCGGTGGATTCCTCGGGGTCCGCATTTGTCGCCGGGATAGCTTTCTCGCCCAGCTTCCCAACTACACCCGGAGCATACTTGCCGGTTTCCGCCATCCCGAATTTTACCCGCGCCTCATTTCTTGCGCGTCTATCCCCAAACGGCTCGTCCCTAGTCTATTCCACGTTGACCGATGCGCAAGGTAACGTCGGCGGCGGCCTCGCGTTGGATGCTTCCGACCACGCCGTGGTGATTCTCCTTGAAGCCGGGGGCGCCTCCGTTCTGCGCTTCAACCCGGAAGGCACTGCCGTGATATTTTCCGACTTCCTTCCAGGAACCTTTTATGCAGGGTCGCTCTCTGGCAGTTTGTCCGCGGATGCGTCGGGAAATACCTACCTCGCCTTACCAGCCGTGGCGAATTATCCGGTGAAGAATAGCCTGGCAAGTTGCGATGCGGACGGATTTTCCGCGCTGACCGTGCTCGATGAAGGTGGAAACATTTTGCAGTCGACCTAGCGGACTCGTCGGTTTACGTGGTTGGGTTCCCGAATCCCTCCTACGCGCCGACCCGGCAGTTGGCCGGATCATCCTCTGGGAATTTCTTGTTTCTGGCGAGCTTCTCCCAAAACCCGAACGCGCAGACAGTGCAACTGGCCTGCGTAGGGAATGCAGGCAGCTACCGAAGTGACGCGATCGTTGGCGGGGAGATTGTGAGCTTATTCGGCGAAGGACTCGGGCCGTCTGTCGGCATGCAACCGCAAGTGAGCACCGAAACCGGGTTTCCCAAGCAACTGGCGGACGTTCAGGTGACGTTCAACGGAACTCCCGGTCCGCTTCTTTATGTGCAAGACACCCAGATCAATGCCATCGCGCCGTGGTCGCTGCAGACTGGCCAGACGGTGCAAATCTGCGTGGTCTACCAAAGCGCAACCACGAACTGTCTCTCACGGACTGTAGCTAAGGCGCACCCCGGCGTGTTCACCGTGGACGGCTATTATGCTGCGGCTCTCAATCAGGATGGCACTGTGAACTCGGCGGCCAATCCCGCACAGTTGGATTCCGTTGTATCGATCTTCGCCACCGGGCTAGGGGCGCTCGACCCGCAGCCACAAGATGGCGTGGTTGTGGGACTCCCATGGCCAACTGAAACTTTGCCCATCGGGATTTTTTGGAATGCTCCGACGGTTACCTTTGGATTGATGCCAACGCCCCTCGCTATTCCATATGCTGGCCCGGCTCCGTACGAGGTGGCGGGAGTGAGCCAGATCAATTTCGTCGTGGGAGGTTATTCATTCTGGTTAACCGCTGGCGGAGACGGGAGTGGCGGGGGGCCATCGAGCAACGAATTCCAAGTGTATGTAGCGCAGTAGGGCCACGCGCTGGAACAACGAATGCCGCCGACGAGACCGTTCCAATCCGCTTTCATCCAGCCCGAGTGTAGCGACGGATGGCGGTGGCGTGTCCAGTGTTTGGGTCGACGGTAACAATCACCGCGTGCAGCTCGGCGCCCGACTTGGCGTTGTCGAGGCGAATCGGCATGCCCGTAAGAAAACGGCGAATCGCAAGGCTCTTCTCCGAACCGATCACAGAATCATAAGGCCCGGTCATTCCGACGTCGGTCTGATAGGCGGTGCCACCCGGCAAGATGCGTTCGTCGGCGGTTGGTATGTGCGTGTGCGTCCCGATTATGGCCGACACGCGGCCATCCAGATACCAGCCCATGGCCATTTTCTCGCTGGTCACTTCGGCGTGAAAATCGACGAAGCGCACCTTGACAGAAGGATCGAGCGATTGAAGAATACTGTCGGCCATGCGGAACGGGTCCTCGATAGCGGGCAAATGAACGCGGCCCTGCAAGTCGATCACGGCTACTGGAACGCCGTTGCGTGCCTTGGTCACCAGCAGGCCGGTTCCCGGAAGATCGGCGGGATAATTTGCGGGACGCAGCAAGCGTGGAGTGCGCGGCAAATAGTCGAAGATCTCTTTCTTGTCCCAGATGTGATTGCCGGACGTGATCACGTCCAGCCCCAGGGAAAAAAGTTCCTCGGCGATCAGGGGCGTGATGCCAAAACCTCCAGCCGAGTTCTCCCCGTTGGCGATGGCCAGTTGGATCTTTTCCTCGGTAATGATTTCCTGCAGATATCGGCCGACCAGAACGCGACCCGGCGAGGCAAAGATATCGCCAATAAATAAAATGTTCATCAGATTGAAGGCTTGGAAAAAGAAAAGAGGAGCGTACTACCAGCGGAACCGGCCCCCGTCCTTGACCCCGAAACTCAGCAGGGCGGAGCCCTCCGAGCGTCTTTAGGCTTCTCCAATGGCAGCTTTTACACCGCCGGAGCTTGCACACCAACGCATAAACCGAGACGGACCCCTAGACAATTGACTGTCGGATCAATTTAAGGAAACCGATTCCCAAACCGGGCAGAAACGCTCCTCTGGCAATGATAACAGAGGTCTATCCCCAAAGCCAGAAATTTCCCCGTTGTGCGGCCAGAATAAACCTCGTAGAGATGGCGTACTAAGGCTCTCTTTTCAGGCAGTTAAGGCTGTGGCCTCACGTGAAACTTGATGGCTTCGCCTCCCAACAATGATTGCCCGACGCGGCGAGTCGAGGGCGAGCCAGAGGCAGAGCCGGCATCGCGATTGGCGAGCTCGGAGTGGATGCGTACCGCCTTCTCGGTTTGTTCGAGCGATGTGGAGAGCGCATCGCGCGAAACGCGGAGGACCGTCGGTTCCACGAACCATCGAATGGCGGCCGGGATATCGCGGCTTAATCCCAGAGCTTCCAACTCGATGTAGACGCCGCCGTCCCGCTGCAGGAAACGCGTAATTCCCATCAGATGCCAGATGATACCGTTGCCTTCTCCCACATCGAGGACGTGCTGCTCGGTGGAACCATAATCCGCTATTTCCTGGACGCGCGTGGTGCGCGAAATACTATACGCGCGGTGCTCGTCAACTTGAACGTAGCGAGACTCGTAATCGGCATCGAACGCAGTCTTCAGAAGGAGAGCCTTGTTCATCAGCAACATCGAAAAGCGGTCTTTGTCTTCGCCAGTGGCGATCACTTTACAGTCGATCACTCCCGGCTGGTATAAATCTTTATATCGAGCGTAATCGCGTACAACCCGCAGCACGTCGCTCAACGAAGTATTGGGAACGAAGACCGCGCCAATCCAATCGTGAATCAAACCAGAGGGAACTTTCTTGGGAGTCTGCGGACCGATTGGTGAGACGACCAACTCACCGGCCCGTACTCTTGCCAGCCGGTCCGGCTCTTCATCCATCCATAAAAAGGGCGTGCCGGGGCTCAAACGCTTCGCCATGCGGGCGTCTGCGGATTCCACATACTCATCCCAGGCTTGCGATGTAGCGGGCGTGAGATGGGCCGCGAAGGAGGGGGCTGAAGACAGCAGCGGAAGCATTACGAGCGGCATCAGCCCTGCAAACGGCCTCGATCTTGATAAGGGCCTCGATCTTGATAAGGGCCTCGATCTTGCAACCGGCCTGGATGGAATAAAACCCTGGTATCGCAAAACATTCGCTCCTGCAAAGTAGATGCAGAAATTGCGGAGTACGACGCGGAGGAAGATCGAAAAAAAAGTTTAATGAGGTCTTAGGACTAGCCGCCAAGCTCGGCTTGAATCTGTGACGCAATGCGTTTGGCGAATGTTTCGACGCGATCCAGTTCCGGCCCTTCCACCATGACTCGCGCCAAGGGTTCGGTGCCGGAAAATCGTACCAGCACGCGGCCGGAATCGCCGAAGGATTCTTCCGCAGCGCGGATCTCTGCCACTACGCCAGGTAGATCCTCCAGGCGCTTTTTTTGTTTGATGCGCACATTCACCAAACGTTGCGGATAAACCTGGATTTCCTGGGTTAATTCATCCAATCCGGCGCTGGCATCACGCATCACCTCGAACACGCGCAGCGCCGTCAGCATGCCATCTCCGGTGGTGGCGTAGCGATGAAAGATGACGTGGCCGGACTGTTCGCCCCCGAGCACCGCGCCGCGCTTCAGCATCTCTTCCAGCACGTACTTGTCGCCCACCGGCGTTCGGATCATGTCAATCCCATGAGCGCAGAGAGCGCGCTCCAAGCCGAGATTGGACATCACGGTGGCTACTATGAGCGGCGGATGCCCGTGGTCGGTAAGCTGTCCGTGTTCCTTCAAGTAGCGCCCGGTGACGAACAACACCGCGTCGCCGTCGATGATCTTTCCGGACCGCGCGACGAACAAAGCGCGATCGGCATCGCCATCGAAGGCGACACCCACATCGGCTCTTTGCTCGAGCACGGCCGCCTGCAAAACTTCCAGATGCAACGAGCCGCAGTTCAGATTGATGTTGCGGCCGTCGGGCGAGCAATGGATGGGATGCACGCGAGCACCCAGGCGCTCAAAAAGTTCGGGCGCAAGGATGGAAGCCGATCCATTCGCGCAGTCGGCGACGATCTTTAACCCACTCAAGTCTCCCGGCAGGGTCGCAGCCAGGTGATCGGTGTAGGCGCGATCCAGTCCCGCGTTTACCGCGAGCGGAGCCGGCGGCGAGTATGCGCCTCGATCGAGCAGCGAGAAGATTTCTTTCTCCAGCAATTCTTCCTGCTCGTCGGCAAGCTTATATCCGGCATGACCGATCAGCTTGATGCCATTATCCTGATACGGATTGTGGGACGCCGAAATCATCACTCCAGCCGCGAACGGTCCGTTCTTAGCGAGATACGCGACGCCGGGGGTGGTGGTGACGCCCGCAAACTCGACCTCGACGCCATGCCGCGCCAATCCAGCCGCCACTTCGGCGGCCAGCCATGGCCCAGATTCTCGGGTATCCATACCAATCAGCACCTCTCGATGGGGCTGGTCGGACTTAATAATCCAATCGCCCAAAGCCGCTCCCACGGCCTGGGCGGTTTTGTGATCGAGCGGAGCTTGGCCAGCCACTCCGCGAATTCCGTCGGTTCCAAATAGAGCACGCGCCACTAGCGGGCACCCCCGTTCGCGATCTTTTCAAGCTTCACTCGCACGGTGATCTCGGTGGGCACGTCCACCAGCCTCACCTGCGGATCGCCCACGTTAAGGTGCGTGCTAAAGACCTTCTGTCCGCTGACGCCGCTCAAGTCTAGCGGATCAGTCTTCACCTGACTTATTTTTTGCACGCGATCCTGGGGCCCGCGAATTCTTACCTCGGCCAGGCTGAACTGCTCGTCGGCGACGCGGTAGCCAGGGGGTTTGTTGACGTAGACAGCTCGAACAGGTTCTTCCTTGAAGCTGAGTTGGTCAAAGTGCAGCGTCAGTTGCGAAGGAACGGCCTGGTAGAAGACCACTCCCGCCGGCAGATTCAAATTGCGGCCACGGATACTGTAGGTGCGATCGCCGGGCTGGGCGTCGGAAAGATCGAGCACGGCGGCCACGGAAGACAGATTATCGCGTGTCAGGCGTCCCGACGGACCGCGGATTTCGAGCCGCACTCGATCCGGTAGGCTGCCGCTGATATCCAGATCATCCCGCGGGTTCTTGTATTCCACCGGAACGGTGAGTGATGTGGCGACTTCCGGCTCGCGCGCTACCGCCAGCCAGAGAGCGACTGCGATCAGCAGGGAGAGCAGCTTCCAACCCAGGTTGCGCGTGAAAAGCTGGATCATCGGCAGCCCCTCCGCAAGCTCATGGACGATCCAGAGTGGACTGATGCACTGGCGTAGGAGTGCGCGCGTGCGGAGCCGGCGATCGCTTTTCGTCGCGGTCCAGCCGCTCGGAGATCAAATGCTCCACACGCTCCAGCGGAACGTCCAGCTCGATTTCTCCAAAGGATGCTACCGATACTTTGCCGGTCTCTTCGGAGGCCACGATCGCAATGCAATCCGATTCCTCGCTGATTCCGATGGCCGCGCGATGTCGCGTGCCGAGCTCGGTGATTAACAGAGGATTGGTGGTGAGTGGCAGGAAGCAGGCCGCGGCGGAAATCCGGTCGCCCTGGATGATCACCGCGCCATCGTGGAGCGTGCCGCCGGGATGAAAGATGGAGCACAGCAGATCGCGCGAGACCAAACCGTCCAGGCTAACTCCGCTCTCGATAAAAGTTCTGAGGCCGATCTTGCGCTCGATGACGATCAGCGCGCCCACCTTGATCTGCGATAACCGGCCCACCGCCAGCACCACTTCCTGGCTCAGTTCGCGCCGCTCCAGTTGGCTGATTCCGAGGAACGGTTTGCGGCCCAGCCGCGCCAGCGCTCTGCGCAATTCCGCCTGGAACATGACGATCAGGGCGATAGGAGTATAAGGCGCAAGGGTCGCCAGAATGGAATGCAGCAGCTCCAGCTTGGCCCAAACGGCGCCGGCGTAAATCAATCCGAGCACGCACAGGCCCAGCAACACATGCACCGCGCGGCGTCCGCGAATGATCATTAGAAACTGATAAATGAGAATCGCGACAATGACGATGTCAATGGCCGCGGTGATAGTGAGTTGCGGCAAATCCGAAAACGTGGATGGCAGGTAACGCACCATGCATTGATCCTTATTGTAACAAGCACGTCCCAGGGAGATACCGTGAAATTACGTAAATATCTCCCGCGACAACCAGCGCGCAGCCTGCCCTCTGCTTAAGGTTTCCCTCCGCTTAAGGTTTTTTGGATGCGGATACTCCCACCTCGACGGTGTGGGCGGTGAGCGTAGTTCCGCTTTCCGCGGCATGGATCACGACGCGATCTCCGACCTGTAGATCGCTCTTCTGAATCGGTTTGTCCGCCTTGGCGTAAGTGGTCTTGGCGTCCAGCAGCACTTCCACGGTCTTGCCGGCCGTGGTGGTGACCGTGACGGACTGATCGGAAATCTTCGCCACCGTGCCGCGCACGTGCTCCAGGCCGCCGTGCGCAAACGCAATCGCGGGGGTAATGGCAAGCGCCAACAGCAGCAGCCGCCTAGTGATGATGTTCCTGCTCATGTGATTCTCCTCCATTCAAGAATTCCTTTTCCTCTTGCTCTTCCTTTAACTCGTCGGGACTCTTCGGATTCAAGCTCTGCATTTCGCGTTCTTCGTCAGCGGTCACCTGCGGCAGGTGGCGAATAAACCGGACCAGCTTCCAGGAATCCTCTTCGTCGTGGTTATGCTCCCCATGGTTCATCCCTCCCCAGCCAGGCATCCCCGTCATTCGAACACCATTCTGAATGATAAAGAATAACTCGCCATCGCTCATTTGCTGCGTCCCGGCCAGCCGCATATCGGGCGCCGGCGGATACATGCGCTTGCCCATCTCGGCATCGCCACTGCCGTTGTTGGCGTGGCATCCAGCGCAGTGATCCGCCCAGTGGGCACGTGCTTCCGCCAGCACTTCGGGCGCGTCCGGAATTGGATTGACGCGATCTTTCGCGCCGGCCGGTGCGGCCATGCTGCGGACCCGGCGAGCCACCCATCGCTCCAGGGCGCTCGGATGTTCGCGAGCGCTGAAGCCACGCGCGCTGGTCACAAAGATGAGGCCCGCGGCCAGCGCGATCACAATCACCGACAAAGCGCCTGCGAGAAACAGGCTGTGCTTACGCATAAAAACTCATTATCGTTCGGCCGGGCGCAGCCGGACCCGGATGAACACGTTCCCGCCCAGCGGACGATCTCCATAATACGGCTTGATGGAGTCCGGCAGCGAATAAGCCGTAAAGTTGGCGCCGATTCCGGTCTCGACATGCCGGAAAAGATCGACGTCCCGCGTGTAGCCGATGGTGAACTCGCCGATCCGAAAAGTGCTTCCGTACAAAACGTCCAAAGTTTGTTCGATCAGCGGCTGGCCATCGAACAATTCGTCTTTATCCACCAGTTCGGCGCGGCCCGTCACAAAATTTTTGCGTCTTATCGGCAGCACCGATTCCAGCAGGTACGAATTCAGATTGCGTCCCGTGGCGGTCTCGTGATTACGGCCCCAGATAAAGCTCGACGCCCAGCTCCCTCCGGGCAGCGGCCTGGTGTATTCGAGCGACGCCGTGCTGCGCACTTGATCGCCGGGCTCCAAAGCTTCCGGATGCGCCAGTCTTCCCATGGATACCTGCGCCGCCCAGTTCTTGGAGGGGAAAACCCACAATCGAGTGGACCAGGAATCGATGGCGCCTTGTTGAATGATCCAACGATTCTCGCCGGGCTCGGCGCCATGGAAGCCGCTGGCTTCGAGTTTCACTCGCCGGTAGGCCAGCCCGACGGTGACCACGTCGTCGGAGATATGCGTGGAGTCCTGCCAGTGGTGCGAGATGGGTGCTTCCGGCAACTCCGCGGCGGATGCGCGATGTGGATAAGCCACCGGTCCAAGCGCCGGGTCACCAACCGGCGCAGCGTAGAATTCCAGCCTGGTATGCCCCCCGAGCTCGCGCACATAGTGGAGCCCAAGGCCCATGATGAAATTGTGCGGATGCTGTCCATCGACGATCTCTTTGCCGAATGCCGTCTCGCCGGTTTGGAACAGCAACGGGTAACGGCGATCGGTAACGGTAGCCGGCTCCAGGCTCAACATCAACTCGATCTGGAAGGCGCCGCTCTTACCGGCGCGGTGCTCGGCGCTGGCCATCGCCACGTTGGTGGAATAAAGCTTGTCGCCTCCACGCGGTCCGGATTGTTGCGTGTCCACCAGAAATCCGTCGCCCATGAACATGGTGTTCCAGGAAGCGAAATGAGTGAGGATCATCGGCATGGGCCAAGAATCTGGATTCACGGACGTGCCGGTGGCGAGATTCATGAGATCCATGCTGGCGGGACTCATATCCGTCATGTTCATGCCGCTCATTCCAGGCATGTTCATCTGCCCACGCGCGGGGATCGAGGCTGCCGCCAACAGAATGAGGAAGATACTTCGAACCATGAGACTCCTTCGCACACACGCACACTTACCGAACTGCAACCGTGAGGGAGCGAAAGAAGATCAGATTCTCAGAATGCCAGAAGTAGACGTTGGATCAGGCGGTGAGGTAGCGATCGTTTTCCGGACGGGCGCATCCACCAGCAGCGGCGTCTCTATGGTAGGCGCGTGAAAATCCAGTGCTGCGACGTGAACAAGCACTGCATGCGCAACGGGAAGCTCGAAATCCTGCGAGCAGGCGGCCTGTGATGCGTGCTGTGGATGGCAGGGCGGCGCGGCAGGTTTAGCGCTGTCTGATGCACGCGCGGCGACGCACTGCGTAGCGCAACAAACTAGCGCCAGGATCAACAGAGCCACCAGGTGAGCGCGCCGTGCGAACATCTGTGGCGATAGTAACACGCGCTCAGGCGCCGTTGGCCCGACCGCTGACGAATTTCAAAATCTTTCCCGCGTCCACTCCTTGATCCACTACCACGCTGAAGAATGGGAACATCATCTCCTCCCAAGTCATGTCGCCGTAGAAGACCGTCTTGCTCGGGTCGGGATTGAATTTGTTGTTGGCCGAATTATCGAAGTGCGCCGTCACGGTCAGCTTGGTGCCCTTGGGAATCTTAATGGGCTGCGCGACATTGTAGGCCAGTTGCCAGTTGAAATCGTAATGCGGCACATTCAAAATGGTTTGGCTGGTGCCGTCGGGGAACTCCAGCCGATAGGTCATGTCCTTGCCGCGCACGTGCATGTGGGGGAACATGTACACCAGCTCCGTATCCTGCGTGAAAATGGCTTGCGCTGGGGGGCTGGTCCAATTACCGTCGTTGGGCGGGATGGCGAAATGCTTCGGATCGCTGGGCGCCGACATGCCGAAGCTGAGGTAGCGCCGCTCGGGCGCTTGCTTGGACACGGTAAAACCGATCAGCGGGCGATCGACCATCTCTTTTCCGTTCGGGGTATAGTGCACCTGGAACACGATGTCGGTTCCGGCCTTCACCAGTTTACCGGCGTTGAAAATGCGATAGTCCTGCGTGAACTGGCCGGGCACATAGCAGCCTTCGATGCCGTTCGTTCCATCCGTCACCGAGTCCGGAATTCCCCGCCCGTTGATGCCGGCGTCAGCCTCCACCGCGCTGCCGCTCTCATCGCGTTTGCGGTCGTACCAGTAAGGCACGTTGTATTTCACGTCGGCGGTGTGAGGTTTGAAGAAGACGCAAATGTGATGCGCGATGGATGGCTCGCTGGGACGAATCTGCATGGACGTGATCCAGGTGTCCTCGGTGATGCCGCTCGGCACCGTGATGTAGGACCACTCGACCACGTTGTTCTTGGGATGCGCCGGAACCACAGTCTCCGGTCCCTTCACGATCAGGTCCGGCTGGATTTCCCAGCCGTCGGCCGGCCAGGCAAGCGGCGGAGGCGCGTCCTTGGCATCGCCTTCCAGGGCGCCGTTGTCGGCCCATTTGGCGATGATGTCGATGTCGCTCTGCTTCAGGGAACGATCATTAACGAAATGTCCATATTGCGCATCGGCAAACCACGGCGGCATTTTCTTTGAAAGCACCGCGACCTTCATCGCTTTGGCCCATGGACGGACTTCCGTGTAATTGAGGAAGGACATGGGCGCCACTTGGCCCGGCCGGTGGCAGCTCTGGCAGTTTTTCTGCAAGACGGGCAGCACGTCCTTGTTGAAGGTGACTGGCATGGAGGAAGTAGTGTCGCCGGCCAGCGCGATTGCTCCGAATACGATCCCAAGAATCCAAGTACGCATCATGATTTCCCGTTTCTATGTTTTCCCGTTTCCGTGCCAATTCTACGAACACGCGGCACGTTACCCCTTAGTGAAAATGATAGCGCGGACGCGAGAAAGGCTGTCAATCGGGATCGGTAGCTGGCAACAATTGTTACCGGAACGTTACTACCCCAGTACCTTTTGGAGCGTCGGTATGCACTGAATTACCTTAGTACCTATCTTGCAGGTACTCTACCGCCGATGAGGATAGCTGCGAGGGCATATTGAGTAGTATTTCTATTTTCGTATGTGAGTCGCAGCCGATCGTTATCGAAGGCTTGCGCAAGGTGCTCGCCGAGACTGCCGATCTGGTCTATGCGGGCGCAGTATCACGGCCGGCAGACGCGCTGGATGCCATCCAGCGCATACATCCCAACATTGTGCTGATCGATGGCAGCACGGGGCTGACCGCAGCGCTGCGGCTGCTCGGCCATCTGAAGGCCGCCGGGCCCGCTCATCCGGTGCTCTGGGTGGTGGACCTGCCGGAGATGGATGCTTTCCGCGCGTTGCAAATGGGCGCGCGCGGCATCGTCAAGAAAACTCTTCCTACAGCAACGCTCATCGAGTGCCTGAGGGAAGTGGGGGCCGGACAAATCTGGATGCAGGAATCCGAGCAGGTGGCCGACTTCCTGCAGCGCAAGGATGCATCGCGCCTGACACCGCGAGAGAAAGAAGTGGTGCGCTTGATTTGCCGCGGGCTTCGCAACAAACAGATCGCCGAGAATTTGCACATTACGGCGGGCACCGTGAAGGTGCACCTGATGCACATTTTCGAAAAGACGGGGCTGAAGGATCGCCTGGCGTTGGCGGTGCATGGCCGCGAGCTGGTGGGAGTGGAAGTTCCGGCGAGCGACGCGGCCGGCACGTAGAGCCTGGCTGTTCGATTATATATGCAGTGCCGCGGCCAATTCCTTGTCGCCGCGCACCCGCCAGATTTTGGAATCCAGCATGTAGTGCGTGAAGGGCATACCCCAGATGGCAGCCTGCAGCCATTGAACGGCGGGGAAGTAAGCTTGCGGCAGGACGTTCAAGGCGAAATGCAGTGCCAGCGCAATAATGACGTAATTACCCAGGCTTTTGGCGAAAAACGCCGCCATCCCGTATTGTTCCCTGGCTTCCGGGACTGAATAGCGATTCTTGTTGTGGAACCACATCAGACGATGATATTGAAATGAGTGAAATAGCCCGAGCGTAATTCCGGCCCGCAGTATTCCGTCGGCGCCAAAACTGGCGGCGTACAGAAACGCGATCCACTGCAGCGGCACCAGCACTGCCAGCAGCATCAGCTTGGGCGCATTCAGGGGCAGGCCGGCGCGGAACTTTTGCACCTGGCGTGCAACGTAGATCAAGGCGAAAATGGCATAAGCCGCGGTGGCCACCCATCCCAGGAGCTGCACGGCTTGGAAAGCCATCAGCCTGGTTTTGATGACGAACAGCGCGAGTGGAAGCACAGTGGATGACAGCATGAACCAACGGTCCAGCTTCAGATCCAGAGGGTCCCGTTCCTTATTCTTGGCCTTCCACAACATCATGAAACCCATGTGCTGTTTCGCGATGTGGTAGTGCTGCCAGCACACCGCGAAGAGATAGAAGAGAGACGCTTGGCCGGCCCATACCATCAGGGGACCGATGACACAGAATGGAACGATAATCCATAAGAACCATCCCAGCCTTTTCCGCTCCCGCTTGTCCATATAAGTGCGGGTGACCGTTCCCATTACATGCGGACCGTCCACGGCCAGGAACCAGGTGAGGTAAATGGGAGTGATCGGAAACCCGGAAGCCATCAAGCCCAAGGCCAGGTAGCTGATGGCCGCGGGCCCAATGAACCAGAGCAGATCATCGCGCCGGGAAATGATCCAACTGGTGCCGGCCGGCCGCATCCCGATGGGCTGGGAAATGGCCGGTGTGATCGCACTCGTGCTCATCGGGCTCTCCTGACTACGTATCGACACGAAGGACGGGATAGCTGTATAAGGGGTTGATCGTAGCCAATCTGGCTCGCCGGTAGCAGTGCTAATGGAAGTGGGCGCCGAGGTCGATCAACTTCCAAGGGACCTCGGGTCCCGAGCGAGCAGTGTCTTTGGCAACAATAGGGCGAGCGGTGGGGCGAGTGGTCGCGCGCATCTTCAAGCCATCGCTTTCCGACTGCTTCTTTATAGCCCTCATTCTCTGGATGTTCGTGTGGGGTGTGAGCGGTTGGATCGCGCTGCTCGGCGACGGTGACACGGGGTGGCATATTCGCACCGGCCAGTACATTCTGGAACACCATCGCGTACCGACTCAGGATTTGTTCTCGTTCTCGCGCCCCGGCGCTCCCTGGTTCGCCTGGGAATGGCTGACCGACGTGACCTATGCGGTGTCATTCCAGATGGCCGGGCTCAAAGGGATCGTGCTGGTGGCGGCTGTGATGATCGGGCTGTTCGCCACCGTGGTTCTACGTTACACGCTGTGGCGCGGTGCCAACGGCCTGGTGGCTGCGGTCACCACGATGCTTACCGTGGGCGCTTCCTCCATGCACTTCCTGGCGCGTCCACATCTGTTCACGCTGCTCCTGCTGCCGGTCTGCCTGTGGCTGCTCGAAGCCGACCGGCGCCAAAACACGCGCTGGATTTGGGCGCTCATTCCGGTGACTGCGGTATGGACCAATCTGCATGGCGGATTCCTGATTTTTCTGGCGTGCCTGGGATTGTTGGTGGCGGCCTACGCGATCGAAATGGCGCTCGGCCATCAAACGAAGCAGGCGGCCTGGCCGCGGATCCGGCGATACTCCGCGTTGTTGGCGGGATGTTCGCTCGCCTCGCTGGCCAATCCCTACGGGGTCCAACTGCATGTACATATCGCCGAATACCTGCGCGCCGACTGGATCCGGAACCTGGTGCAGGAGTTTCAAGCGCCCACCTTCCGCTCGGAAGGCCAGCTCCAATATGAGCTGTTGCTGGTGGCCGGTCTCATCACCAGCGGCTTCCTGTTCCGCCGGCGGCTCACGGCTGAAGGACTGTGGGTGCTGTTCCTGGCCCACTCGTCGCTCATCAGCGTGCGGCATGCTCCGCTCTATGCAGCGGTGGCCGCGCCGCTCATTGCTTCTGAGATCAGCGAGTGGTGGCGGGCTTCGGTGGCGGGCCTGAAGAAGTCCTCTGTTTTGCGAATCCTTTATCAGTTGGGCGAGGATCTGGCGCCCGGGTTTCGCCGCACCAGCGTGTGGCCGGCCGTGTTGGTCCTGTCTTTGGTTGCGCTGGACGCACCTTTCAAGTGGCCGCGCGACTTTCCGGACATCATGTTCCCGACCGCCATGATCCACCAGCACGCAGACCTGATCGCCTCGGGTCGTTTGCTGACCCCGGACCAGTGGGGTGACTACGTCATCTACAGTTTCTATCCCCTGCAGAAAGTGTATGTAGATGGTCGTAGTGACTTCTACGGAGAGCAGCTCGGCCAGGAGTATCTCCACTTAATGCAGGGCGCTTCGGACTGGAAGACGATTATGGACCGAAATGGCTTCAACATAGCGCTCCTGCCCGTGGATTGGCCGCTGGCATCGATGCTGAAGTTAGACCCGCGCTGGCACGTAGTACAAGACGATACCAAGGCCATCCTATTCCAGCGGCTAAGCCAGCAACCGCCCAGGAATTAGGTATTTCAGCCCCCTAACCCGGCATCGTTCGTACTAAAGAAAACCAAGGGTTCGGGCTAATGAAAACCTCCCAGTTGGCCGAAGTTATAAGTCAGGGAGAGCCACCGGCATGAGAAGCAATCAAAACCCGTCAGGGTCAGCCACACGGAGTGTCGGGGCGCGGGGAGTTGGAGAACCAAATGTCGTGGCGAAGCTAAGCATGCCTCAAATGCCTGTGGAGTGGCTCGATTCGGGAAGCTGGCGGCTGCCTTCGGGTAAGGCGCTGGCCGAATTTGCCTTGCAGGCCGGGTTCTTGGCGCCGCTGCTGTTTCGAGCCGAAGGCTTTGGAAAGAGCGCACCCAACCGGAGCTCCAAGGCGGCCGAAACGCCCGCTCTGCCAGAGTCATCGGAAATGACCGGGAGCGTGGCGCCGTCACGCGGCAAACAGCTGGGCAAGGGGGATGGCCGGTGACGGCACAGGCCCTGTTGGCGGGCGGAGTTGGGATCGCAGCGTGTGTCGACGATCTGCGGCGGCGCCAGATTTCCAACTGGATACCCGGCTCGGCGTTCGCCAGTGGTCTGGTTCTGCAGACCGTGCAGCATGGCTGGCGCGGCGCGGGCTCGGCGCTGCTTGGCACTCTGGCGGGTGCGGGCGTGTTCCTCATTTTCTATTTGCTGGGCGGCATGGGCGGAGGAGACGTGAAGTTGATGGCGGGCTTCGGCGCGCTGCTGGGCGCGAAGAGGCTGTTTGAGGCTGCCTTGTGGACTGCCGGTTGCGGCGGCGTGATGGCATTGGCCGTCATCGCCACTGGCCTGATTCGCGATTTCTGGGTTCAGAGCAAATGGGCGCGAGGTAAATCCACCGGAAGCGAACCAGGGGCAGCGTCCGAGAAGCAAGACCAGCGCCGGGACAGCATCCCTTACGCTCCGGCCATCGCCGCCGGAGTGTGGTTAAGCCTGGTGGGAGCGACGTAACAGGGGCGAGAGCGTAAAGAGACACATGACACTCGAACAGCAAAAGATTTCCGTCGCATTCCAGTTAGCGATCAAACGCGGGAGAGCGCACAGCGCGGGACGCGCTTATAGCGGGGAGCTGATTAACGGGGCACCCTCCGTGGTGCGCGGCGTTTACCGAGGTGTGCGCGGCGTTTACCGAGGCGTGCGCAGCGTTTATCGAGGAGAAATATATGGATCGTAGATTTCTGACCGTATTGGGGGTAAGTCTGGTGTTCGCGCTGGTGATTTCCAGCGTGTTCTATCAGATGACGGCTCGCGCCGGCGGCACGAAGAAGGCTGAACCAACCGATTTGAAGGACATCGTCCTGGCTGCCAGACCACTCTCGGTGGGGACCACGGTAAAGCCGGCCGACATCAAGCTCGGCAAGATCCCATCGGCGGCCTTTCCCAAGGGCGCGTTCGCCAAGCCCGAGGAAGTGATTGATCGTCCGCTGATCAGCAACATTCTGATGGACGAGCCGGTGCTCGAAGGCCGGCTGGCGGCGCGCGGCAGCGGAATTGGACTGGCCCCGGTGATTCCGGTCGGGATGCGCGCGGTGACGCTGCGGGTGAACGATGTCACCGGCATCGCCGGCTTCGTGCTGCCGGGAATGCGGGTGGACGTATTAGTGACCGGCCATCCTCCCAACTCCGATGCCTCGGTAACAGCTACCCCGGTGCAACTGCAAAACCTGCTGGTGCTCTCGGCTGGAACCGTGATGCAGCCGGATGCTCGAGGTCAGGCCATGCCGGCGCAGACCGTCACCTTGCTCGGCACGCCGGAGCAAGCTGAGACCCTCACGCTCGCCAGCTCCGATGCACGCATTCAATTGGTGCTGCGAAACGGTAGCGATCAGACCATCGAAAAAACGCCCGGGCACGACATCGCAGAGTTGTACGGCGAGCGCTCGGTGCACAAGAAGACCGCAGAAAACCCTCCGCCGCGGCCGCGAGCCCGGCCGGTGGTGGTGGCCGCAGCCCCGCCCCCTCCTCCTCCGCCGCCCGATCAGATCGTGGTGATTCGCGGAACGACGAAGAGCGTGGAAGTGGTTGGAGTGGGTGGAGGCGGGGGAAAGTAGACCATGCGAAGAATGAAACGGTTGTACATCCTGTTGGGGTTGCTCGCCCTGGGCGCGACCACTTGGCTATTCGGCCAGGGGGGGCCCGAAGAGATTCGCCTGACGATCGGAAAGAGTATCGTCATCGATTATCCGGCCGACATTGCGCGGATTTCTACCAGCAACCCGGACATCGTGGACGCTTCACCGGTTACGGGGCGCGAAGTGCTGGTCCATGGCAAGTCGTTCGGAACGGTGACGCTGGTGGTCTGGAGCAAGGCCGGTCAGCGCAACTTCTATAACATCACGGTCGAGCAGAACCTGGAACCCCTGCGTCAGCTGCTCAAGGAAACCTTCCCCGCGCAGGATATCCACGTTCAATCCTCGCGCGATTCGCTGTCGCTGACCGGGCGGGTAACGAATAAAGATACTGCCGACCGGGCCACCGCGCTGGCTACCCCATTCGCCAAAACCGTGGTGAATAATCTGCAAATAGCCGAGCCGCCCATGGAGCGGCAAGTTCTGCTGCGCATCAAGTTTGCCGAACTGAGCCGTTCGGCATCCAACCAGTTCGCGGTCAACCTGATATCCACCGGCGCCACCAACACCATCGGCGCTGTCTCCACGGGCCAGGCGGCGTCCAGTACTCCTTCTTCGATTGGGGGCGGACAACCGTCTACCTTCACCATCACCAACGCCCTGAATATCTTCGCGTTTCGTCCCGATCTTAACTTGGGAGCGTTCATCCAGGCCCTGGAACAGAAAAACCTTCTCCAGACCCTGGACGAGCCGACGCTCATCACCAGTGACGGCAAGGAAGCCAGCTTCCTGGTGGGCGGCGAATTTCCCATCCCCGTGCTGCAAGGCGGTGCGAACTCCGGCGCCGTCACCATTCAGTTTCGAGAATTCGGCGTCCGGCTGACTTTCACACCGAACATTACCGGCAACAACAATATTCGGCTGCACGTGAAGCCGGAAGTCTCCGCGCTCGATTACAGCAACGCGCTGTCGTTCAACGGCTTCACCATCCCAGCCTTGTCGTCGCGCAAGATGGAGACCAACGTCGAGCTGGGCGAAGGCCAGAGCTTCGTGATCGCCGGTCTCATCGACAACCAGGTGACGGAAACCATCTCCAAGATTCCAGGCCTCTCGAGTTTGCCGATCCTGGGAAATTTGTTCAAGTCCCACAACATATCCAAGAGCGACGACGAATTGGTAGTCCTGGTGACGCCGGAAATCACCATGCCGTTGCAGCCGGGCGACGCCAAGCCCAGCGTTCCAATGCCGCACCCCTTCCTGGTTCCGGTAACGCCGGGTTCGACGGATGCATTTCCAACGAAAGCCAAGGCCAAGTAGGAGTAACGGCGGATGAGAAAAGCGAGGTGTGCGCAATGACGGGCCGGGGACCAGTATTGACGGCGCTAGCGATCATTCCCGATCGCGAGCTGGCCGCGCATCTGGCGTCCGCCCTCGAGCGCACCCGCTCCTTTCAGATCTTGTCTGAGTTGAAGTCCTATCCTTCGCTCCAAACGCTCGAGATTCGGGTGCGCCAATCCAAGCCCGACGTGATCCTGCTCGATTTGACGTCGGACCTGGATAAGGCCTGCGAGTTGATTCGCTCGGTTTCCTCGCTCAACCTGCGGGCGCACGTAGTGGGTCTGCATGTGCGGAACGATTCCGATGCGATCTTACGCTCCTTGCGGAGCGGTGCGAGCGAGTTTCTGTACGCGCCTTTCGACGTGCAAACGCAAAACGATGCGGTAGCGCGGCTGCACCGTCTGCTGCAGCCCGGTCCCGCCGAACAGTCCGAACCCGGTTCGATCGTGGCCTTTTCCAGCGCCAAGCCCGGCTCGGGCGCGTCCACGCTCGCCGCTCAAGCCGCATTCGCGCTACGCCGCACCACGTCGCAACGGGTTTTGCTCGCCGACTTCGATCTCATGGGGGGTATGATCGGCTTTTATCTGAAGCTCACTAACACCAAGTCTCTGTTGGACGCCCTGCAAATGGCGGAGCGGCTGGGGGAGGGCGCATGGGCCTCCTGTGTCGCGGTGGCGGATGGCGTGGACATTTTGCCGGCGCCGGAGACGCCCTACGCCGGGCCGATCGACGCCGCGCGGCTGCACGCGGTGATGGAATACGCCCGCATGAACTACGAGTGGGTGGTGATCGACCTGCCGGTGGTTTTCCAACGTCTGAGCTTGATGACCATTTCCGAATCCGATCGCGCGTATCTGGTCTCGACGCCCGAGCTCCCGAGCCTGCACCTGGCGCGCAAAGCCGTCAATCTTCTGGATCATCTGGGCTTTCCCAAGGAACGTTTTCAAATCGTGATGAATCGCATCGACCGGCGCGATGAAATCGCCGGATCCGACATTGAGCGCTTATTTAACTGCGCGATCGACGCACGGATTCCCAACGACTATTTCTCGCTGCACCGCGCGGTCACGCTCGGCCAGCCGGTGGATGGACATTCTGAACTCGGCAAGGCGGTCGAGAACCTGGCCAACCGCCTGTCGGGCGGCGGAGGACAGGATCGTAAACGCGCGGCAATTTCGGATCTGAGAGTCGCGACTTCGCCAGTGTAGTGCGGTGTGAAGGATTTGCAGTGAAGACTTATGTTTCCTAATCTCGATACCAAGTCGGCGCCCCAAATCAGTTGGGAGCAGCGGCTATTGAAAAACGGCGGCAAGTCCAAGAGCGCGCTCAAGCCCGAATATCAAGAGCTGAAGTTCACCCTGCACCGTAAGCTGGTGGACAAAATCAATCTGGAGGCGCTGGCCACCATCGATAATCAGCGGGTGCGCAGTGAAGTGCGTCAGGCGCTCATTTCGCTCATCGATTCCGAGCCGACGCTGCTCAGTTCGCTCGAAAAGCAGCAGATCTGCGATGAGGTGCTGGACGAAGTCTTTGGCCTGGGGCCGCTCGAACCCCTGCTGCAGGATCCCAGCATCTCCGACATTCTGGTCAACACCCATAAACAGGTCTACATCGAACGCAAAGGCCTGCTCGAGTTGACTACAGTTACTTTCCGCGACGCTCAGCACCTGCTGCGCATCATCGACAAGATCGTCTCACAAGTGGGACGGCGCGTGGATGAATCCAATCCCATGGTGGATGCGCGCCTGAGCGACGGATCGCGCGTCAACGCCATCATTCCGCCGCTGGCGGTCGACGGGCCGCTGCTCTCCATCCGCCGCTTCTCGACCGACAAGCTGATGCCACCCGATCTGGTGGACCGGCGCGCCATGACGCCCGGCATGATGGAACTGCTAGAAGCAGCCGTCAAGGCCAAGATGAACATCATCATCGCGGGCGGAACCGGCGCCGGTAAGACCACTCTGCTGAACGCTCTCTCGGCCTTTATTTCGCCCAAGGAGCGCATTGTCACCATCGAAGACGCCGCCGAATTGCAGTTGAAGCAGCCGCACGTGGCGCGGCTGGAAACGCGGCCTCCCAACTTAGAAGGCAACGGCGCGGTCAGGCAGCGCGAACTGCTGGTGAACAGCTTGCGTATGCGTCCGGACCGCATCGTGGTGGGCGAAGTCCGCGGCGAAGAAGCGCTCGACATGCTGCAGGCCATGAACACGGGTCACGACGGGTCGCTGACCACGGTCCACGCCAACAGCCCGCGCGACGCCATTTCGCGCCTGGAAGTGATGGTGTCGCTCGCGAGCGCGAACATGCAACTGGTTTCGGTCCGGCAGCAAATTGCGAGCGCCGTACACCTGCTGGTGCAGGCTTCGCGCTTGAGCGACGGCTCTCGCCGGGTGATCAATCTGACCGAGGTAACGGGCATGGAAGGCGACGTGATCACGCTGCAGGACATATTCGTTTTCGAAAAGCGCGGCTTGAACCCGGACGGCCGCGTGGTGGGACGGTTCGCGGCCACCGGCATCCGCCCCAAGTTCTACGAAAAGCTGCTGGCCGCCGGCATCCGGTTGCGGGCCGACTTGTTCGACGAGGTGGTGGAGGTTTGACGGCATGATTTTACTGATCGGCATCGCGATCTGGGCCTGCATCCTGGTCATCTGGTGGATCTGCTCGAACGCATTCCGCCACTCCGACCTCGACAAGCTCAAGAGCCGGTTGATCGGCACGAGCAAGACCAAGGCCGCCAAGGTCAGCGCCTCGAGCGGCGGTTCCCTCATTCATTCCGAGGAAAAGAACGTACTGCTGGCCACCAAGTTCCTGCGGCGTTTCCAGCTCCAAAGCAAATTACAGGAGATGCTCGAGCAGGCCGGGATGAAGTGGAGCACGCACCGGCTGGTCAACACCTGCCTGGTGGCGGTGGTGGCAACCGGGGGACTGTGCTGGGTTTTGCTTCCCGACCAGTTTCAGCGCTTCGCCTACTTGCCGGCGCTGGCGGCGGGCGCAGTGCCGGTGCTCTTTGTGATTCGCAAGCGCAAGGCCCGCCTGCACCGCTTTGAAGAGTTGTTTCCCGACAGCCTGGAATTCGTATCGCGCTCGATGCGGGCCGGGCACGCTTTCTCGGTATCGCTCGAAATGATCCATCGCGAATTCCAGGAACCGCTGGCGGGTGAATTCCGCCGGTCCTTCGAGGAACACAACCTGGGATTGCCGCTGGATGTGGCGCTGCAGAAACTCGCCAAGCGAGTGCCTTCGCTCGACGTACACTTCTTCGTCTCCGCGGTGCTGCTGCAGAAGCGCACCGGAGGCAACCTGGCCGAGATCCTGGACAAGCTGGCTTACGTGATCCGGGAGCGCTTCAAACTGCGGGGCCGCATCCGCGCCATCAGCGCGCATGGGCGAATGACGGGCATCGCGCTCAGTTGCATTCCCATTGGCGTCGCGGTGCTGATGTTCTACACCAATCCAGAGTATGTCAGATTCTTCTTTCTCGACGACGTGGGCAATATCATGATCGGCGTCGCGGTATTCCTACAGATCACCGGATACCTAGTCATGAAGAAGATCACGAGCATCGAGGTATAACGCGATGGCACTTTTATTCACTTTCGTGATCTTCCTGTTGTTCGCGGCGGTATTTTCCTTCGGCGGCGTAAGGCTGTGGGTCAAGCCTAAGGAAGCCATCGAGCGCGTGGCCGGCACTGGCATGAGCGCGCATGAAGCCGCGCCGGTGCATCCCAGCCTGCTGTTCCACGAGCTGGTGAAACGGCTGGGCAACCTGGTCCCGGCCTCGCCCAAGGACGTGACCGTGATGCAGCGCCGGCTGATTCGCGCCGGCTACCGCAACCCCAACGCCTTGAAGGCGCTCTACGGCGCCAAGGCCATTTTTGCGGTCTTACTTCCGGTCTTGATGACGGTGGCGGTCTTTAACTCTTCGGCGGCGCAGAGCAACAAAGTAATGGCGATTCTGGTGGCGGTCGCGGTGGGCTTCTTTGGTCCCAACGAATACGTGCGCATGGCGGCCAAGCGCCGCCAAAAGCAGATCCAGCGCGGGTTGGCGAATTCGCTCGACCTGATGGTGGTGTGCGTCGAGTCTGGCCTCGGTCTCGATCAGGCCATCATGCAGGTGGCCAAGGAACTGGAACACGCCCACCCGGAAATTAGCGAAGAACTGGCCATTGTGAACCTGGAATTGAAGGCCGGCAAGCGGCGCGCCGAGGCTTTGCGAAATTTGGCCGACCGGACGGCGGTAGAGGATCTCAAGAAACTGGTTGCGGTGCTGATTCAGGCGGACCGCTTCGGAACCGGCGTGGCCCAGAGTTTGCGCGCCCACTCCGATTACATGCGCGTCCAGGCGCGCCAGATCGCCGAAGAGAAGGCCGCCAAGCTGGGCGTAAAACTGGTATTTCCGATCTTTTTTTGTATTCTGCCGTCTTTGTTCGTGGTCACGGTGGGACCGATTGTTATGAAAATCATCCGGGAGTTGCTCCCCATGATGAATAACATGTAGCGGAATCATTTTATTGGGGAAAGGAGAAAAAGCGATGATGGATAGCTCGATGATTCGCATCGTCTGCGCGGTGCTCGCAGTCCTGTTTCTGGGATTGATCGTTCTACGGCGCAAGAAGACCCCTGAATAACTGGGGAGCTGGACGCATCCGGTGGCGTGTGAGGGCCTAGGGTCCCGGGCGCGCCACCACCCCGCTCGCAGTCTCCGCCGCCCGTTTTGCGGGCTGCGGTTGCAAGCGATGCGGGAGGGAGTTGTTGATTCGTTCCAGTGAGTGAGCGCGTGGCGTGCCGCGCCAATGCTTGTAATTCAGTGCTGTATTCGAGATCAGTAATGTGTGCAAGTGAGCTGAAAAGCTGACAATATCATGGTTTTTTGGAGTAAATTGCTATGCTGAAGTCAATTTGGTGGAAGACCGTTTTGGCCGCTTCGCTCGCGGTAGCGGCCTGGGGAGGGACCTTCGGGACAGTAGTGTCCATCGGAGGCGAAGCAGCGGACTTGGCGCTGGATGAGACGCGCGGCGTCCTCTACATCGCTAACTTCACCGCGAACCGGATCGATGTGATGTCGCTCGCCACCAACACCATCACGACTTCGATAAACGTGGCCGCGCAGCCCAGCTCGATCGCCATGTCGCCGGATGGCCACTATCTGGTGGCCACCAACTTCGGGAACGCAGCCGCTCCCGGTTCGCCGGCCAACGGGCTGACAGTGATCGATCTGACCAATCAAGGGACACAATCCTTCGCGCTCGGCAACCCGCCGCTCGGCGTGGCTTTCGGCGCCGATGGCATCGCGCTGGTGGTTACCACCACGGACTTTTTGCTCTTTGATCCCTCCACCGGAGCCACGCAAGAACTCAACACCCTGGCTAACGTGGTCGCCAATACCTTGCCCGTGGCGCCCGCCAACTTCCCGCCAGACATCACCGCAGCTTCGGTGGCGGCGTCGGCGGACGGACTCCAAGTATATGGATTAGGCGGCACCACCAACACGGTCACCTTCCGCTACGACGTGAATGCCAAGGCTATTTTCCCGGGCGCCATCGTTACCAACTCGGGAGTGCTTGGACCGCGTGTCGTAAGCCTGAATCATGACGGCTCACTGGTCATGGCGGGGTGGGTGATGATCAGCACGTCCGGCTTCGACAATTACTTCCCGCAACATACCAATCAGTTCAGCGTCGGAAGCTCTGCGTTCGACGATAGCCGCGGCGTGCTATACGCTCAGATTCCCGTGACGGAAGGCGAGCCGCCGACCCTCATGGTGGTCACCTCCAACAACCTGACACTGCAGGAACGCCTGCAATTGCCCGAAAACCTGGCGGGCAAAAGCGTGCTATCGGCCGATTCCAATACTCTCTACGCTATTTCACAAAGTGGCATCACGATTATGCCGGTGGGCAGCCTGGCGCTCGAACCGCGGGTAGTGGCACAGCAGGAAGATGTGGTATTCCGGGGAAGCTTCTGCAATACCGGCGTATCGACTCAGCAACTTACTATCGCCGATCCGGGCGGCAACAATACACCATTCAGCATCGCTTCGGACACCCCAGGCGTTTCAGTATCGCCTTCGGCCGGCGTCACCCCGGCCGTGCTGACAGTCTCGGCGGACCCCGCGGCGTTCGCCGGCGTGACGGGAACCGTGATCGCTCATTTGAACATTCAATCCGGCGCCGCGATCAATACGATCCCAAGCGTCCGGGTGCTCGTCAATGACGCCGGACCGAATCAGGTCGGCAGCTTCATCGACATCCCCGGAAACCTGACCGACATCCTGCCCGATCCGGTGCGCAGCCAGTTTTACGTGGTGCGCAGCGACAAGAACGAAGTGCTGGTCTATGACGGCACGAATTATTCCCAAATCGCCGCTCTTCCGACGGGCAATCAGCCCACCACCATGGCCATCTCCTTCGACCAACAATATCTGCTGGTCGGTAACCAAGGATCGCAGAGCGTCAACGTGTTCGATCTCGATACCCTGCAACCGGACACGCCCATCAAACTGCCGTCGGGATTCAACTCCTACTCCATCGCGTCCTCGGCCAATGCAACTTTGGCGCAGGGCGGCTACTACGATGGCACGTTCCACATCCTACAGCTCGACATCCCGCAGCGTTCGGGAGCGGAGCTGCCGACGCTTGGCGTGTTCACCAACTTAACCAACGCCAACACCGTCATGACGGCCTCGCAAAATGGGTCTTCGATCTTCATCGCGCAGGCCGATGGAACGGTCTATCTGTACGACGCCAGTTCGAATGCCTTTACCGTTTCGCGCCAGGATTTCACATCGCTCTCCGGCCCATACGCCGCGTCCGCCTTCAATCAATATGTAGTGGGCAACAATCTCCTCGACTCTTCGCTGGTGCCAGTGATGGCGTTCGAGACCGGCACCGGTAACCCATCCGGGTTCGCCTTTGTGAACGAGACGGGGTTCCGTTCCAACGCGCCCCCACCACCACCCACCGCCGTCACCACGACCACCCAAACATGCGTAACCACCGCGACAGGCTCAGTCTGCACGACAATCAGCCCCGCCGGCACGACCATCGTAACGTGCATAGGCAGCGGGACAACCACAACCTGCACGACCACCACCAGCCCTCCCGCGCCCGGTAACGGCGTTGGCCAGAGCACCGCCCCGGGCGTGATTCAACGAATCGACATGACCAACCCGTCCAGTTCGGTCAGCAGTGCGACCCCGACGGTGGAAGCTCCGCTCCTCGGAACCACAACTTCGCCGTTCACCCGCACCGTCGCGCCCCTGGCCGACCAGAGCGCCATTATGAATCTGACAGTTTCCGGCGTCACCGTTCTGCCCTGGAACTACGACGCAGCGGTCGCGCCGCCGCAGATCACCTCGGTGGTCAACGCCGGCAGTGGAGGGACCGATATCGCTCCGGGCGGTCTGATCTCGGTGTACGGAACCCAATTGAGTCCCGTCAATATGGTGTCTTCGGAAATCCCGTTGCCCACCGCGCTTGCCAATAGCTGTCTCAGCGTCAATGGATTGCCGGTACCCATGCTGTTCGTTTCGCCCAACCAGGTGAACGCCCAGATGCCCTTCCAGGCTATCGGCGATGTCACGCTGATCCTGCGTACGCCGGGCGGTCAGAGCGATAACTACAACCTCGTCATTGAGCCCAACGCGCCCAGCGTTTTCATGGCTACCGTGGGAACTGAAACCAACATCCCCACCGTAGTCCGGAACGACGACAACAAGCTGGTGACGCCATCCCATCCGATTCACCGCGACTCGAACACGGCGCTCGTGATTTACCTGACCGGTCTCGGCCCCACTTCACCGGCGGTCGGCACCGGACAGCCGGCGCCTTCCAACCCGCTAGCCATTACGCTGACCCAGCCGACAGTAACTCTGGGAGGCGTGGAGTTGCCGGTGCTCTTCTCCGGCTTGGCGCCGGGTATGGTGGGCGTCGATCAGATCAACGTCTCGGTGCCCTTCACGGTGCCGGAGGGAATGTCTGTCCCCCTCCAGATCTCTCAGGGAACGGCTTCGACCACGATCCCCGAGCGAGTGGTGGACTAACCGCAAATTCTAGAATAGAATGAGAGACAATATGAAACATTTCCTGTCGTTAATGTTTTTGGCGACGGCCGTGGCGGTACCGGCGGCGTTCGCCCAGAAGTGGGAGGTCGGCTTCGGAGTTGGCGGCAGTTTTCTCACCTCCGATACCATCAACAATCCGGCTGGTAACGCCAGCGCCACTCGCGATCCTGGCTTGGCGCTGAGCGCCTGGCTCGACAACACCATTGGCAGCGGGCTGTTTGGAGGCGAGTTGCGCTATGACCATGAGATGGGCGATCTGAAGCTTTCCTCCGGCGGCACGAGCACCACTTTCGCGAGCCAGAGCAACGCCATCCACTACGATTTCGTCTTCAACTTCGCCTCGTCGGAATCGGCCATCCGTCCCTTCGTCGAAGCGGGTGGCGGCGTGAAATGGTATTCGGGAACCGGAACCGAGCAGGTTTACCAGCCGCTCTCCAACATCGCCGTGTTCAGCGACGTCCGGGACCTGCGTCCTCTGATCTCGGTGGGCGGCGGCGTGAAATTCAATGTTGCCAAATCCACGCTGCTGCGCCTCGAAGTTCACGACTACCTGACTCCGTTTCCCAGTACGTTGATCGCACCGGTGACCGGATCGAGCGTGGGAGGCTGGCTCCAGGATTTCGTCGTGTCGGCAGGTATCAGCTTCGGCTTCTAATCCGTTTCAGCATTGGAACCCGGCTGGGAAATCCAGTTGGGTTCGATGAGGAACCTGGGCGTGACTCATGAATCTTTCAAACGCCTCTTCGGTCACCGCGATTCTGCTCATCGGCTTTGGGTTGTTCGTCATGTACACCCAATGGAAGAACTGGTTCGACAGCAACCTGACCATTATCTTTTACGTGCTTTTCTTCGGCTTCATGCAATCGGTGGATGGCGCAGTGCCCTTCTGGCTGATGTGTACCGGCTTTGGCTTGGCCATGATTCTGCGATTTGAATTCATGAACAGCGGCTTCACGCGCGTGATCAAGTTCCTCGAACTGGGAGCGCTCGGCGCCATGCTCTATCTCTCCACCACCATGCTCGTAACCTTCTAGAGCAGTCCTCGCAGGTCCGATTATTTCTCTATCGGCAGCCCGGATGACTGGTACGCTCGCCATCCACCGTCGAGCGAAATCGCGTTGGCGTAGCCCATCTGGCGCAGCGCATCGGCGGCCAGCGCCGAACGATACCCACCGCCGCAATACAGGATCAGCTTGGTGTCCTTGGCCGGCACTTGCCCTTCGATATCGCGCTCGATGATTCCCTTCCCCAGGTGAACCGCTCCGGCAGCATGGCCAGCCGCCCACTCGTCGTTCTCGCGAGTGTCGATCAAAACGTGCGCCTCACCCGCTGCCCGCATGCGCTGATACTCGGCCATATCGATTTCCTGAATTCGGCTCTTCGCCGCGTTCACCAGTGCGAGAAAGGCTGGATTGTGAAGTTTCGGTGCGCTCATTCTAGTTCACCCGCTCGATCCGCGCGCCTACGCGCGCCAACTTTTCTTCGATTCTCTCATAGCCCCGGTCGATGTGGTAAACACGGTCTATTAGCGTTTCTCCGCGCGCCACCAGACCAGCCAGCACCAGCGAAGCGCTGGCTCTCAGGTCGGAGGCAATCACCTGCGCGCCCGTCAGCTCAGCCACTCCCGCTACAATGGCCTGCCGCCCCTCCACCCGGATATTCGCTCCCATGCGCGCCAGCTCCTGGGTATGCATGAAGCGGTTTTCAAAGATGGTCTCGCTGATGAACGAGATTCCCTCGGCCGGCGTCAT
>JBEKLB010000133.1:0-14947 GCA_050010415.1 Bryobacteraceae bacterium | reverse complement strand
TTACCGGATTCAGAGGGACGCCGAACGCGTCCGTGAATCGCGAAATCAGCTCCTTGAAGCTTGGATGGGCGGCGCAGAATTCCTGCACACGTGGATCGTTGCAGGGCACAAACGCCACGACGCCACCCTCTACCGCCTTCTTTGCGTAGAGATTCGGCAGGATCGCTGCAGGAATCCAGTCCACGGACCCTATCCCCCCTTTACCAACTCCAAAAAAGCCTTTGCCGCGTGGCTCAAACTCCGCTTCGCCGGACGCACCAGCCGGATCTTGCGATCGACCGCCAGTTCCTTCACCTTGATCTCCCGCAGCGCGTCCTGCGCCACATCCTGCTCCACGCACATGTGCGGCAGAAACGCGACGCCTTCATTGCGCTGCACCATCAGGCGGATAGTCTCCACCGTCGGCATCTCCACATCCATATTGAGCTGCACTTTGTGCCGCTGGAACTCCTTCAGCACTACGTCACGATAGGGCGATAGAACATAATGCGCGATAAATGTCTCCATGCCCAATTCATTGATCGACACCTGGCCGCGCGTCGCGAACCGGTGCTGCGGCGAAACCACAAACGCCAGATGATCGGTGTAGATCACCATGGAATGCAGCCGCTCGTCTTCGGGGTCATAACTGATGACGCCCAGCTCCAGATCGCCGTCGATCAACTGCGACGGAATCTTGCTCGATAACGATCGCCGCACTTGCACTTTCACCTTGGGATATAGCCGCCGATAGCGCTCGATGTGCCCCAGCAGATACAGCGACGTCGATTCGTTCGCGCCCACAATCAGCCGCCCCGCCGAATTGTCGCGTAGCTCAGACAGCGCGTTCTCCAGATCGGCCGACAGGTTCTCAAACCGCCGCGCGTAGTCGTAAACAATGCGCCCGGCATCGGTAAGCAGCAGCTCTTTCCCCGACCGGTCAATCAGTTTCTCCTGCAAATCCGACTCCAGCTTCTGTACTGCGAGCGAAATCGCCGGCTGGGTCCGCAACATCTTCTCGGCCGCGCGCGAGAAGCTTTTCTCCGACGCAACGGCCAGGAACACCTTCAGTGGATAGAGTTCCATAAGCGGTCTTTATGCTATGATTGTAGCTTATTCTGGTCGCTTGAATTATAAATTTGCCAAATCCGTGCTTCGCCTCCATAATGATTAGCGTGAACTAACGAAACAACGGGAGGACTTATGGCCAATCGAGTCTACATCTTCGACACCACCCTCCGGGATGGTGAACAATCGCCGGGCTGCAGCATGACCGTACCCGAGAAGCTGCAACTGGCGCGCAAACTGGTGGAATTGGGCGTCGATATCCTCGAAGCCGGGTTCCCGATCGCCTCCGATGGGGATTTCGAAGCGGTGGACGCGGTTAGCCGTGAGTTCCCCTGGGTCCAAGTGGCGGCGCTGGCGCGGGCCAACACGTTGGACGTGGAGCGCGCAGCGGCATCGCTCCAGCATGCGCGCCGGCCCAGGATTCACACCTTCCTCGCCACCAGCGAAATCCACCTCAAGTACAAACTGAAGAAATCACAGCAACAGGTTCTAGATGAAGCAGTTGAGGCGGTTGAGCTGGCTCGGAAATATACCGACGACGTGGAGTTTTCGGCTGAAGACGCCACCCGAACGGATTGGGATTACCTGGAGCAGGTTTCGCGCGCCGTGGTGGCCGCAGGCGCCCGCACCGTAAATCTGCCCGACACGGTCGGGTTCTCGGTGCCTGAGGAATATGGTGCACTGATCGGGCGCATGGTTCGTGCCTTAGGTGACAGCGCCATTGTCAGCGTGCACTGTCATGACGACTTAGGCCTCGCAGTGGCTAACTCCATCGCGGCCGTGCAAAACGGAGCGCGCCAGATCGAATGCACCATCAACGGAATCGGCGAGCGCGCGGGCAACGCGGCATTGGAAGAGATCGTCATGGCGTTCAAGACTCGCCCCGACAAGCTGCCGTTCGAAACCAAAATCGTGACCGAGCACATTTACGCGGCCAGCCAACTTCTCGCGCGGACCATTACGTTTGGACCGCAACCCAATAAGGCCATTGTGGGGGAGAACGCTTTCGCGCATGAAGCGGGCATCCATCAGGATGGAATGCTAAAGGATCGCTCGACATACGAGATTTTCGATCCGAAGATGGTCGGAGTGCCGGAGAGTAAACTGGTGCTAGGCAAGCACAGCGGCCGGCATGCGCTCAATAAGCGCGCCGAAGATCTTGGCTTCGTTCTTACAAAAAGCGAACTCGACGCGCTCTACCATCGCTTCACGGCGCTGGCGGATCGCAAGAAGGGCGTGCGGAACGAAGAGATTATGGCGCTGCTGCACGAAGTGGTGGGCGAAAAAGCAGCCGCCGCGCAAGACTAGGAAATGCAACTCAACATACTGATTCTCCCCGGTGACGGAATCGGCACCGAGGTCACATGCGAGGCAGTCAAAGTACTGCATAAAGTCGCGAGCAAATTCCATCACCAGCCCGTGCTGCAGGAGGGCTTGATTGGCGGGATTGCCATTCACAAAACCGGCGGTCCCCTGCCCCAGGAAACCATCGACCTCGCGCTAAAGGCCGACGCCACTCTGATGGGCGCCGTGGGCTTGCCGGAATTCGACAACATCGCTCCGGACAAACGCCCCGAAAGAGGCCTGCTCGGTATCCGCAAGGCTTTGGGCGTGTATGCCAATCTCCGGCCGGTGCGATCGTATAAAGCCCTGCTCGATTCGTCGCCGCTCAAGAACACCCTGGTCGACGGCGTCGACATGATCATTGTGCGCGAACTCACCGGCGGCATTTATTACGGCACTCCGCGCGGAATATCAGGCTCCGGCCAGGACGAACGCGCTGTGAACACGCTCTCTTACACGCGGCCCGAGATCGAGCGCGTTTCGCGCATGGCATTTCGCCTGGCCCGCAACCGTCGCAAGAAGGTCACCAGCGTCGACAAGTCAAACGTCATCGAGACTTCGCAGCTCTGGCGCAAAGTGATTATTGAAGTGGCCGAAGAGTTCCCCGACGTGGCGCTGGATCATCTGCTGGTGGATACCGCCGCGATGCAAATCGTTTTGAATCCGCGACGCTTCGACATCCTGGTCACTGAAAACATGTTTGGCGATATCTTGAGTGATGAAGCAGCCGTGTTGGCCGGCTCCATCGGCATGCTGCCTTCCGCGTCCTTAGGTGACAAGAAACCATCCGGCGCGTGGGTGGGCCTGTACGAACCCGTGCATGGCTCAGCGCCCGACATCGCGGGACAAAGCAAGGCGAATCCGTTCGGCGCCATCGGATCGGTAGCCGCCATGCTCGAATATAGTTTCGGGCTGAAAGAAGAAGCGGCGGCTGTGAATCGCGCGGTGGAAACGGTGCTCAACTCCGGCCGAGTGACGGCGGATTTGAAGCCGGCCGGCAAGCCGTCCACGACCTCGGAAGTAGGAGACGCAGTAGCGGAAGCAATATGAGTAAACCTCGCACCATCATTGAAAAGATCTGGGAGAACCACGTGGTCGCGAAGCGGCCCAACGCCCCGGCGCTCCTCTATATCGACTTGCACCTGGTTCACGAAGTCACCTCGCCGCAAGCCTTCGACGGACTGCGTTCGCGCGGTCTCAAGGTGCGGCGCCCCGATCTGACCATCGCCACCACCGACCACAGCACGCCCACCACCCCCCGGGGCCTTCCCATCGTGGATAAGATCGCTGCCACGCAAGTGCAGAAGCTGATCCAGAATTGCAAAGACTTTGGCATTCACTGCTATCCGCTCGGCAGCGACAAGCAAGGCATCGTGCATGTAATCGGGCCGGAACTGGGATTGACACAGCCCGGCATGACCGTGGTCTGCGGCGACAGCCACACCGCCACGCATGGAGCCTTCGGCGCCCTCGCGTTCGGCATTGGAACCAGCGAAGTGGAGCACGTGCTGGCCACCCAGTGCCTGCTCAACAAGCGTTCGCACACCTATCAGGTTCGCGTGGATGGGGCTCTCAGGCCAGGCGTCTCGGCGAAAGACATCATCCTGGCGCTGATCGCACGCATCGGCATCGGCGGCGGCACTGGTTCGGTTTTCGAATATTGCGGATCGGCCGTCCGGTCGCTCTCGATGGAAGAGCGCATGACCGTGTGTAATATGTCGATCGAAGCCGGCGCCCGCGCGGGTCTGGTGGCGCCCGATGACACGACATATCAATATGTCGCCGGCCGCCAATACGCGCCCAAAGGCGCCCAGTGGGATGAAGCCGTCGCTCGCTGGAAGCAATTGCCCACCGACGATGGCGCAACCTACGACAAAAGCATCGTAATCGACGCGGGATCGCTCGAACCCATGATCACCTTCGGAACCAATCCTGGTATGGGCATTCCCATCCGTGGCGCGGTGCCGAATCCCACCGACATTACCGATCCGCTAGAGCGCGACTCGCTCGCCCGTGCACTCTCGTACATGGCGCTGGAAGCAGGAAAACCTTTGCTCGGCCATCCGGTGAACGTGGTGTTCATCGGAAGCTGCACCAATTCGCGCATTTCCGATCTGCGCACGGCAGCCAGCATCCTGAAGGGCCGCAAGGTAAATCCGAACGTGCGTGTACTCGTCGTGCCAGGATCGCAGCAAGTGAAGGAACAAGCGCAAGCCGAGGGCCTCGATCAAATCTTTCGCGACGCGGGCGCAGACTGGCGCGAAGCCGGCTGTTCCATGTGCATCGCCATGAACGGCGATCAGTTGCAGCCCGGCGAATACAGCGTGTCGACCAGCAATCGCAATTTCGAAGGCCGCCAAGGCCAGGGCGCGCGAACCTTCCTGGCAAGTCCGATGACAGCCGCGGCGTCGGCCATCGCCGGCAAGGTCAGCGATGTGAGGGAGTTGCTCTAATGGAAAAATTCACCCCGTTTGAAAGCCGCATGGTTCTGATCGCGCGCGACAACATCGATACCGATCAAATCATCCCGGCGCGATTCCTGAAGACCATATCCAAGGTCGGCCTGGGCGACCAGCTTTTTTACGATTGGCGCTACGATGCCGACGGCCAGCCGAAGCCGGACTTTGTATTAAACCAACCGGAGTCGAAGTCCCGCCAGGTATTGCTGGGCGGCGATAACTTCGGCTGCGGCAGTTCGCGCGAGCATGCGCCCTGGGCGCTAACGCAGTACGGGTTCCGCGCCGTCATCAGCACATCCTTCGCCGATATCTTCAAAAACAATTCACTGAAGAATTCGCTGCTTCCGATCGTGGTCCCAGCCGACGTGCACGCCGAGCTGCTGAAAAACTCGAGCGCGCCCGTCAAAGTCGACCTGCCGTCCCAAACCCTGACGCTCGCAAGCGGCCGCAAAGTCGAATTCCCGGTGGACAGCTTCGCCAAGCATTGCCTGCTCGAAGGTATCGACGAGCTGGGCTACATCCAGCAACAGGAACCGGCCATCGCGGCGTTTGAATCGGCGCATCCGGCGTTGATCGACACCCGAGCCTAGCGATCCGCGTTTATCGGCGTTCATCAGCAGCTACACTGTATACATGGCGCGCGGTTGGGAAAGCAAAGACGTCGAGTCCCAAGTTGAAGCCGCCGAGGCACGAGCGGCTTTGGCGAAGTTGACGAAGCTAACGGCCGAAGAAGTGGATCGCAAGGGGCAACTTGAAAGCCTCCGGCTCTCCCGCAAGCGCGTCCTGCACGACATCGAGACGTCGAAGAATCCCGGTTATCGGGCGACGCTCGAAGCCGCGCTAAAGCATCTCGACGACAAAATCGCTCTGCTCTCATGAACCGGCTGATGTGCTGTGCATTTCTAGCAACGGCGGCTATGGCGCAGAATTTTCCGATCGATCACGTCACTGTGGCTGGCAAAGATCTCAAAGCGATGACCGAAGCCATCCGCGCCGCCACGGGAATTAAAGCCGAGTACGGCGGACCGCATTCCAATCACGCAACGGAGATGGCGCTGGCAAGTTTTCCGGATGGGTCCTATCTGGAGCTGATCGCGATCCAGCCGCACGCCGATCCTGCCGCCTTAGCCGCGCATTATTGGCACAAATTCATGGAGGCCGACGCCGGTCCGTGCGCGTGGGCGATTCGCCCGCCCGATCTCGGCGGCGAAGTCGACCGGCTACGCAAAGCTGGAGTGTCCGTGACGGACCCGCGTAGGGCGGGCCGCAAACGCCCCGACGGTGTCGAACTCGATTGGGAGACCGCGCAGGTGGGCCCGACGAACGGCGGTTTTTTTCCATTCCTGATTCACGATTTCACGCCGCGCGAGAATCGGGCTTTTCCTAGCGGCAAGCCAACCACGAAAGACTTCACCGGCATTGAGACGGTGGTCATCGGCGTTCACGATCTTGAAACAGCGATCGAACAGTACCAGCGCGCGTATCTTTTGCCCGCGCCTCTGCGACAAACCGATACAGACTTCGGCGCGAAGCTCGCGTTCTTTCCTTTGACGCACGTCGTGCTTGCCACCCCGCTTTCGCCTGACTCGTGGCTGGGCGATCATTTGCGGCAATTCGGCGACGCACCCTGCGCGTTCGTTCTCGGTACCGAGCGAGGCGAAATGAGGAGTCACACCATCCCTGCCGGCAATTGGTTCGGGAATATTCGTTGGGTTGCCTTAGCGAAACTTGGCGGGCGTCTGGGCGTCGCACAGTGAGGCTGCTCCTCCTGTCGCTCGCGCTCGCCTCAGTTGCGGGCGCGCAACTACAAATCGATCCCCGCATCTCAGCTGAAATCGCCAAAATCAAAACCATCGACAACCATGCGCATCCCGTCCTACCCGCTCCTGGCGACACTGAGTACGACGCCCTCCCAGTCGATCACATGGACCCGTACACCGAGCCCATTCGCACCCGCGCTGGTTCTCCGCTCACCGCCGAAGCCTCGCGCCAATTACTTCTCGGCTCTCATCCGCGTGACAACGCCTACCCCAACTGGGTTCTCGACCAGCTCGGCATTGAGACCATGCTCGCCAATCGCGTCGCCATGGGACCGGGCCTGGCGCCGCCGCGCTTCCTCTGGGTTCCTTTCGAAGATGCGCTGATGTACCCGCTTAACAACGCCGGCCTCGCGTCCCAGAACTCCGATCGCAAGGCCTTCTTCGCCGATGAGGATCGCCTGCTGCATCGATATCTCAAGGAATGCGGCTACGAAAAGCCGCCCGCCACACTGGGTGAATATCTCGAAAAGATCGTGGATCCGACGCTCGATCGCCACAAACGCGGAGGAGCTGTCGCGATCAAGTTCGAAGCGGCATACCTGCGGTCGCTCGATTTTGACGACGTGCCGCGCGCCCAGGCCGAGGATGCGTACGCGCACGGCCGGAACTACAAAAAGCTTCAGGATTTCCTCTTCCGCCACATCGCCGCCGAAGCCGGACGCCTGGGGATGGCGGTGCATCTGCATGTGGCCTGGGGCGCGGGCGGTTATTTCGACATCGCGGGAACCAATCCGCTGCTGCTGGAATCCGCGATCAACGATCCGCGCCTGCACCAAACCAATTTCGTCCTCTTGCACGGCGGCTGGCCGTACATTCGTGAAATCACGGCGCTCCTGACTAAGCCCAATGTCTACGCCGATTTCTCCGCCCAAACATTGATGAATTATCCGAGAGCGGTGTCTCAAGTGCTGCGCGAATGGCTGGAATTCGCGCCGGATAAAGTTTTATTTGGAACCGATGCGTATCCTTATTCCGAAGAAAGTGGCTGGGAGCAGTCCGCCTGGATCGCCACCGATACCACTCGCCAGGCGCTTGGATTGGCGCTCACCGGTATGGTCAATGACGGAGAAATCACAGTCGATCGCGCATTCGAACTTGCGCGCATGGTCCTGCATGACAACGCCCAAAAACTCTATCGGCTGAAATAACATCCCAGCCGCCGCCTGAGAGATTTCGCGCAGCCGGCCGGCGTTAAACGGCCTAGGTTCCGCTGATAAGTAGTACGGTGTTCGCCCTACCTCTCACTCAGGTCTTTCGCTGAGAAGCGTTGACCGGGTAAAGAAGATATTGCACCCATCTGATCATGCTGAGTCACCGGGCGAGCCAAATTTCGCATATTATTCCTTTGTTATTAGCCGAAATGTATGGCAGGCAAAGTGCTTCGTATTTGTCCGTAAAGGTTTCAATGGCATTAAGCACACAAACTTCGCGACGAAAGTACTGGCGGCGTCTGGGCGGCATCCGGAACAGCTTGCTGCTCCTCAGCGCCGCTGGAATCCTGCCCACGATTTGTGTCGCTTTGGCCGGCTATTTCACCATCAACCGCCTCACCCAAAAGACAAATGCCATCGTCGCCGCCACGTCTGCCCTGCGCAATCACTGGGAGGGCGACATGATGCATGACGACCTGCGCGGCGACGTTCTGGGAGCCCTGCTCGCCAAGACGGATCAGGAAAGAGCCAAAGAGTGGACTAAAGTGCTCTCGGACGCAAACCGGCTGCGTGAGGCGGTGCAGCGAAATCGATCGAATCCGGCTCTGGACCCTGCGGTACGCGCCGCCTTCGACAGTCTGAATCCGTCGCTGGAGGCTTACGTTCACGAAGCGGAGTCGATGGGAAAACTGGCCGGCCGCGAGAGACCGGACACGGTGCAGCGCCTGGCGGTGTTTGAGAAATCCTTCGAAATTCTCGACCGCGAGCAGGACCGGGTGAGCGCCCTGGTGGAGGCCAAGGAGAAGGAGGCCGAGCGTGACAGTGTGCGAACCGCGGCGGTCTCGAAACTCCTGCTCCCGTGTTTTACTTTGCTGTCGCTGGCCGGCCTGGGCGCCATTTCGTGCCTGCTATCGCGACGGCTGTCGCGTCCGCTGGGCGCTGGCATGCAGACCATTCTCGCGAAATCCAACCTCATCGCAATGTTTGTGGGCGACGCCCGAGGTTTCATCCGGGAAGCCAACGACGCATACCTCGAGTTGCTCGGCCACACCCGCGCGGAGCTGGCCGCCGGAACCGTGCGCTGGAAGGAAACGATGGCGCCGGATCGGCCTCATTTGGCTGAGCAATTCCGCCAGCAGCTGATAACGGAGGGAGTGACAGCGCCCACCGAGGTGGAATATATTCACACCGACGGACACCGCATTCCGGCTCTCCTGGGCCTCGCGTCGCTCGATTCGACCGAAGACACCGCCATCGGCTTCATCGTCGACTTGTCCGGGCGTAAGCGCGCCGAAGAGCAACTCCGCAAGAGCGAACAACGCCTGCTGGCGCTGGTGGATTCGCTCGATGACATCGTGGTCGAGATGGATGCCGAAGGAACGCTCCTGGACGTTTGGGCCCGCACCGACGAATTGCTGCCACGCCCCAAGGCCGAGATGATCGGGCAAAATATCGCCGCCTTAGTAGGCGACGCCGCTGGGAAATCCTATCTCGATAAACTTCAAACTGCTCTCCAAACTGGCGGCTCTCAGGAGTTCGAATATTCGTTCAGACGTTCCAAGGATCCGGATACTTTGCGCTGGGTAATGGTTCGCATTCATCCCACTCGCTCCGGCGCCACGGCTGGAAAAACAGCCTGCCTGGTGGTCAGCGAAATCACCGCGCGCAAGCAAGCGGAAGAGGAACTGCGAAAAGCCAAAGAAGCGGCCGAGGCAGCCAATGTCGCGAAGAGTGAATTCCTGGCGAACATGAGCCATGAGATCCGCACTCCCATGAACGGAATTCTTGGAACGTTGGAGTTGGTGCTTGACACGCCGCTCGATTCAGAGCAGCGCGAGTGCCTCGGCATGGCCAAGACCTCGGCGGATTCGCTGCTCGCGATCCTGAGCGATATCCTGGATCTTTCCAAAGTGGAAGCCAGGAAGCTGGATCTCTCTTCAGAGGAATTCCGGCTGCGTGAAACAGTGGAAGGCGCGGTAAAAATTCTGTCGGCCCGCGCCCGCGAGAAGAATCTCAAGCTCACCTGCCGTGTCGATGACACCGTCCCGGACGCACTCATCGGCGACGGCATGCGGTTGGGGCAGGTGCTGCTCAACCTGGTCGGGAACGGGATCAAGTTCACCAGCCAGGGCGAGGTGGAAGTGCAAGTCGGATTGGAATCGCGCAGCCTCGGCCGCGCTGAGCTGCATTTCATCGTGCGGGACACCGGCATTGGAATTGCCCCCGACAAGCGGAGCCTGATCTTCCAGGCCTTCTCCCAAGCCGACGGTTCCATGACCCGGCGGTTCGGCGGGACCGGGCTGGGGCTCACCATCTCCTCGCGCCTGGCGGAAATGATGGGCGGACGCATGTGGGTGGAAAGCGCCCCTGACCAAGGCAGCCAGTTCCATTTCACGGCGATCTTCGTTGCCCCGGCAAATAACGTGGTCCCCATCGCCAGGACCGTTGCGCCCGTTGCCGCGAATAGCCAGCAGAAGAAGATTTTGGGCAGCCTCCATATTCTGCTCGCCGAAGACAACCCAATCAACCAGCGCGTCGCGGTCCGGATTCTAGAAAAGCATGGCCATCGGGTGGCAGTGGCGGGCAACGGGCGGGAGGCTGTGGAAGCACTGGAACGTGGGCCGTTCGATATGGTCCTCATGGACGTGCAGATGCCGGTGATGACGGGGCTGGAAGCAACCGCGGCCATCCGCACCCGGGAGAAATTGAGCGGCGGTCACACGCCCATCATCGCGTTAACCGCCGGCGCCATGGATGGCGATCGGGAGAAGTGTCTGGCAGGCGGAATGGACGACTACATGGCCAAGCCGTTTAAAACCGAAGTTCTCATGCATGTTGTGGAAGCCCACGCACCCCAGCCCGTGGGTCGGATGGAAGTGTCGCGTTTAAGTTCGTAAACCACCGCGGCGTTAATTATCCTCATAAACCGCGGCGGCGCTTGCTATTCTAGAAGGTGACGGATTTCCCTCCGCACCTTCACCCGTGAAAATTGGTTTTGTAAGTCTCGGATGCCCCAAGAACCTCGTGGATACAGAGGTAATGATGGGCCATTTGGCGGAGCGCGGGCATGAGCTGACGCCTGAGCCGGGCGATGCCGAAGTCCTGGTGGTCAACACCTGCAGCTTCATCGATCCGGCCAAGCAGGAGTCCATCGACACCATTCTTGAGATGGCCGAGTACAAGAAATCCGGCCAGGCGCGCCGGCTCATCGTCGCCGGATGCATGGTGGAACGCTACCGCGATCAGATTCGAGACCAGCTTCCCGAAGTTGACGCGCTGGTCGGCACCAATGAGCTCGCGAAGATCGTGGCCGTTTGCGAGGGCTTGGAGCCCGATAACAATCCGCTCCAGCCGTATCTTTATCACGACCTCACTCCGCGCGTTCTCTCTACCGCCAGCCACTTCGCTTATATCAAGATCGCCGAGGGTTGCGACCATCCCTGTTCTTTCTGCGTCATCCCGCAGTACCGCGGCAAGTTCCGCAGCCGGCGTTTTGAATCCGTCATCACCGAAGCTACGCGGCTGTTTGCCAGCGGAGTTCGCGAGATCAATCTAATCGGGCAGGACACCACTTCTTACGGTGAAGATCTCGGCCTGAAAGATGGCCTGGCAAATCTGATGGCGCGCCTGGCGCAGATTGAAACCGAGCGCGAGAAATGGATCCGGTTTCTCTATTGTTACCCCAATCGCATCACGCAAAAGCTGCTCGACACCATCGCCGAACACGCTGCCTTGGTGAAATACATCGACATGCCGCTGCAGCATGCCAGTTCCAACGTGCTCAAGCGAATGAAGCGCGGATCGCATGGCGATTTTTTCCTCAAGCTGCTGGAGCGCATTCGCGCGACCATCCCCGGCGTCGCCATTCGAACCAGCATGATCGTCGGATTTCCGGGCGAGACCGAGAGCGATTTCGAGATCCTGTGCGATTTCGTCAAAACCGCGCAGTTGGACCGCTTGGGTGTGTTCTCTTACTCAGATGAAGACTCGAGCGCGAGCTTCCATCTGGATGCCAAAGTAGACGGCCGGGCGATTCACAATCGCAAGCAGAAACTGATGGCCATCCAGCGCCGTATTTCCAAGGCGCGCAATCGCAAGATGATCGGCCGCGAAGTGGATGTTTTGATCGAGGGCCCGTCCGCCGATACCGATTTGTTGTGGCAGGCGCGCATGTCGACGCAAGCTCCAGAGATCGACGGCTTCTGCTATGTGAACGATTTTGCGGGCGCTGGGCCACGGCGTGGCGAGATCCGCCGCCTGCGAATTACCGAAGCGCACGATTACGATTTGATCGGCGCATTAGACGTGGAGTCCGAAGGTCCCTTGCCAGTGGCCGCGGCCAATGCTTTTCCGATACTCTCCGCAGCACGATGAAATGCCCGATTTGTAAAAAAGAAGTTTCTGCTGACGACCCGTTCTTCCCCTTTTGCTCGGAGCGCTGCAAGATCATCGATCTCGGCAATTGGGCCAGCGAAAAATATGTGATCTCGTCGCCCGCCATGCCGGAAGATCCGGACAGCGAAGGCGAGACAACACAATAGACGAATGCCTTCCGGCGCATTTCTGATCGCCACCTGGTTTGGCTGTGGCTATGCGCCCAAGGCGCCGGGAACAGCCGGTTCGCTCGCGGCCTTGCTCATCGCCATCGCACTCGATTGGTATGGCGGCTATGGACGATGGACGCTACTGCTGTTGACCGCTCTTCTGCTCGCGCCGGGAATCTGGTCGGCCGGAGTAGTGGCCAAGCGGACGAACAAACCTGACCCGCAGATTGTGGTGGTTGATGAAGTGATCGGCCAGTGGATCACGCTGGCCGGCGCGGCCACCTTCAACTGGAAAACATACCTGGCCGCGTTCGTGCTCTTTCGCCTGCTCGACATGTGGAAGCCGGCGCCCGCTCGCCAATTCGAAAATTTTCCCGGCGGCTGGGGCATCGTCGCCGACGACGTGATGGCTGGTGTTTACGGCGCGCTTGCTATATTCGTATTAGATCATTTGCATCTCTTTACCTATGGCTCCTAAGGTTACTTATGCCTCCTAAGATTTCCTATGCCTTCTAAAAAGGACTCCAATGGCCGTCCGCAGATTTCTACTGTCACCCCGGAAGCGGCTATTCCGGGTGGCGAGTTTCAGATCCGCGGCGCAGGCCTGGCGAAAACCGAACGTCCGCGCGTCACCATCGGAGACATGGAAGCTCCCATCGTCATCGGATCCGATTCCTGCGTTATCGTGCGCGTACCCGAAGGCGCATCGGCGGGCGATCTGGTGGTCGCCAACGGAGCCTTGAGCAGCCAGGCTTGGACCTGCGACATCGGAATCCAGATCGCCGAAAATCTGTATCCGGTCGGCAACCCGGCTGTGGATACCTTCGGGAATATCTACGTCACGTTCAGCGGATCTCGCGGCCAGAAGACGCCCGTGTCGGTTTACAAGATCGATCTGAACTACAACTCCAAACCCTTCGCCAGCGAAATCATGAACGCCACTGGCCTCGCGTTCGACAAGGCCGGCACGCTCTACATTTCCAGCCGCTACGACGGCATCATCTATCAGGCCACTTCCGCCGGCAATGTGTCGGTCTACGTGGAAGGGATGGGCGTGGCCACCGGCATCGCCTTTGATTCGGAAGAGAACCTGTACGTCGGCGATCGCAGCGGCACGGTGTTCAAAATCAGCCAGTCGCGCCAGATTTACGTTTTCGCCACGCTGGAGCCTTCCATCGCCGCGTACCATTTTGCTTTCGGAAACGACGGTTACTTGTACGTCGCGGGCCCAACCACTTCGAGCTTCGATTCGGTGAATCGAATTTCGCCGGCCGGTGAAGTGGAAACCTATTATCGCGGCCTGGGGCGTCCCCAAGGTCTGGCATTCGACGCCGAAGGACGCTTGTACGTCGCGGCCTCGCTGGGCGGACGGCGCGGAGTGGTGCGTTTCGATCATGACCGGAATCCGGAGCTGTTCCTCTCTGGCCCCGGAATCGTAGGCCTGGCGTTCACGCCTTCACGCGCCATGGCGGTTTGCACCAATAACGCGCTGTATCGCGTGGATGTCGGCATCGCCGGCGGACTTCTTTCTTAATGCCGCCGGGTACCCAGAATGCCGAGATCATCGCCGTCGGTTCGGAATTATTGACGCCGCAGCGGCTGGACACCAACTCGCTGTACCTGACCGATCAGCTCAATGCTTTGGGTGTTGAGGTAGTGCGCAAAACAGTGGTGGGCGACGAACGCCAACGGCTCACCGACAGCATCCTGGGCGCCGCGGCGCGATCGCAAATTGTGGTGCTCACCGGCGGCTTGGGACCCACCGAAGACGATCTCACTCGCGACGCCGTGGCCGGCGCACTGGGCCGCGCGATGATTTTTCAGCAGGATATTTGCGATACCATCGAAGCCCGTATTCGCGCCTTTGGCCGTAAAATGGCGGAGATCAATCGCCGCCAGGCCTACGTCATCGAAGGCGCGGAAGTTTTGCCCAACGCCCGCGGCACCGCCCCAGGACAATGGATCTCGAACAACGGCGTGGTCTTCATGCTGCTCCCCGGACCGCCCGGAGAATTGAAGCCCATGTTCGAAGGGCAATGCCTGCCGCGGCTCGAAAAACTCCTCCCGCCGCAATTCATCCGGACGCGCTGGCTGCGCACCGTGGGCATGGGCGAGAGCGATCTGGATCAATTGATTTCGCCGGTCTACAAGCGCTACACCGATATCGCGACCACCATCCTGGCCGTCTCGGGCGAGATTCACATCCATCTGCGTGCTCGCTGCGCGACTGCGCAGCAGGCAGAGAGCCTGGTGGCGCAGGCCAGCGCGGAGATCGAGCCGATGCTCGGCGATCGCGTCTATTCCTGCAATGGCGATTCGCTGGAACAAGTGATTGGCGATCTGCTGCGCGCGCGGCATGCCACTTTGAGCGTGGCCGAAAGCGCCACCAGCGGGCTGTTGGGCGGAAGAATAACGGCCGTTCCCTCGGCATCGGATTATTTTCGCGGCGGATTCATTACATATTCCGATCAGATGAAGATCCGGCTGCTCGGAGTTCCCGCTGAGTTGATCGCCGAGCATACCGCTGTCAGCGAGCCCGTAGCCAAAGCGATGGCCGAAGGCGCGCGCGCAGGAACCGGGTC
>JBEKLB010000132.1:0-15033 GCA_050010415.1 Bryobacteraceae bacterium | reverse complement strand
GGCGGCGAGGTGACGCGCTATTTGGCTCGGCATGGCGAAAGCCGGGTCAGCAAAGCGGCGCTGATCAGTGCGGTGCCGCCGCTCATGGTGAAGACGGCTGCCAATCCGCTGGGCCTTCCCAAGGAAGTGTTCGATGGTCTGCAGGCGCAACTCGCCGCCAATCGTTCGCAATTTTATCGCGACCTGCCATCGGGGCCTTTCTATGGCTACAACCGGCCGGGCGCGAAAGCCTCAGAGGCGGTCATCGAAAATTGGTGGCGTCAGGGCATGATGGGCGGAGCCAAAGCGCATTACGACGGTATCGTGGCCTTTTCCCAAACGGATTTTACCGAAGATCTCAAAAAGATCAAGGTCCCGGTCTTGGTCATGCATAGTGAGGACGATCAGATAGTGCCTTATGTCGCCGCCGGCCCGCGGTCCGCTGAGTTGCTGAAGAACGGAACGTTTATAAGCTATAAGGGTTTCCCGCACGGAATGCCTACCACGGAAGCGGACACTATCAACGCCGACCTTCTGAAGTTCGTTACTGCCGCCGCCACCGTCGCGGCTTGAAGCGATGAGACCTAGCAGGCTGCTGAAAAAGCCTTGGCAGACTAAAGTCCGGTCTACACGGGAATCGTAAACCGTTGACTGCACGTGTGGCGTAGGCGCTCTCGCCTGCGATCCTCGACGATGGAAAGGCTTTTTCAGCATCCTGCTAGTCGTGCCACGCTGTCAGGGGCGTGATCCCAATTGCGCCAACCCCTGGTCAATTTGCGCCAATAGATTGGGAGGGCCTGACTGGAGCACCAGCGGCCGGGCTTGCTTGAGACGCTCGATGGCCTTGGCCGGGTCTCCGGTGTTGGCATAAGCCTGCGCCAGAGTCATCAGGAAGACGGGCGTGGCCTTGTCATTCCGCTGCAGGGCCGGGAGCAAGACGGGAATGGCTTCGCGGCTGCGGCCGGTATTGATCAAGAGCTGCGCCAGCATCAGCCGGGCCGGACGAAAGGAAGGATCCACCGCCAGCGCGCGGCGATAATGTACGATGGCCTCGGCAGGCCGATGCTGCCTCATCATTATGTCCGCGAACCATGCCTGAGCCTCCCCGTCGTCGGGTTTCAATGCAATCCCCTTCTGGATTGCAGCGGCGGCCGCTGCATATTTACCCTGGCTGGCCAGCGCGGTGCCGTAGTATAGATAGACCTGCGGAATGTCAGGGCTGACCCGGCTGGCGGTGGCGTACAGGGCCTCCACTTCTTCTGGAGACGACTGGTTCGGGAACTGAGCCATGTAGAGCAAGTTCACGAGGCAATCCGGGTTCTCCGGATGCGTGGTCAGAACCTGCTTGTAAATCCGCGATGCCTCATCGAACTGTCTTCGATCCATGAGCCGTTTGGCCTCCGCCAGGCGATTTTCGATACCGGTGGCCAGCTTCAAGACATCGCGGAGCAGCTGGTCCTCCGACGGCGGAATTCGGTCTTTGTAACTCTCCGCCAATCGGAAGTCTTTCTCAGACTCTTCGTCGTGCCCCAGTCTCCTTCCGGCTTCGGCCAGGCCGAACCATGCGGCCCCATAAGTGGGGTACGCCTGCGACGCCCGGCGGTAGAGATCTTCGGCGCGAGTGAAATCCCCTTGCGCGAACTTCAGCCGCCCGAGGGTGTAGAGCGTCTCGGCCGAGCCGGGATTTTGCCTCAGCAGCGGCTCGAGCACAGCATCGCTTTCCTCGAAACGTCCCAGTTTCAGGAGCAGCGATCCGCGCTTCAGGACGGCGGGTGTATAGTCCGGACGGATACGCAAGGCTTCAGAAACCGCTGCCAGTGCTTGTTCCGGCTTGGCCGCATTTTCCTGCGACAGAGCCAGATAATATCGCCATGCGAATTCTTTGGGGTCCAGACGAATGGCCCGTTCAAAGGCCAGCGCGGCCGGCAAATAAAGCGTATTAGCTTCGAGCACCATACCGAAGCGTCCCGAAGCTTGCGCGCTATTGGCCTGGGCCACGGCCTCGTCCCGAGCCTTCTCGATGGCAGCGCGAACGTCCGCGTCCAGACCATCGAGTGAAACGGAGGGAACCGGCGGAATGGGGCGGGCGCAGGAAACAGTGAAAACCCCGAACACCCCAGCCGATAGCGCGACTAACGTCCCTACGCTGATTATCCCCGCTACCCGCTTCACAATTTGAGTCGATATTATACCCCTGTGGGTTTCCGTTGCAAGTGAAATCGGGGTGGTTGCTGCTCCCGCTGATTGGCCCGCTGGTTGGTCTTTGCCTCTCGTGCAAGCCCCCCTCGCCGCACAGCGCTCCCTTCTTCGAAGATGTCGCCAGACAGAGTGGGATCGACTTCTGGCAGTATTCCGGCGCAACCGGAGAATACTTATTACCTGAAGTGATGGGGTCCGGGGCCGCGCTGATCGACTACGACAATGACGGGGACCTAGATGTTTTTCTGGTCCAGGGCTATCCGGCCGACCCTGAGGGTAAAGCTCTGGTCCCGGTGCCCGCGGGATGGAAACCCGGCAACCGCCTGTTCCGCAATAACCTGAATCCCAGCGGCAAACTCAGCTTCACCGACGTTACCGAATCGGCCGGTCTGGGACACGCCGATCAAGGCATGGGCGTCGCGGCCGGCGACTATGATAACGACGGCTACACCGACCTCTATGTCACAAACTACGGGAGCAACATTCTCTATCACAACAATGGAAACGGCACTTTCACGGACGTGACCGCAGCCGCCGGAGTGGCGTCATCCGGGTGGTCCACCAGTGCGGCATTTATGGACTACGATCGGGACGGTCTGCTCGATCTGGTGGTGGTTCACTACGTGGAGTTTTTTGGCGGGCCTTGTTATTTGCCGCAGGGTGCAAAAGACTATTGCGGGCCGAAGCCATTTAAACGAACTGTGACGCAGCTTTTTCACAACCTGGGGAACGGGCGTTTCAAAGACGTGACGGAGGAAGCAGGTCTCAACGCGAAAAGAGGACCGGGGCTGGGCATCCTGACCGGAGATTTCGGTACGGACGGTTATCCGGGTTTCATGGTGGCCAACGATGGCGCGGCCAATCATCTCTGGATCAGCTCGCCGCGCACGCCGCAGTCGAAACCAAGTGACCGGGTATTTCACGAGGAGGGCCTGACGCACGGGCTAGCCTACGCTTCGGACGGACAGCCGAGGGCCGGCATGGGCATCGCGGCCGGAGACATCTACGGCGACGGCGGAGAAGCGGTGATCGTCACCAACCTTCCCACCGAGTCATTCACCGTGTTCCAGCGGCAGCCGAACGGAGAATTCGTGGATGCCACCGAGCAAAGCGGACTATCCCACATTTCCCTGCCATACAGTGGCTTTGGCGTCGGCTTGTTGGATATGGAAAATCGCGGACTCCTGGATTTTTTCAGCGCCGATGGAGCGGTGGCTGCCATGGCGACGCAGCAGGGCGAGAAGTTTCCATACCGTCAACGCAACCTGTTGCTGCGCAACCGAGGCCCGGGAATGGGATTCGAGGACATCACAGCTGCAGCGGGCCCGGCGCTCGAGCCCGTGGAGGTCAACCGCGCGGCGGTTTTCGGTGACGTGAACAACGACGGCGGGGTGGATATTCTGGTCACTACCAACAACGGGCCCGCGCACCTGCTGTTGAACATCGTGCCGGACCGCGGGCATTGGATCCTGGTTCATCTGGAGGGAACCCGCACCAATCGATCCGGATACGGAAGCGTGGTAGAACTGGTGCGCAGGACCGGCACACGCGTCAGACGCTGGGTGAGGGGCGATGGCAGTTATCTCGCCGCCAACGACGCCCGAGTACATTTCGGTCTGGGGAAAGACACCGACGTGGATCGCATCGATGTAGATCGAATCCAGGTCCATTGGCTGGCCGGGGAATGTGAGGCGTGGCAGCAGACGGTGATGGATCGGGTTGTGAATCTGCGCGAAGGTACTGGCCAGCCATGCCATTGAATCCCGCAGTTCAGAACATTTTGAAACCGAATGTTTTACGGCCTGCATGCAGATTCAGAGGGATTTTTCTGCTTCGTTCGTTTGGGAGCCAAACCTTCCTCGCGTCAAAACGCCCGCATAAACTCCCTTTGCAAAAAATCAAACGTGCGTCAATTTTTCTTTAAGTTATTGACCCGCCCTGTAACTTGATATAAGCTCCACACCAGTATTTAATGGTGGCCGCTGCTAAGGGTATCGGTCTGACCAGTTTGTTGAGGGGAGAATCTGCATGCGCCAAGTAGCGGGAGTGGTAGGCGTATTCCTTTGTGCGTTTGTAGCGTTTGCTCAAACTGATCGCGGCACCATCACAGGTACCGTACTGGACGTGTCAGGCGCCGTGATTCCTACCGCTGCTATCGAGGCGAAGAACAACGCAACCGGTGAGGTGTATTCGGCAGGTACGACAGGTACTGGTAATTACACGCTCGCCAACCTGCCTGCGGGCAGCTATGAGTTCACGGTGACTGCGGCGGGTTTCAAGAAGTTTATCCGGACGGGCCTCACTGTACAGGTGGCCGAGACTACCCGCGCGGATGCGACTCTTGAGGTGGGAGCTGCCACCGAATCCATCACGGTCAGCACTGAAGCCGCACTGTTGAAAACGGAAAGCGGCGAAGTGAGCCATCAGATCGATTACACCGACGCGAATAATATCCCTATCTTCAGTCTGAACGGGAGCGGCAGCGAGGGGATGGGCAACGTGCGTGACCCGCTGTCGGTTCTGAACACCCTGCCGGGAGCGAATTTCACTTCCGATGTTGAGGTTCGCGTCAACGGCCTGCCGTCCGGTTCGCAAGCTATTCGAGTGGAAGGCCAGGACTCCACCAACGGCTTTATGCAAAATGCCAGCCAGTCGACCCAGCCAAGTGTGGACGCCATTCAGGAAGTGTCCGTCCAGACCAGCAATTTCGCGGCTGAGTATGGCCAGGTTGGCGGTGGATATATCAACTTCACTATGAAGTCGGGCACGAACCAGTACCACGGCTCCGGTTACGACTATTTTCAGAACGCGGATCTGAACGCGGGCATACCGTTCACAATCAATTCGGACGGTACCGGTCTGGTCAGGAACCCATTGAACCGGAACGACTACGGATTCACACTGGGCGGACCGCTCAGCATTCCGAAACTGTACAACGGTAAAGACAAGACATTCTTTTTCTTCAATTTCGAGCAGTTCCGCCAGAGCGTGACTGTGACTAATCTGATTGCTACCGCGCCGATGCCTCAATGGACGGGGGCGGATCCCCGGGGTGCAAACTTCGGTCCCACGCTGGCAAACGGCCAGCCGAACCCGGGTAACATTGAAAACCCGTTGGGCCCCTTCTTGACCGCCGGGTTCGGCACACCCTCCCCGACGGGCCAGGTGGATCTGATCGGCGAGTTGTTTGACCCACAAACAGCCCACTATGTGAATGGCGGGGCGCTCGGTTCCGGGATCGTCGAAAGTCCGTTCCCGAATAACATTATTCCGTACAGCAGGATGGATTCGTCCGCGCTCGCGTATCAGTCGCTGTTCATCAAGCCCACCCAGGGCGGACTGGTGAACAACTCCGTTCAGCCGGCCTACTCCAACTACCGGCACACTACGATTCCCTCGATAAAGATCGATCAGAACCTCAGCTCGAAAATTAAAATATCCGGATACTATTCCCAGACGGCCACCTATTCGCCGAATTCGAATGGATTCGCGGAGGAACTGTCACCGGCCACACCCCAGAACACCAGGGCGCAAACCATCCGCGGGAATTTCGACGACACCCTCACGCCCACCCTGCTGCTGCATATGGGCGTCGGTCTTTTGTACTTCAACGCGGACCAGTATCCGCCGTCCTTTAACGCAGGCAAGATCCTGGGTTGGGCGTCCAACCAGCAGTACCCCGCGAATAACATCATGCCTCAGGTGGCCGGCTTGTCCAGCTTCTTTGAGGGTGGCATGAATCTGGGCGCCGGGTTCTTCGCTCCCACGCCCGGCGTCGGCTTCGCTGCGGATCAGGATGAGAAGGAGTACAAGCCGACTGCGAACATCAACCTGACCTGGGTGAAAGGGAACCACACGTTCAAGTTTGGAGGGGAAATGGTGGTGGAAGGCTTCCCCACGCAGAGTTCCAGCCGCGCCAATGCGCTCTATACCTTCGGCTACGAAGAGACCCAGAATCCCTGGGAGTATACCAGCCCCGCCATCGGCCCCAGCTCGGTCTTTACGTCTGGAAACCCCTACGCCAGTTATCTGTTGGGATCGGTGGACAACCTCAACGCTTCCGCCATTACCGATACGCGGCTGGGCAGACATCAGTTGGGCTTCTTTGCGCAGGATAGCTGGAAGGTGACCCGTAAGCTCAGCCTGGAACTGGGTATCCGCTGGGATTATTCCACGCTGCTGGAGGAGGAGCACGGGCGCATGCAGAGCGCCAACTTCCAGGACCCGAACCCGAACCTGATTCCAGCCGATTCCACCACCCCGTTGAACGGACTGGTGGTTTATCAGAAGCAGTACAACCAGAATTATCCATTCGCGTTTGGACCGCGCCTCGGAGTGGCCTACCAGATCGATTCCAAGACCGTGTTCCGCGCGGGCGGGGGCATCTCTTACGCCACCTCCGGCGGCAACGCCGGCTTGTCGGGTACCGATGCCGACTTCTATGCCCTGGGAGCCCCGGAGGGAACGGGCCAGGGTCTCGGTGGATCCGGCGCCGGCGCGATCTATTTCAAGAATGGAAATCCCTTTGCCCCTGGCAACATCTACGGCAATGGACCACTCACGGCGCCCCTGAGCGGCGCGGCTTTCCCGTCACAGACTTCCAGTTCGGGTTGCGGCGCGCCGCCTGCTTTCTCGACTCCGTGCAAACCGATCGATTCGCCGTTCATTACCATCGACAAGGGCACGGGACGGCTGCCGCGCATTTTCAATTGGAGCATCGGGCTGCAGCGCCAAATCCTCCCCAGCCTGGTGATGGAAGCCGCCTATGTAGGCAACCGCGGCGCATGGTTTACAGCGCCGGACCTGGACCCCGAAGTCGAGAATGGACTTACCCCGGCAGGGCTGCTGGCCTCGCGTCAGTACGGGAACACCACCGGAATCAACGTCAACAACCCGGCACAGCTGGGTTTGCTCACCCAGCCGATTAGCAGCCCGGCTGTGATCGCGGCCTTTCCCGCGCTGGCGAATCCGAATAATGTGTATCCGGGATTCCCGGACTATGAACCTTTGAACCAGGCTCTGCGGCCCCATCCGCAATGGATCGGCGTTCCTCCGTTCCTGGGGCCGCCGCTCGGCGATACCTGGTACGATTCGCTTCAGGTGAAGCTGACCAAGCGTTATTCTCACGGGTTGACCGTAGCGGGGTCCTATACATTCCAGAAGACATTGATCCTGGGCACCACCTCCGCCACGCCGTACTTTACGGCCGGCCAGGTGGTGGTCAATGACGTCAACAACCGTATGCAAAACAAGCAGCTTTGCAGTTGCGACGAGCCGCAGGTGCTGACGACCACGTTCAACTACACCACGCAGAAGTGGGAGGGCTTCACGAACGGTGGCGGCAGGCTTCTTAGCTGGCTGGCCCGCGATTGGACCTTCGGCGGCGTGCTGCGCTATCAGAGCGGGGTGCTGCTGCAAACGCCCGCCTCGGAAAACAACTTCCTGTATCAGTTGGGCGTCGGTACGCAGGATAACCCGGCGGTATTCAGCGCACCCGACGGTCTGGAAAACTACGTTCCAGGGCAGCCTTTCTTCTCGGTGAATCCGAACTCGCATTTCGACCCGACCAAAACGCTGGTGCTGAATCCCAAAGCGTGGACTGACGCTCCTGCGGGCACATTCGGGGTCTCCGCGCCGTACTACATCAACAACCGGTGGCAGCGGCAACCGGCTGAAAATCTCAGCGTCGGGCGAAATTTCCGGATCAAGGAGAAGTACAACTTCCAGATCCGGGCGGAGTTCCAGAACCCGTTTAATCGCGTGTTCTACTCCGTGCCGGTCTCTGGCTACCCCTCCGGTGCTTATACGCCGGCAGCTTACCAAAACCCCTTCCCGGTCGTGGGATCCACCAGCGGAGCGTTGTCGGGCGGCTACGGCTTCGTCAACGAGTTTAACGGCGGGGGGACAAACACATCCGCCGCCACCGGACTCGCCACCGGACTCCTTACAACGGTTCCGAGAACGGGACAAATCGTGGCGCGATTTACGTTCTGAAGCAGGATTCAGCCTTAACGACGATCCGCTCGATGGATCTGGTGACGCGGGACTATGTCATTCTGCACAGCTTGTGCAAGTATGGCTATAGTTAAAAGCGCGCATGAAGCCTATTTTGATCGCACTTTTTTTCGCTCTCACGGGGGGCGCTGGAGCGCAACAATTTTTTCAGTGGTCGGATTGGATACCAAGCACGGACGCCACAACGGAATATCGTTACGAAATCACGGGTGATACCTTGTTGGCACTGCAATTTCTGAACGACAGTAAAGCTCCGCATCGCTTTGACTACGAAATCGTGATTCCAGGACAAGACGAGACACAACATGGCAACGTCTCGCTGAAGGGCCGCCGAATGAGCGCTGAAATTAATGTTGCGACAAATCGCGGCCGCCCGCCGTCGAAGGTTGTAGTCAACTCTTGCGAAGGCGCTGCCTGCCACTACTGACGGCCTGCGCCGGCGCGAGCGACGTTAGAACCGTTCCAGCACTCTTTCGGATCGGCCAAGGTACAATCCGAGAACATGCACCCGAAGTCGGTTTGGGTATCGTTTCTTCTGGCGTTTACCGCCTTGCTTCCCCTCATCAATCCCATTGGTTCCGCGTTGATTTTTCTTGGTTTGGTCGGCGATGAATCGGCCGCGGTTTATCGGCAATTAGCCCGCAAGATAGCCATGGCGACCATCCTGTTCCTGATGGTCATCGAGTTTCTGGGTTCGCTGCTGCTTAGCTTTTTCGGCATCTCGCTGCCGGTGGTGCAAGTGACAGGAGGAATCATCATAGCCGCGACAGCCTGGTCTCTGCTGTTCGAGAGCGATGCCGGCGCGAGTACCCGAAAGAAAAACCAGGAAATCGGAGCCAACGGCTCAACAGGCGATTACGACGATGACCTTGCGGGGAAGATCTTCTATCCTTTCACGTTCCCCATCACCGCCGGACCAGGCACGTTGGTGGTGATGCTCACGTTGAGCGCGCGGGTTTCGAATAAAGGACTCATCGAAACCGCCGAGGGCCATGCCGGCATCGTGCTGGCCGCCGTGGTGTTGAGCGCATCGGTGTACTTCTGTTACGCGTACGCTCCAAAACTGATCAAGGCCGTCTCGCCTTCTACCGTTCACGGTATTTTGCGCGTGATCGCTTTCGTCCTCATGTGCATTGGCGTGCAGATCGCCTGGAACGGCATCTCCATGCTGGGCCCCACCCTGGCCAATCATAAATGACAAATCACAAATAAGTCTCACTGTGGCGAGTTGGAAAGGAGGGGAATCTGCTTCACCGCGGGCGGTTGCTTCACCGCTTGCAGGAAGGCGTAGATGTCGGCCAAATCTTTGTCGGAAACCACCTTGGCTGTATACGGCGGCATTTGCCCGGTAGGCTGGCGAACGTAGCGCTGGACCGCCGCGAAAGCGATCGGTTTGGGACCCAGCCGCGGGCCTGTTCCGAGGCCGCCCTGCGCTTCACGGCCGTGACATTGATAACAGCCGTAGTTTTCAAAAAGCTTCCGCCCACTCTGCGCATTGCCCGGCGGAGCGGAAGCAGGTGTTTGCGCGAACAGCGGCCAGGAAATCAGAATGGTGAAAATTAGTCCACGCATGGTTGGTTGCTCCTAGCGCGGTTGGGTGACGACGTCTACCAGGGCCGGTTCGCCGCGCGATACGGCTTCGAGCGCGCGCTTCAACGCGGGCGCCAGGTCGTTAGGATCGGTGATGGGACCCTCGCCGTGGACGCCCATGCTGCGAGCCATGGCCGCGTAATCGATATTCGGATTCTTGATGGTGGTGCCGATTTCGGCGGTGGTGATGCCGCGCTGATGACGGTTGGCCATGCGCTGCAGGTGCATCACTTCCTGATGATAAGCGCGATTATTGTGCATGACGCTCAATAGAGGGATGCTGTGATGGGCGCTGGTCCATAGCACTCCGGGCGCGTACATCAGGTCGCCGTCATTCTGGATGTTGATGGACAGGCGCCCGTATTTCTTGTTGGCCACCGCGGCGCCCAACGCAGCCGGAGCACCGTAGCCGACACCCGCACCGCCCGATCCGCCGATGTACTGATAGTGCTTGTCGAAGGCCCACAGACGCTGTGCCCAGGCGTTGTTGGACACGAGCGACCAGTCCTTATCCTTTACCTGCGCCCAGATCTCCGCAGCCATACGGGCCGTGCTGATGGGGCTGGCATCCCAGGCGTAGCTGGCCTCGGCGAGCATGCGCTCCCGCGCCTCTTGCTGAGCCTCCATCAGTTTCCTGGCGCGTGCTTCGAAGGCGTTCTTGCGGTCAGCGGTCAGCAGGCGTTGGCAGGCTTCGATGAGCGCGGGAAGGGTTGCCTCGGAGTCCGCGGCCATGGAAAGATCGAGGTCAGAGAAACGCTGAAAGTCCTGATAATTGCTCTTGGTATTGAGATCGGTGGAAGAGATGCTGATGAGTTTGACGGTAGGTTTGACGATCGGACGCGAAGTGCGGTGCAGTTGATCGCGGAAATTATTGACCGTGCCCCAAAAGTCCCACACTTCGAGACCCAGGATCACGTCCGCGCTCGAAATCAGTGTGCGGCTGCGCTCGGTCTGGTTGAGCCGGTGGGCCGAGGGGAAATTCATCCGGCCATACTGATTGATCACCGGAGCCTGGAGCGTTTCGGCGAGTTCCACCAGCAGCTTCAACCCGGCGGGCGTGCGAGCGCAGCGGTCCGCGACGATCACCGGGTTCTCCGCCGCGACGAGAAGGCGCGCCGCTTCGGCTACGGCTCCCGAATCGCCTTGAGGCGGGCTGGCCAGAGTAATTTTCGGAATGTGCGGCTGCTCGCCTGGCCGCATGGGCGTTTCCTGCAGGTCGCCATCGGCCACCAGCAGCACAGGCATGGTGGGCGGCGTCATGGCCATCTTATACGCGCGCACCGCGGATTCCGCGAAGTGCTGCAGCGACACGGGCATGTCGTCCCACTTGGTGAAATCGCGCACCAGCACGCCGGCGTCTTGCACGCTGTGGGCCCACTCTACACCGGGACGGCGCGTGGCCGCGTCGACAGTATTACCGATCACCATGAAGACGGGTGCGCGGTCGACATACGCGTTGTACACCGCCATGGACGCGTGTTGCAGCCCGACAGTTCCGTGGGCCAGCACGCACACCGGCTTGCCTTCGATTTTGGAGTAGCCATGCGCCATCGCAACGGAAGATTCCTCATGGCAACAAGTGATGAACTCCGGGCTGTGGTTGCCGCCGTAGTTGACGATCGATTCATGCAGGCCACGGAAGCTGGAGCCGGGATTGGCGAAGATATAGTCGAATCCGATGGCCTTGAGAACGTCCACCATGAAATCGGAGCCGGGATGGTCCGCAGTGAGCACCTCGACGCTGGGGGAGGGATCGCGCTCCTGCGGAATCACGGCGGCCGTGGCAGAGCGCGCCGCTTCCTCCTGTTGCGCGGGCGCAGGGTTTGAAGCCGCCACCAACGCTGCCGCTCCGCCCACAGTGCCTTTCAGGAAATTCCGCCGGCCGACCGAAGGCTTCTTGTCTCTTGCGCTGGGAGAGCTCGCCATTAGCGCCTCGCTTTCTTCAGGCGCTATACATCATATCTCTTATATACGGAGCCTCCAACCATATACGGAGCCTCCAACCATATACGGAGCCTCCAGCCATATACGGAGCCTCCAGCCCCGGGCGCCCGCTAGCCAGATTCGTGGACTATAATCTTCAATCATGCGCCGCCGGGATCCTTTCGCCGTTCGGATCGCTATGCGCTGCTGGATTGCGTTGCTATGCACGACAGCGGCGTATTCGCAATCGGAGGGAACGATCACCGGCGCGGTAGTGGATTCGGACGGCCAGGCAGTCGGGAGCGCGCAGATTCAGGCGACGAACAAGAATACCAGCGCGGTTTACAAGACTGCGGGATCCGGGAACGGCGGTTACACGCTGGCGTCGCTGCCACCGGGCCAGTACGATGTGTCGGTCACTGCTCCAGGATTCTACGGGTACACCCGGCAAAACGTTTCCGTGGACGCCAAAGCGCCGCTCCGCCTGGACGTTCGTCTGCTCGAATATCAATTGGGTACGCTCGGAGACGGCCGCGAATTCCGCATCGATCTAACGAGTCCACACGCTGCGCCAGCGGGGCCCACGCCGCGGACCGCGGATGGCAAGCCCGACCTCACCGGCGTCTGGTACGCGCAAAGAGCAGTGGATACCGGCAAGCCTGAGCCTCTGCCCTGGGCGGAAAAGTTGCTTCAGGAACGAGCTGCAAATAACCAGAAGGACGCGCCCGGAGCGCACTGCCTTCCGCGCGGCATCACCAACGCGGGGGCCTTGTTTCCTTATAGACTGGTTCAAACGCCCAGGCTGCTGGTGATGCTCTTCGAGGACGACATTCCGAGCCATCGCCAGGTGTTTTTGGATGGCCGCGGGCATCCCAAGGATCCGAATCCTGCATGGATGGGACATTCGATCGGACATTGGGAAGGCGACACCCTGGTGATCGATACGGTGGGGTTTGACGCGCGATCGTGGCTGGATGCCCAGGGTCACCCGCACACCGAAATGATGCACGTAACCGAGCGTTTTCGGCGGCCCGATCTCGGGCATCTGGAAATCGAGTTCACCATCGATGATCCAGGAACGTATGCCAAGCCCTGGAAAATCCGGCGAGCCTCGGATCTGGATACCAGCGATGACGTGGGCGAGTATGTCTGCAACGAGAACGAGAAAGACGTAGAACATATGGTAGGGAAGTGAGGACCCCCGTATGCGACTTTGTTGGCTCGTCATGTTCGCTTCCATGGCTGCGTTTGCGGCCGACGATCCTTACGCCGCGCAGCTTTTTCAAAAGCACTGTGCATCCTGCCACAACTCCGAGGCCGGAGCCGGAGGGCGGATTCCACAAATTTCGGCGCTGAAATCCATGACGCCGGCTGCGATTCAGAGGACGCTCGAAAGCGGCGTCATGAAGCAGCAGGCAGCGCCACTTTCGGCTGACGAACGCCAGAGGATCGCAACTTTCCTGGGAGCGGCCGTGACCCTGGAACGGAAGCGCGAGGAAATCGCGAATCTGTGTCCGGCGGGCGCAACGCCTGGCGACAGTGCAGCGTGGGCCAGTTGGGGAGGCGATCTCGCGAATACCAGGTTCCAATCGGCGAAAGACGCGGGCTTGTCTGCTGAAGACGTGCCGCGGCTGAAACTGAAGTGGACATTCGCATTCCCGGACACGTCCACCATGCGGTCGCAGCCCGCCGTCTCTGGAGGCAGACTATTCGCAGGCGGGCAGGACGGTAGCGTCTACGCACTCGACATGCGGACCGGTTGCGTGTACTGGTCGACGACCGTCGAATCGCAGGTGCGGTCGGGCATCACGGTGGGAGACGATGGCAGCAATCCCGCGATTTTCTTCGGCGATTCCGCCGGGTTCGTATATGCGCTGGACGCAAAATCCGGGAAACAGTTATGGAAGGTGCGTCCGGACGAGCATCCGGCATCCACAGTCACCGCGACACCGGTATTTTTTAAGGACCGCCTATTTGTAGGATCGGCTTCGCGCGAGGAATCGATGTCGGTTTCTCCGGGTTACTTGTGCTGCACGTTTCGAGGTAGCGAATCGGCGCTCGATGTCGCCACCGGAAAGACCGTGTGGAAGACCTACATGATTCCGGAAGCGGCCAAGGCTCGGCCGAAGACCAAGCAGGGCGCTGAGGCCTGGGGGCCGTCGGGAGTAGGGGTGTGGACCGCGCCGGTGCTGGATCTTTATCGCGGCGTAATGTATGTGACCACTGGCGACAATTATTCCGATCCGCCGACGGCGATGAGCGATGCTGTCCTCGCTTTGCGCATGTCCAGCGGTGAAATTCTTTGGTCCAAGCAATTCACCGCAAAAGACGCGTGGAACAGTTCGTGCCAGCTTTCCGGCAAAGTGAATTGCCCGAATTCAGAAGGTCCCGATTTTGATTTCGCCTCATCGGCCATCCTGGTCTCGCTTCCCAACTCGAAGCGGGCGCTGCTGCTGGGGCAGAAGTCGGCAGTGGTCTATGCCGTGGATCCAGATAAGCGCGGCGAGATTTTATGGAAAGCGCGCATTGGCGAAGGCGGCACGGTGGGCGGGATCGAGTGGGGCTCGGCTACCGATGGGCGCAACGTATACGTAGCGCTGTCCGACGTCCGTTTCGAAGTGGACCGCAAACCCGGCAGCAACGATCGCGCCTACAATCTGGACCCCACCAAGGGCGGGGGATTGTTCGCGTTTCGGGTGGACAACGGCGAACGCATGTGGCAGACTCCGCCGCCCGGTTGTGGCGATCGCCGGCCGTGCAGCCCGGCGCAATCGGCCGCCGTCACGGCGATTCCCGGTGTGGTGTGGTCTGGCGCGGCAGATGGTCACTTGCGCGGCTATTCTACTTCCGACGGCAAGATCATCTGGGACTACGACACGGCGCGCGAGTATCAGACCGTGAATGGCGTTCCAGGCCGTGGTGGAGCAATGGATGTGGCCGGCCCGGTGGTGGCGGGCGGAATGCTGTTCGCAATTTCCGGCTACCCGGCGCGAGGCGGTCTGCCGGGCAACGTTTTACTGGCGTTTGGATTGGATTCGGAGGTGCACAAATGAATCGCTCATGCGTACTTTACTCGTTGACCTTCGTCACGCTGCTTCTGCCAGGCGGTTTGCGAGCCGCCTCTGGCTGCGGCGTTATCAAGCCGGACTCAACGGATGCCGTGGCTGCGGCGCCAGAGCATCACAAGGTGATTCTCGAGAACGACGCGGTGCGCGTGCTTGAGGCGAGAGTCCCGTTACCCAGCCACGAACCGCCGCACACACACCCCTGGCCGAGCGTATTTTTCGAACAGACCTCAGGTCTCAACGAGCCCTGGAAAACCGTGAA
>JBEKLB010000131.1:0-15120 GCA_050010415.1 Bryobacteraceae bacterium | reverse complement strand
TCTTCCGCCGCGATCCGGTCACCAAAGACCGGAATGAAGAGGTCACGCATTTCACCAAATACCGCGATGCCGGCGAAGGGGTTCAGTGGCCCTTCGCCATCGAGCGCGACCGCAACGGAGAGAAGATCTATGAGATCTTTTCCACGTCGGTGGAGATCAACGATAAGAAAGCTTCCGCGGACACCTTCATGCTGCCTTCCAGCATCAAGCTGCTGAAACCGGAGTAGCGGCCGGCGCTGGCTTCGAAGATAGAGCATCGGCATCAGCTCGGCCGATGGGAAATTCAATGGTCACCAGCAAACCAGGATGTGCGTTCTGCGCCGTTAGTTTGCCTTTGTGCAACTGCACCGAGCGCCGCGCGATGGCAAGGCCCAGGCCCAACCCGCCGCTCGCGCGATTGCGATCAGAATCCACGCGGTAAAACGGATCGAAGATTCTGGTAAGCGCATCTTCTGGAACTCCAGGACCGCGATCTCGAACGCTCACCACCGCGGCATCCTGGAATTTCGCAAGCTCGATGTCTACGGCCGTGCCACGCGGCGCATATCGGATGGCGTTGCGAATCACGTTTTCAACCGCGCGCCGTATCAGCTCTTCGTCTCCGCTCACCACGGCGGCCGCCGGTGCTCTGAGCAGCAAAGTGCAATCTTTGGCTTTGGCCTCCAGCAACGAATCGTAAACCAGATCGGCCAGCAGCTCGTCGAGGTGAACGGTGTCGGATTTTTGCATCGACGGATCCGATTCTACGCGCGTCACCTGCAGCAGCTCGCCCACTAGTTCATTCAACCGGTCGGCCTCTTTTTGAATCCGGTCCAGCATGTGCTCGCGGTCTTCGCCGGATCGCGCCAGCTCCACGGCTACGCCTAGCCGGGCAAGCGGGCTGCGCAGTTCGTGCGAAATGTCGAGCAACAGGCGTCGCTCGGCCGCCAGGAGCGTCTGGATGCGGCCGGCCATTTGGTTGAAACTCCGCGCCAATTCACCCAGCTCATCCTTGCGATTGGCGGGCGCGCGCGCCGAGAAATCGCCGCGTCCAAAACAATCCACCACGGATCGCAAGCGCCGAACGGGGGAAGTGAGGTGATAAGCGAATCCGTAGCACAGCAGCACCACCAGCCCAATAATCCACAGATGCTGCGGCTGCAGAAAGAAGAACGACAAGTCGCGGCGCTGGTCGATCAGGAATAGCCGGTATTGACGCGACGAATCCTCGCGCGCAATAACGGGCTGCCTCCCGCCGAACGGAAATGGCAGGCGCCAACGGCCGCGCGGCTTGGGCAGAGACATCAGCTCCGGATGAACTTTCCCGGTCAGCAGATCGGTGCCCTTGGAATCGGTGAACAGCACTTCAAATTGCGTGATTTGCTGGAACTTTGCCAGCGCCGCCGCCAAAGCCTCCCGCCCGCCGGTTTCGTACGCGCGTTTCGCCTGCTCGGTTTGTACGCTCAGCAGCAGGCCCAACGGTCCGCGTCCCGCCGTGGAACCGAAAGTCGCCGCCGTGGTGATGATGATGCCCGCGATGGCCACGGCCGTCGTCGCCAGGAACCAGAGCAGCGTCTTTGCAAATAAGGATCTCATATGCGCCTTTATACCGCCGCCGCATCCTCCGGGCTCTGGCAGAACTGATAGCCCACTCCGCGAATGGTCTTGATCACCGGCCGGCTGCTCTCCAGCTTGCGGCGCAGATGGCTCACGTGCATGTCGATGGAACGGTCGAACGGCGTGGCTTTGCGGTTGTACAGGCTCTCCATCAAACCGTCCCGCGATACCACCCGGCCGGCGTTGCGCATCAGTTGTTCCAGGATATCGAATTCCAGGGTGGTCACTTCCACCGGCTTACCGTCGCACATTACTTCGCGCGTACCGGGATCGAGCGCCACTCCGTTTATCTCCACTTTTCCACGATTCACCCGCGCTTCCGTCCGCCGCAGAATCGCCTTGACGCGTGCCGCCAATTCGCGCGGGTTGAAGGGCTTGGGAAGATAATCGTCGGCGCCCAGTTCCAGGCCCACGATGCGATCCACGTCTTCGCCGCGGGCCGTCAGCATCAGGACCGGGACGCGGCTGGTAAGGCGAATCCGCTTCAGGATTTCGAAACCATCCAGGCCGGGCAGCATGACATCCAGCACGATCAGCTCATGGCCGCCTTGCTGCGCGGCCTCCAGCGCCGCGTGGCCCTCATGAATACATTGCACCGCGTAGCTTTCGCGCTCCAAAAACTCCTTGAGCAAGGAGCACAGTTCAGCATCGTCGTCGACGATTAACAGACTCATTCTACTTTATGGTAACGCAGCATCCATTCTGTCTTCTGGATTCTGTCGTCTGAATTCCGATCAGGGCGCCACCGAGGCCGTTGCCATTGGAACCTGGATTCCATCTCCGTAGTTAGCCACGTTCGGGATGGTCACCGGCAAGTGGCCAGTGATCGCGATCTCGCCGAATAGCGCCTTGGCGAGCGCGGCCTCTGACGTGGACGTCGGGCTATACGTGGTGAGGTAGGCGCTCACATTCGGAAAGCTGCGCACCAGATAGGGATTCCCTAACGCCACCAGCATCACCGGAACCTTACCGGCGATGAGTCCGTTCAGAAAATCCGGGTACCCGCCGGCCAGAGCGACGTTGCCACGATAAGCGGCCACGGTAACATACGCCGCCGCGACAATCTCACTGCAGCCCGAAGTCTTTTCGCTCACTTGATCCAGATCCGCTTTGCTCATGCTCGGATCGAGAACCGTCGCGGTAACGCCCGGCGCGCGTTTCTTCACTTCATCGATCAAACGGATGCCCTGCTGGCTGCGCCGTCCCTCGCTGAGCGCGATCAGGCAGACGCCTTCGGCGGAATGACGAATCGGCAACGAGTCCTTCGAATCCTTCACCAGTGTGACGGCATGATCCGCCACTTCCTGGGCGCGCTCTCCAGCCTCCGGTGAATCCACTACGTCGGCGATGGCCTCCAGGTCCACCAGTTTCTTCGCTCGAAGTCCCAGACGAGCCTTGGCGGCCAGCACGCGATTGACGCTGTCGTCCAGGCGCTTGCGGCTGATTCTGCCCTTTTCCACCGCCGCCACCACGCCGCGAATGGCTTCTTCAGGACGCTTTGGCATGAGCAGCACATCGGCCCCCGCCTCGATCGCGCGCACCGATGCCTCGGCTGAATCGAACATGGCTAAGAGCCCCTGCATTTCCATGGCATCGGTCACCACCAGGCCGTGAAAGCCCAGTTCGTCGCGCAAAACGCCCGTGATGATTTTGCTCGACACCGTGGCCGGAAGGTTGTCTGGCTCGAGCGAGGGAACATTCAGATGCGCGGTCATCACTGCGTCCACGCCCGCTGCGATCGCGCTGCGGAACGGCGGCAATTCCACCGCTTCGATTCGATCGTGATCGGCATCCAGCCGCGGCAGCGCCAGATGGCTGTCCTCGGTTGTATCGCCATGGCCGGGGAAATGCTTCGCGGTCACCAGCACCGGATTCTTGCGATCCGAATGCGCGCCGTTGATGTAGGCTTCCACAAACTTCGCCACCTGTTCCGGGTTTTCCCCGAACGAGCGGATGTTGATGATCGGATTGTCGGGGTTATTGTTCACGTCGGCCACCGGCGCAAACAACCAGTTCACCCCCATGGCGCGCGCGTCGCGAGCGGTGTCCGCGCCCTCCTCGGTGACGCCTGCCAGGTCCTGTGCCGCACCGAAAGCCATGCTGTATGGCCACGCCGTGGTGGAGTTTACGCGCATCGACGCGCCGCGTTCAAAATCGGCCGCGACGAATAAGGGTGTTCTAGCCAGCTTCTGCAGCCGGTTCAGCAGCGCGGCCATGGCGTAAGGTTCGGCATTCCGTATCCCGCCGTTGAGCGAATGCCCGGTCACGATGACGCCGCCCACGTGCAGATCGCGGATCAGGTGCTGATACTTGCGAAACTCCGCCGAGCGTGTGTTGGCGGACTCTCCGTAAATCGGCACGATGATGAGTTGCGCAACCTTATCGCGCAGGCTCATGGACTTCGTCCATTGCTTGACCGCGGGGTTGGTCTTATCCGTAACTTTTTTCGAAGGCTTGGCCTTGGTGACGGCGCTCGAAACCGAGAGGGAGAAGGAGATGCAAAGGAGAAGTGCGGTCGACGCGCGCAGCAGCATCTGTCTCTACTTTAGCGCGAACATCCTGGTTCTGTATTCCGTCTTCTGAATTCCCCGTATTCCCTGTATTCCCCGTATTCCCTGTATTCCCTGTCTCCCTTGTATTCCCTGTATTCCTTGTCTTCCTCGTATCCCTGCTTCACCGCGCCTTGCGCTTATCGGGCTTCGAGCCCGATTGCGATGCCGCACTCTTCTTGGGCGGCGTTTGCTGCTTTCGCAACAGCCGGTTCACTGCGCGAATCAACTGCGGCACTTCGTTATTACTTTTTTGTAAAACAATGTCAGCGCCGGTTGTGGCCTCATCCAGGCCCAGCGTGTCGGTGAAGCCAGAGATCAAGATCACCGAAGTCGCTGGATGTAGTTTTCGCAAGCGGCCGATCAGTTCAATGCCATTCATCTTCGGCATCTTGTAATCGGTCACCACTACATCGAAGTTCTGCTTCGCGCACAACTCGAGCGCTTCCGATGCAGTGCACGAAGTCAGCACCTGGTGACCCAGCTCCACCAGCACGCTGCGCCGCGCTGCCAATCCCAAACAGTTGTCGTCGACTAAGAGAATCCGCCCGCACGGATTCTGAGAAGGTGAGTTCGCCATCGAGAAGACCAAACGAACTTAACAGAGCTGTAATAGCACTGTCAATGAATTTCTATCAGCTTGGAAAGTCGAAAGATCGAGAGCTTGACTTGAGGTGCGCGAACTGCGTTGGCTGGCCGCGCCATGCGCGAGCTTCGAAAATTATTCGACAGCGCGCGGCGCGGTGTATCCGGCCTTGGCAACCACCGAATACTTCACCGGCTTCCCACCCTCGTTAATTCTCAGCGCGGCGCCGGTCTGCGGATCGATCAACTCCACCTTGATCTTGCGGAACTGTCCGTCCTTGGCCTGATTCGACGGTGTGTAAGTCAGCGAGTATTGATTCCGCAGGGCTGCCGAGACGCCCTGGAAAATGTTGGGGAACTCGCCGAAGAAGCGTGGGAAGTACGCCTGGCCGCCGCTCTCGCGCGCGAACGTATTCATCTCGTTATCGGCCTGCAGAAAATCCATGCGTTGCGACGAGCTCATGTATTGCTCGGCCATGACCCGCATGGCTTGCAGCATACTGACGGCGTAAATGGGCACGCCCGCTTCCTGCACCGCCTTGCGCGCTTTGTCGTAAGTCAATTTGCTGAAAGTATCGCGACCAGAGGCGATCAGCAGAATCGCCTTGCGGCCGTCGATGTTGCTCATGCGCTGCGCCGTATCCGCCAAGGCGTCGAACATGTTCGCCTCCGAGAATCCGGCAATGCGCAAACGTTGCATCGCTTCTTGAACTTTGCCCCGGTCGGTGGTGAAATCGCACAGAATCTCCGTGCGCAGATCGTAAGCGATCACCGCCACATAATCTTCCGGCTTCAGCGTCTGGACGAAGCCGTAAGAAGCCACCAAAGTCTCATACCAGCCCTGGGAATAATACTGCTGATACAGGTTGCTGAACTCGATGACCATCGCGACCGTCATAGGCGCATCGCTGTTGACATTGAAGCTCGCGATCTGTTGCGGGACGTTGTCTTCCAAGATGCGAAACTTGTCCTTCGGTATACCCGAAAGGAACTTCCCTTTGTTGTCGAGCACCGCAACGTCCAACTCCACGGTGTTGACGTCGCTGCTGAAGGTAGGAGCGTCCGCCGGCAGCTCCTTCTCTTTCTTATTGAACTTCGAAGGGATTTTGGGCTCATCCACTACAGGCTCGTCATTCGCCGGAGCGGATGGGGCCGGACTGGAAGTCGTTGGACTGGACGTCGTTGGACTGGACGAAGTTGGACTCGACGAAGTTGGGCTCGAGCTGGTCGAATTGCTCGGGTCAGTCGAGGCGTCCACTGGCGGGTTCTTCTTTCGCGGCTTGGCGACTGTTTCCGAGGAGTCCGTTCCGGGCCCCTGTTGCGCTTGGGCCAAGCGGAATGAAATTGCGCCGAGTGCGATGACTACGGCCGCAGCGAAACCGACCTTGATGTATTTCATGCAATCACCACCGGACGGCATGCGAGCCGCCACTCGCACTCCATTTTAGCCCTTACCGGGTCGCTGGTGTCGGGGAGTCAATTCACCTTCGGCCCGCGTCCCGATCCCTGCTTCCGCAGGTACACCTGAAACTTCTTCTTCGCGCGTTGCAGCTTCCAGTCTCGATACTGTCTGCGGATGGGCGCCACCGGATCGAACTGCATGGTCGGTGTCTTGAGGAAAAGATAACCGAACAGCAACCCTCCCAGGTGCGCGAACTCGCTGACCCCGGAATTAACCTGGAAAGAACTCAGGAAGGCCATCGCGCCGACGATCATCACGAAATACTTCACTTTGATCGGAATCAAAAATCCCCAGAGGATTTCGCGATCCGGGAACATAACGGCGTAGACCATCAGAATGCCGAAAATGGCGCCGGAGCTCCCGATCGTGGCGAGGTTGGGGTTGCCCCAAGGCAGAACGTAATTGGCGATCACTACGCAGATGCCCGCACCCACCGCGCAGAAGAAATAGAACCGCATGAAGCGCTGCGTTCCCCAGATTCGTTCCAGCTCGGCGCCGAACATCCAGAGTGCCAGCATGTTCCAAATGATGTGTCCGAACCCGCCGTGCAGAAATGCGTAGGTGACCAGCTGCCAGACCGCGAAATATCTGACTACGTCGGTGGGGACCAGCGCAAGGTAGGCCAGCGGCCGGTCTAGCCGGGTCAGCTGAGCGAAGAAGCCAATGATAAAAATGGCGACGTTGCTAATCAACAGCCACTTGACGCCCTTGGGAAAGCCCGGAATATAGAATGCGCCGATGGACCGCGTTCTGCTTCGGAAGGACATGAACCGAGGACCCGCCTAAGACTCAAGAATATCAGAATAGAGTTCAGTTTTCCTCGGAAAGCTTGCCGCTGCGCGATCCCCAGGCGATCAGCGTGGAAGATATCGCTTTCAGACTAATCGATACTGCGAACCACACCTGCCAGTGCGAGAAGAAGCCGGTATCGATCAGGAAGGCTCCCGCCCATCCTAAATCCGCACACACCCGCCATAACGCCAGCACCAAAGCGAGCACGGCGGCAGGTGTCAACAACGCGACCAGAATGTTCGCCAGTTGACGGCTAAAACCCTGCGTGATGACTTCAAAAACACTTTCGAACCAAAACTGCGGCTTGATTGTGCTCTCCGAAGTGCTTCGATCCACGCCGGATCGAGCCCTGGCTACTGCCGGCTGCGGGGTGAGAACAATTTTGAGAACTGGCATGTAACTCCGACCTCTACCCCGAACTGATGCACGAGACCCTCCAAAGTTTCGCCGAAGGCTGATTCCGTCGTTCGGTGTGAATGGATCGCGGGTTAGCGGCCTGATTTCGATCCGATGACAAGCAGAAATGCGCGCGAGCGGTGCACCGGGTGTGGCGCGCGGCCACAGTACTGTAGGGCGGACTTTAGTCTGCCGGCCCCTGCCGCGGAAGGAAAATCAGGTTCGGGAGTCAGCCAGCTTGGGCTCGGCTTCGTCTACCGATTCCGGAAGGATCGCCTGTGGTTTCCCATACCGGTTCAACTGAGTGGCGCAGAACTGGAGCGACGCCGCCAGCGTCAGCCAAACCTGCCAATGTGAGAATAGACCGCTAGGAATGGGAAACTGGCCGGTCGCGTTCAGATCCGCGGCTAGCCGCCAGAAGGCGAGCACGCAAGCCATCACCGCTGCCGGAGTCAGTAGCGACGCCATCGCCAAAGCGACGTGCTTGTTCTTCCGTGGCTTCTGGCTTACTCTAGGTCCGGAACTAAGTCGTATCCTGACAACCATTCGGTTAGAATCTCAGTTTACCAATTCCCACTCCAGACATATCGTCAGCCCCAACCATGCACATTATGCAAATCACGTTATGCAAAAGCTAAAGACGGCGCTCATCGGAACCGGTTTCATGGGAAAGGTACACGCGGAGAATCTGCGCCGCCTCGGTACTGTCGAAATTGTGGCGTTGGCCGGCTCTTCGGACCAACGCGCGCGCGAGTTCGGTAAGAGCATTGGTGTCAACCGCGCTACGGGAAATTATCAGGAGCTGCTCGAAGATCCTGCCATCGATGCTGTCCATGTTCTGACGCCCAATGCACTGCATTACGCCATCTGCCGGGCAGCTCTCCAGGCCGGCAAACACGTCCTTTGCGAGAAGCCATTCACCGTCAGCGTGGAACAAGCGCGCGATCTGGTCGATCTTGCGGCCAGCAGCGGGCTCGCTCATTGTATTCAGCACAATCTGCGTTACTACCCCGTTGTGCAACAGATCCGGCGCATGATCGAAGCCGGCGATCTGGGTGAAATCCTGATCGTGCAGGGCACCTACTCGCAGGATTGGTTGCTCTACCAGACCGATTGGAATTGGCGTGTCGATTCGAAGGAGAACGGTGCGCTGCGCGCCATGGGCGATATTGGGTCACATTGGATGGACCTGATCCAGCATGTGACCGGGCTGCGCATCACCGAGCTCTGCGCCGATCTCGCGACCTTTCACCCCGCGCGCCGCAGACCTAAAGGATCGGTCGAGACATTCGCCGGAAAGCAGCTTCAACCTGGCGATTACGAACCCGTGCTGATCGATACTGACGATTTCGGCGCCGTACTACTTCGCCTGGGCGATCGCGCCCGCGGAGCCTTCACCGTCAGCCAAATGTCGGCCGGCCGCAAGAATATGTTCACCATCGACATTTATGGGACCAAGTCGGGCGTTTCCTGGAACCAGGAGCGTCCCGACGAGTTGTGGATCGGGCAGCGCAACAGCCCGAACCAGATCATCGTGAAGGATCCGGCACTCCTCTATCCCCAGGCTGCCGCTTACGCCGATCTCCCTGGGGGCCACAGTGAAGGCTACGACGATACGCACAAGCAGGTCTTCAAGCGCTTCTACGCCCGCGTCGCGGACCCCTCGGCGCCCGTGGAATATCCGACTTTCGACGACGGCCTCCTTGGTATGTGCCTTCTCGAAAAAGTAGCGGAAAGCTCCAGCCAGCGCGCCTGGGTCGCAGTCTAGCCGGGTGTTAAACTTCGAATAGACGGTTCGTATGGCATCCAGTCCGGTCACCAAGGTCAGCGCGGAAGAGTATCTGGCCCTGGATCGCGCGGCGGAATTCCGTAGCGAGTTCATCGATGGCGAAATCGTCGCCATGTCGGGCGGCAGCATGCGCCATGCGCGGCTGGGCGGAAGCATGCATGTTCAGCTCTACTTTGCTCTGCAAGGGTCGGACTGCGAGGCCTTCAACTCCGATTTCCGGGTGCGCGTTTCATCTCGAATGTATGCCTATCCGGACGTGATCGTTGTGTGCGGGAAACCAGTGCTGGCAGACGAACGCCAGGACATTCTGCTCAATCCCACGGTGATTGTTGAGGTTCTCTCGCCCTCCACAGAGCACTATGACCGCGGCGTGAAGTTTCAATGCTATCGCGGGATCGAGAGCTTGCGGGATTACATCCTGGTTGCTCAAGATCAAATTCGCATAGAGCAGTACACCCGCGGCGAAGCCAACACCTGGACGCTTCGCGACTATCACGATATCGGGGAGACATTGCTAATCGAGTCCGTCCGGGTCTCTCTACCGCTCGCTCGCATCTACGAACGCATCGAATTACCCACCGAATAAAAACTTCTCCGTCTCCCGCCACATCTCATCCATCACGTTCACCAGGTCGTGATCTGAATCGAGCATCCGTAGCCTCGCATTCGGATGCCGCGCGGCGAACGTCTCGGCATACTCGGGCGGCACAACTTTATCGTTCCGGCCCTGGAAAATTAGGGTGGGCTGGCCGAAGTCGGGATAGGCCTCATATTGCCGGGCATCCTCGATCAGCTGATAGCCAAGCTCCACTTCTTGCCCCTCGCTGTAATGAAACACGCGCAGCGTGTTGGTGAGCTTCCACTGCTCCATCGCTTCCGCGCCCAGCGTCTCCGGCCAGCGTGAAGCGAACGAAAAAGCCGGCGCCATCAAAACCACCTTCTTCACTTCCGGATGACGCGCCGCGTACAGCGCTGCCAGATATCCGCCCATGCTGGATCCGATCAGCGACACGGGCTGGTCGCGGCACACTCGCTCCATCACGTTCAGTTGCGCAGTGATCGTCAGGTTCCTGAAATTACCCTCCGCCAGCTCCGGGATCTCCAGGCCGATTCCGAGCTCGCGAAATCGCTCCTCAAAGAAGCGAGCCTTCCTGGAACTCGGGCTGCTGGCGAAGCCGTGGAGATAGACGAACCGGCTCATAAGCCGGCGAATGCAACCGCCGAGCCTTCCGTCAAAATCCGCCGCAAGTAACCAATCTGCCCCAGATGAAAATTCAGGTGTCCATGCAAGTGCACCAGCAGTTCGTGCCTCGAAGTCTTCTTCTCCAATACCAGCTCGGGATGGACGGCCGCAAGGTCGCCATCCGACAGCTGAGACACAACCTTCGTTACCATCTCCTTCACCTGCTCCATCCTGCGCAGCAGCTCATCGCGCGACACGCCCGTCAGCGTAAACTCCCGATCCCGCACCCGCGTGTAGCCCACGCCGCCCACTTGGCGCCCGATATACTCGCGCAGATTGCCTTCCAGGTGCAGTATCAGGTTTCCGCACGAGTTCGTGACGCCGGGCAATCGCTGCCACAGCACTTCGTCGCTCCCGAAAGCCTGTAGCTCCTGAATCAGCCGGGTAAGATCGCGCGAATACAGCGCGGCAAGTCCTTCGGCGATTGACATCCATTCAGTGTCTCGCGCCCCCTCGCTCTCTGGCAACCCGACCCGCCCTCGCCGCTGTATTCTGGCAAACAGCATAGACTGGGCTACAATTGGTTTGACAAGAAACAGGGGTTTCTTGGTCTGTTCGTAAGCGGAGAAAGTGGAGCCTATCCGCCGGATCAGACCGGCCCTCATCGGCGGAGTTTCGGCGGCGCAGTTGCGGCTAGCCGCTACCATCGCTAGAATCAATGAGTTTGTAGATAACTTTATTTGGTAGTCATCGTGGGGAGGATTCATGTCGGTTGAACAAAGAGTGAAGCAGATCATCGTCGAGCAGTTGGGCGTGGATGAAGGTCAAGTGGACAACAGCGCCTCGTTCGTCGACGATCTTGGCGCGGATTCGCTCGATATCGTGGAACTGGTGATGGCGTTTGAAGAGGCTTTCGACATCGACATTCCCGATGAGGACGCCGAGAAAATCGCCACGGTGAAAGACGCCATCGACTACATCGAGAACAAGAAAAAGAAGTAGGCCGCCGGGAGCTATTGTTGTCGAGAAGAGTTGTAGTCACAGGAGTCGGGTTGCTGAGCCCGCTTGGCATAGGCACCGACCAGAGCTGGCGGGCCATTTGCGAAGGGCGCAATGGCATCTCCCGCATAGAACAGTTTGACGCCACGCTGTTCAATTGCCGCATCGCCGGCGAAGTCAAGAATTTCGATCCAGCCGACTTCGTCGAGAAAAAAGAGATCAAGAAGATGGGCCGCTTTATCCAATTCGGAATTGCGGCGTCCGATTTTGCTCTCGCTCAGTCCGGTCTCAAAATCGATGCGCAGAATGCCGAACGCGTCGGCGTAGTGATCGGCAGCGGCATCGGCGGATTCGAAGTAATCGAGCGTGAGCACCGCAATCTGCTCGAAAAAGGTCCCAGCCGCATCTCGCCGTTTTTCATTCCGGCCACCATCGTGAACCTGGCTGCGGGCTGCGTTTCCATCCGCACCGGCGCCAAAGGACCCAATTCAGCCACCGCCACGGCTTGCACCACCAGCGCCCATTCCATTGGCGATTCGTTCAAGATCATCCAGCGCGACGATGCCGACGTGATGATCTGCGGCGGAGCCGAGGCTTGCATCACTCCCATGGGTATCGGCGGATTCGCCGCCATGCGCGCGCTTTCGCAGCGCAATGACGAACCGGAGAAAGCCTCGCGCCCCTGGGATGTCGAGCGCGATGGATTCGTCGTCGGCGAGGGCTCGGGCATCCTGGTGCTCGAAGAGATGGAACACGCCCGGCGCCGTGGGGCCACGATACTGGCCGAGATTGTGGGCTACGGCATGAGCGGCGATGCCTATCACATCACGAGTCCTTCCGTCGACGGCGATGGAGCGTTCCGCGTCATGCGCCTCGCGCTTAAGGACGCCGGTATTGAACCCGAAAAGATCGACTATGTGAATGCGCACGGCACGTCCACCGACATGGGCGACCGTATCGAAACCACCGCGCTCAAACGCGTCTTTTGCGAGCACGCTTACAAGCTCGCCGTCAGCTCCACAAAATCCATGACCGGGCATTTGCTGGGCGGCGCGGGCGGACTGGAGGCCGGAATTACGGTACTGGCCTTGCGCGATCAGATCGCCCCGCCCACCGTGAATCTGGACACTCCCGGCGAGGGGTGCGACTTGGACTATGTGCCGCACCAGGCTCGGCCCATGAAGATGGATTACGCGCTGTCGAACTCGTTCGGCTTCGGTGGCACCAACGGCTGCCTGATCTTCAAGCGATATACCGAGTAATGAAAATCCTGGTCTCCATCAAGCAAGTCCCTTCGCGCGATTCTCAGCTCCGAGTGGATGCGGGCGGTCATTGGATTCAGGAGAACGATCTCACCTTTGAGGTGAACGAACCCGATGCCTTCGCGCTCGAAGAAGCCCTGCGGTTGAAGGAAAAGCACGGGGGGGAAGTGGTGGCGCTCCTGGCCGGACCCGCGCGCGCCTCACAAACCATTCGCGAGGCGTTGGCCAAAGGCGCCGACCGCGCCATTCACATCGAAGAAGAAAAACTCACGGCCTTCGACACCCTGGGTGTCGCCCAACTGCTGGCCAAGGCCGCCGAGGCCGAGAAGCCCGATCTGATCCTGACCGGCTTGCAGTCCGACGATCTCGGCTATGGCCAAACCGGTGTCGTGATGGCCGAACTGTTAGGCCTTCCGCACGGCACCATCATCATGGCGGTTGAAAGAATCGACACTGGCATTCGAGTGAAGCGCGAGCTCGAAGACGGCTGGTTCCAAAATGTCGAGATGCCGCTTCCGGCCGTTCTGACCATCCAATCCGGCATCAACAAGCTGCGCTACGCCACGCTGATGGGCATCAAGAAAGCCAAAACCAAAGAGGTGAAGCGGCTCACCACGGCCGAATTGGGCGTGACCGCCGCACCCACGGCCTCCATCGAGCGTGTCTATCTCCCGCAGCGCACCAAGCAGACTCAGTTGCTCGATGGCAGCCCGAGGGAAGCCGCCGCCAAGTTGGTTGAGAAGCTGCGCTTCGAGGTTCGAGTAATATGAGCGGCGTCCTGGTTGTGATGGAACAGCGCGCCGGCCAGTGGCACCGCATGTCCTGGGAGACTCTCGCGGCTGGCCAGCAGTTGGCCGCGCAAATGGGACTCAAAGCCTATGCCGCCGTCTTAGGGCAGGGAATCGGCGCGCTGGCCGATGAGCTGGCGCGCAAGAAGCTGGATCATGTCCACGCTGTCGAACACGCCTTGCTCGCCACCTACACCGCCGACGGTTTCACAGCGGCATTGGAACAACTGATCCGCAAATTCAATCCGTCCATCGTCCTGTTTCCTCACACCTATCAGGTTCGCGACTTCGCACCCAAACTTGCCACTCGCTTCCATCAGGTCTTAGTCAGCGACACGGTCGGCTTCCGCGTGGAATCTGGTTCGCCGGTCTTCATTCGTCAACTTTTTCAGGGCAAGCTCAATGCGGACGTGAAACTCGGCGGCGCCGAACCGCATTTCGCTTCCATTCAAGCCGGCGCTTTTCGTGCGGACCAAGTCGAAGATGGCGCTGCGCAGATAGTACAATTCTCGCCCGAATTAACCGCCGAAATCATCCGCGCCAAACCGCTCGGGCCTTTCCGCGAATCCGCCCGTGCCGTGGATCTCACGTCGGCGGACATCATCGTTTCCGTCGGACGCGGCATCAAAGAGAAGGACAACATTCCGATCGTCGAAGAGCTAGCCAAGGCTCTGGGCGGCGAACTCGCGGCATCGAGGCCCATCTGCGATAGCGGCTGGCTCCCTATGGAGCGGCAGGTGGGCAGTTCCGGCCAAACCGTCTCGCCCAAAATGTATCTGGCCGTAGGGATCTCAGGCGCCATCCAGCATCTGGTTGGGATGAAGGGCGCCAAAACCATCGTCGCCATCAACAAGGATGCTAACGCTCCCATCTTCGAAGTCGCCGACTACGGCATCGTCGGGGATCTTTTTGAAGTGGTCCCCGCCCTGGTTGAAGAAATAAAGAAAGCCAAGGGCTAGCCACGGCGCCAACCCTACTTCACCGATTCAATCATCTGAATTTCCTGCTTCAATAGAGTGTTCACCATCTCGCCGAGCGTTACGTTTTTCTGGGCCGCACGCTCTGTCAAATAGCTCTGGACGTCGGCGCTCAAATAGATCGGCAGGCGAAGCTCGGCATCGGGCCGGAAAAACTTGCCCCGTTCGCCCTTGCCGAAGTCATACTCAGGTTTCATGTCCGTTCCTCGTAGTCGCGGATTTCAGCCCTTGTTGGTCTTCTTGCGGAAATCAAGCGTACTCGACCCCGTTCACGGATCCCATTCAAACTCATAAAGAAACGCTGCCATCGTCAGCGCTTCATTTTAGCCTGGAACGGAATATACTCTCACTAACTCCTCAACATGTATCTGGAGTCTCCGGCTTAACCCTGCATGTGGTCGGAACGGGTACGGAAGCGATCGTAGCCATCAACAAGATGCGAACGCCCAATCTTCGAAGTGGTCGGTTACGGCATTGTCGGCGATCTCTTCGAAGTGCTGCCCGCCCTGGTGGAAGAAGTCAAGAAAGCCAGGGCGAATCGCCCTCCGGGCCGCTTTCACGAAACCCGCTTCGCGCTAAGTTGACCTGACCGCGCCCGATCAGGTACGCGCTGCGATCACTCCCGGATATTCTGTTTGCCGCATCTGGAACGTTCTTTGCGGCGCTCGAAGATGAACTCGGTCCAGTTCCCCCTCACCCAACCAGTCCCGGTGAAGCTCATCGCCCTGATCGCGCAGCCATG
>JBEKLB010000130.1:0-15200 GCA_050010415.1 Bryobacteraceae bacterium | reverse complement strand
GCGCGCCCTCACCACGGCGTCCATGGACACACCTGGGCCGTATGAAAAGGTAGCCAAAGAAGCGTTCTTCAACGTGACTTTGCCTGAACCCTCCTGGACTCCGCAACACGTGGAAGAACATATGGAAGGTTTCAACCGGGGGACGATCATTAGCACCGCGGTCCACGAAGCATATCCCGGCCATTATGTGCAGTTCCTGTGGATGCAGAGCATTCCATCCAAGGTCCGCAAGTTGCTGGGCGCCAATTCCAACGCCGAAGGCTGGGCGCACTATTGCGAACAAATGATGCTGGATGAAGGCTACGGTAACGGCGACCTGAAGCTTCGCCTGGGTCAATTGCAGGACGCACTGCTGCGCGACGCCCGCTACATCGTCGGCATCCAGATGCACACCGGAAAGATGACCTACGAGCAGGGGATTGATTTCTTCGTCAAGGAAGGCTACCAGACGCACGCCATTGGCGAGGTCGAAACCAAGCGCGGCACCAGCAATCCGACGTATCTTTATTACACGCTGGGTAAGCTCGAAATCATGAAGCTGCGCGAGGATTACAAGAAGATGCGCGGCAGTGCGTTCACACTGCAGGAATTCCACGACCGGTTTATGCGCGAAGGTTGGCCGCCCATTAAGATCGTGCGAAAAGCGCTTCTGGGCAACGATTCGCCGGTGCTCTAATCGAACCGCGGCAGCAGCTCCATGTCTTCCTTGGGCACTGCTTCCAGCGGATATCCGGCCCTGCGCCAGGCACGCAATCCACCGGCGATTACGTACGCGTCGAATCCTTTTTGCCGCAAGATGTGCGCCACACGGGCGCTAGTGGCTTCGCGTAGTCAAGTGCAGTAAAGATATATGGGCGTGTCCTTGGGCAGCGTCTCGACGAATGCATCCAGATTGTTCGGCTCTATGCGGATGGAGCCCAGCACGCGCTGCTCGCCCCGGTCATAATAGCCGTGGCTGCGGACGTCGGCGATGATGACATCCGGCGTGCCTTCCAACTTCAAGCGAGCCTCCACGTCGCTCACCGGAACCCGAGGCACAAATTGACTGAGCCGATAGCGTGCGTACAGCCACACGCGGTAGGCAACGAATACGACCGCGCCGACGAAAATCACCCACGCCACCGCCCGGCTGAAGGCCTGCAATCCGCCTGCGATCAAACGGAATACATCGCGAAACAGGTAGCCGAGCGAACCATAAGCCAGCGCATAGAGCAGCGCGCCTCCAAAATCGAAGCGGAGGAATTGCGACGCGCGCATGTGCATGCTCCCGGCCAGCGGCGCAGCCATGGTGTTCACCCCCGGCAGGAATTTCGAGAACAGCAGTGTAGTGCGCCCGCGCTTATAGAACCACTTCGCGGAGCGCAAAATGCAAACTTCGGGACTCATCGAAAGGCCGCACAAGAAGCCCAGCAATTGCCATCCGGACAAGCGCCCGGTGACGTAGAGAGTGACATCGCCGATCAGCATGGCCGCGAGCGCAGCGCCGAAAGCCAGCGCCGGATGCATCACGCCTGCCGCCGACGCAGCTCCCGCGGCCAGCAATGCCAAAGCTCCGGGAACCGGCAAGCCGATGGCTTCCATGACCAGCGCCACGAACAAGCTGGTATATCCGTACTTCGCAATGATGGTGAGGATGTCGGGCACTTTATCTATTATGACGGGCGGATTTGTCCGAGCAGTGCGGCCGCTTGTTTTTCCAAATCGCCGTGCTGCGCGATCAGATTCTCCAGTTGCTCCTGCGCGCGATGGATATCGTGCTCGGAGATGAGCCCCTTGGCAAGGTAGAACCGTGCGCGCTCTAGGTAGGCGCTGTCGCCGGAATCGGTTACGCCGCGCAACTCCTCGATCCCCGATATCCGGTCGCCGGTGAGCAGCAGCGATATTCCCAAGTAAAATCGCGCGCCCGCGAAGCCCGGCTGGGCAGCGGTGACGGATCGCAGCGCCGAAGCGGCACCCTTGTAGTCCTCGATTTTATACTTCGCCATGGCGGCCTGGAATGTTTTGGGCACGCCAGGCTGTGGCACATATTCCGGTGCTCGAAAGGCCGCCAGCAGCTCGTAACTTTCGTCGGACAGCGTACTGGCGGCGGCGTTTACTGGAAGCGCACCCGCCACGCGCCCGACGCCCGGCTCCTCCTTGGAGGTCCACGCCAGCCACGCAAACACGCTCACCGCCACCAGCATGATAAACGCAGTGAAGCCATAGATGCGAATCCAAAAACGATTTTCAGGCTTGATTTTCAAAGGGAGGTACGCTATGGTTCCGCGAAAGTCGAAACTGCAGGGCTCACTTCCACCGCTTCCGTGGTTTTCTTGCGCCGCGTAAAAAGCAAAATAGCGGCGACCACTATCAAGAGCGCCAGCTTCACCACTTCCAAGACGCCATACAGGCCGTGCAAGCGCCAGAATTGGCTGTACGCGGCCGCCCCCGCTGCGCCGCCGAAGTCAACCAGCCGGCCGAGCGCGATCATCTCCGGCGTCACTCGAAAATGTTGGAACAAGGCGATAATCAGCATGACGCCAGCCAGGCCCGCCAACAGCCTGTTTTTGGTTCCCAGCAACAGAATTGCCGTCAGCAGCGCGCCCAAAGCGATCTGCGCCAGCTCCCAGCTAATGAAAAACAGCCGATTCTCCTCACCCGCCAGATAGCGCAGCAGCAGCCGGGCATTCTCCGGACCGAGTGTTTGTAGCAGGGGCGCAGCCTCTGAGGGCGGCGCGGCCAGCACGCGATCCACGGTGGCGAAGTTCTGGGTGGCGACAAAAATCATGAACAGGCTGCCCAGGATCAAACAACCCGCCAGAAACGCCGCGATTCGATGCCGATGCATGGCCATCCGTCTTCAGTTTATCGCACGCGCTATACTCTCTCTGTCCGAGTGTGCGGCATGAAGTTACTCACGAAATTCAATCTCATTTTGGTGGCGCTGTTCGGCGCCGGATCGATGCTGATCGCCTACACCGCGTACCAGTTTCTGATGAACAACGCGCGCCGCCAGGTGATCCAGCAGGCCGATCTCATGATTGAGAGCGCCCGCTCCACGCGCCAGTACACCGCGAATGAATTGGCGCCGCTGCTGGAGACGCTGCCCGCTCACCAGACGCGCTTCCTTCCGGAGACCATCCCCTTTTACGCCGCCACCGTCACCTTCGATTATCTGCGCAAAGAATACCCTGAGTACTCGTATAAAGAAGCGGCGCTCAATCCATCCAACCTGCGCGATCGGGCAGTGGATTGGGAAGCGGACCTGATCAACTATTTCCGCAATCACGCCGGCGAAAAAGAATTGGTCGGCGAACGCGACAGCCCCACCGGGCGCATGCTTTACATTGCGCGGCCCATCACCACCGAGCAGGCGTGCATGCAGTGTCACAGCCAGCCCGCCGACGCGCCCGCCACCATCGTGAAGACCTACGGCAGCGTGAACGGCTTCGGCTGGAAACCGAATGAAACCGTTGCGGCGCAGATTGTCTCGGTCCCCATGGCCGTGCCCGTGCAAATTGCGAGCGCGGCCTTCCGCACGCTGGTTATTTATCTGATCGCGGGCTTTTTGATCTCGATAGTGGCACTGGATGCGGCCGTGGTCTTCCTGGTAATTCGGCCGGTGCGCAAGCTATCGGAGATGTCGGATCGCATCAGCACCGGCGATATGAGCCTTCCCGAACTGCCCGTTCACGGCAGCGATGAAATCTCCGCGCTCACCGGATCGTTCAACCGGATGTTCGTGAGCCTGCAGAAGGCGTTCCGCCTCCTGAATGACTAACGGGTGCTGCACGGCTGAGCGTGGCACGGGGCATGCCGGCGAGGAACTGCTCGCGCTTGGCCGCCGAGCTGATTTCCTGCGCCAGCGTTTGATACAGTTCGCCTAGCGTACGGCTCTCGGGCGCGGCGCGCCGCACCAGGATGTGCGCGATGGGGCCGATGTAAGTTGCCAGATCTTTGCTGGCTCGCTCCAGGTCGGCATCGCTGTGGGCCGGGGCTTCCACAGCCGCAGTTCCTGTTCCCGCAACCGTTGCGCTCTCATGGAACCGAACGGCATCCACGCGGATGGACTTCAACGCGGCGAGAAAATCCTGGGCATTCGAAAACCGATCGGCTGGACTCTTCGCCAGAGCTTTCAGAACAATCCGCGCGAGTTCCTGGGGCGCTTGCGGATTCAGCTCACAGGGCGAGCGCGGCGTTTGATGCAGATGCGCCGCGATGATGGCATAAGCGCCGGACCCGCCCGTACCCTCGAACGGCGGACGGCCCGCCACCATTTCGTACAGCATGGCTCCCGTCGAATAGATGTCCGATCGCGCATCGGCGCGCTCTCCCCGCGCTTGTTCGGGCGAAATGTAATAGGGCGATCCGAGCAGCGTGCCGGGTTGTGTGAGGGTTAATTCCGTGGCATCGTCATCGGTGTCGTCTCCGCCGGCTCCGCCCATGATGGATGACGTCGCCAGTCCAAAATCCAGCAGCTTCACCACTCCATGCGAAGCGATCATCACGTTGGACGGCTTGATATCGCGATGGATCACCCCATGCCCGTGGGCATATTCGAGCGCAGCCAGCACTTGGGACGCGTATTCCAAAGCCTGACCCAGCGTGATGCCTGGCGAACGGATCTTTTCGCGCAGGCTGACACCCTCCACGAATTCCATCACCATGACCAGCTCATCATTGCCGGTCTGACCCGGGCCGGTCTGACCCGGGTTGATGCGAAATGCATTGTGCAAGGACGCTATGTGCGGATGCTCAAGACTGGCTTGCAGCCGGATCTCGCGCAGGAAACGCTCGGCCGTTTCAGGCGTGTGCGACCCATTGGGCAGAATTACTTTGAGGGCCTCGACGCGTTGCGAGATGGCGTGGCGGACTTTGTAGACCGATCCCATGCCGCCCGCACCGAGGGGAGCCAGCACTTCGTAGTCGCCGATCCGGTCGCCGGGCCCGAAGGTCATCTTTCCGCCCTGAGCCATAGCTCCGATCATGTCAAGTTTCGCCGGTCCAGGGCAACCAGCCAGAACCCCGACCGTCCAAGCTTCGTACTATATCCAGTGCGCCAGGGAAAACGCAGCAGGACCGCCGAGTTTGTCGCGTTGAATCGCGCGCTCGGCACACTGGCGCCCCAGGTGTCTGGATTCGCGGATCCGGTTGCAGCCCGGTTCCTGCCCGAAAGATGGCGGAAGAGAGTAGAGAAGACGCGTGTTTCTCTCGCTAGCGGCGCCCGCCAATCACCTTATCCTTTTTGGTCCCGCGGCATGGGCATATTCAATCAATTCCGCACCGTGGTTCTGGACCGCGCCATCACATCCGCAGAGCCTCCCGCTCAATTGGTGATCCTGGGCGCAGGCCTGGACAGCCGCGCCTGGCGTCTGGATTGCCTGCGGGACACCGTAGTCTTTGAAGTAGACCATCCTGCCAGCCAGGCCTCAAAACGAGAGCGCTCGGCGTCGTTCCCATTCAAAGCAAGAGACGTCCGTTTTGTCGCCATGGATTTCGAGCACGACCGGCTGGCTCCGCTCATCGAAAGGGCCGGCTTTGACCAGCGCCAACCATGCTTCTGGCTGTGGGAAGGCGCAACCATGTACCTGCGGCCCGAGCAGGTGTCCGCAAATCTGGGCGCTTTCGCTACTTTGTCGGCGCCGGGCAGCCGCATCGCCCTCACCTACTTCCGCAAAGAGAATGGCCGCATTCCACGCGCCCTGTTCCTCGCGATTCTTGGCGAACCCTGCCGCTCAGCCTTCGGCCCCGGGGAGATGACGGAGCTGGCCAGGTCCCACTCCTGGCGCCCCACGAGCGACACCAATATCGAAGACTGGCTGCGGGAAACTCCCGGGGTGAAGCTGACCCGTCGCCAGGTGGGTTTGCAATGGTTGGAGTCGATTTGGCTGGGCGAGGTGTAAAGCATTGTTTTGCATAGGTCGATAGCTGAAGAGTGCGAGTTTCGCCAACGTCTCGGTCCAGTATGTCGTGGCCCCGGCGGATTGCAGCGCTATCGGCTGCCCTGGCCATCCTGCTCGGGTTGACGGTTTTGGTGGGATGGGCCTTCCACAACTGGTCCGTCATTAAGATTTCCCCAAAACTAGCTCCCATGCAGCCCACGACGGCCATCAGCTTTATCTCGGCCGGGGTGGGTCTGATGGGGATTATCCTGGCGAAACGGCGCTGGATATTTGTTACCTCCGGGCTGTTGGCTACCCTTGCAACGATCGGACTGCTGGAGTACCTGTTTGGCGTGCGCTCTGGGCTGGACGAGTTTCTTGGGGCCCCTTATGGCCGGATGTCACCTGTTACAGGCATGTGCTTTCTGGTGCTCGCAATCAGCTGTGCATGGGCTCAAATGCGCCCGCTCAGCAGTCGATCGCCGGTGCTCGGCCTGAGTGGTTTACTGATCGCAGCGGTGGGCGGGGCCTGCGGCATCAGCATGTTGTGGGGAAATGGTTACGCCTTTATTCTGGGCAACTCCACTCGCGTGGCATTTCATACTGCGATTGGCTTCATGGTGCTCGGCTTCGGTGTTGCCGCCTTGGCTTTGGACATGATTCAGGCGGGCCTGAGTGAACTATGGGCGCCAATCGGCGCGGCTCTATTTCTCGCGACTACACGATTTGGATTATTGCAGGCATTCTCGGCCAAGAACCAAACTCCTTTGTCCTCGGCCCTGACGCTCTTGGGGGCCATCTTGACGGCGACCGTCTTTGGCGTGTTTGTCCACCTTGCTTTGCAAGCGCATTTGCAACGAGCGGCGCTCCGAACCGTGAATGGAAGGCTCGAGGCGGAGATGGTGGAACGACGGCGGGCGGAGGAAGCGGCGCACGCGGCGAATCGGGCCAAGAGCGAGTTTCTGGCGAACATGAGCCATGAGATTCGGACGCCGATGAACGGGATTCTCGGCATGGTGGACCTGGCGTTGGACACCACGCTCGAGGCCGAGCGGCGCGATTATCTGGAGACCGCCAAAGAGTCCGCCCAGGGATTGATGACGGTGATCAATGACATTCTGGACTTTTCCAAGATTGAGGCCGGAAAACTGGATCTGGAGACCGTGAACTTCAGTCTGCGCGAAGGGCTGGCGCAGAGCTTGAAGCCCTTTGCGATCCGGGCACGGCAAAAGGGTCTCGAACTCAATTGGAGCGTGGCCCCACAAGTGGTGGATTTGGTGGCGGGCGATCCCGTTCGCTTGCGCCAGATCATCGTGAACCTGGTCGGGAATGCCGTGAAATTCACTAACTCCGGCGGCGTGAATGTGTCGGTGGAAAGAGAGCGCGACGAGGGCGAGAATGTGATGCTACGCTTCACCGTTAGCGATACCGGGATCGGCGTTCCACCGGAGCGGCAGAAAGAGATCTTCTCTTCGTTCACCCAGGGCGATAATTCAACCACCCGCAAATATGGCGGCACTGGATTGGGACTGACGATCTCGCACCGGTTAACCGAGATGCTGGGCGGCCGGATCTGGGTGGAAAGCTCGCCGGGCAGGGGTAGCTCGTTTCATTTCACGGCGCGCTTCGGGATTGCCAGAGAATCGAAGGCAGCCGGAGAAAAGCGCACGTTACAGTCAGCGTCATCCACTTTGGGCTAACGACAGCGGGAGAGTCAGTGGTTGATCGCCGCGTCGGATAGTGGTATATACGAGCCAAACGCGATGCATCGTGAAGGCGAACTCCGAAGGCACGAGCGAGCCGAGAAATCGGCGCCGATCCAAATCGCTTGGAAAGACCGAGCTGGCGTTGACCGGTTCGTCAACGGCCGTAGCCTGAACATTTCCGCGGCCGGCATGCGTGTCGAAGTTGTGGAGCCGATCGATAAACAGACCTACCTGACTCTGCAATGCGTTGGTTTGGGGCTGCACGGCATGGCATCGGTACGCACTTGTACCCGCAAAGGCATGAAATACATCCTGGGCCTGGAGTTCAGCGCCGGCCTTCAATGGAAGCCGAAAAGCTGAGCCGCATCGCGAAGACCCGTTAACGATGATCGAGGATCAAGCCAACGGTTCTGCTCCTATCTTGTGCGCTCACCTGCTGCGCCGCGTGGATGACGAACTGATACGCCTGCTCGAAGCGCTTGCACCAGACGAATGGGATGTTCCAACGATCGCGCCGTTGTGGAAGGTGCGCGACGTAGCAGCCCACCTGCTGGATACCTCCCTGCGAAAGCTCTCGATGGTTCGAGATTCCTGTTATGTGGAGAGAGCGGATATTCGTTCGCCGGAGGATCTCATCGCGTTGGTGAATCGCCTCAATCGGGAAGGCGTCACCGTTTATCGGCGGCTCAGCCCCGCAGTGTTGATCGGCATGCTCAAGACGGCCTGCGAAGAGAGCGCGCGTTTTCACGAATCTCTGGATCCTTTCGCAGCCGCGGCCTTTCCGGTGAGCTGGGCGGGAGAAGCAGCGTCCCTGAATTGGTTTGACACGGCCCGCGAATTGACCGAACGCTGGCATCATCAGCAGCAGATCCGGCTGGCTACCAAGCGTCCGGGGATCATGACAGCTGAACTTTATCATCCGGTGTTGGATTGCTTCCTGCGCGGGCTGCCTCATTTATATCGGGATGCCGGTGCCCTAGGGGGAACGGTGGTTCTGGTGGAGATTTCGGGCGATTGCGGCGGCCAATGGTTTCTGTCCAAAGGGCCGGCCGGATGGGGCTTCGCGGCGCGACATGAATCAGAACCTGCTTCCCACGTGACCATCCCGCAGGACCTGGCGTGGCGGCTCTTCACCAAAGGCATGGATCGAGAATCGGCTCGCGCGCAGGTCCGCATCGAAGGAGATCGAGAGCTTGGCGAGCGCATTCTGCTGCTGACCGCGGTAGTCGGATAGTTCGCCACTTTTGTTGAAGATCCATTGCGGTTGGCGCGTCAACTGGGTTAACAATATACTTTATGCCCTACCGAGTTGTATGGGCGGCATTCCTTGCGCCTGCGCTGGCGCTCGCCCAATCTATCCCTACTGCAACTGAAACCCGCATCAGCAATCTGGAGGCTGCCGTAAAATCCGCGCAAAGCGCGGGAGACAACGCCTGGATGCTGGTGAGCGCGGCCCTGGTCCTGATGATGACCGGACCTGGCCTGGCCTTGTTTTACGGCGGATTGGTGCGGCGGAAGAACGTGCTGAGCACCATGATGCACAGCTTTATCCTGATGGCGGTGGTTACCGTTATCTGGGCCATCGCCGGCTATAGCCTGGCGTTCGGCGAGGGACTGCCCTTCATCGGCGACCTTCGTTACCTGTTCTTGAACAACGTAGGCGCCGCGCCCAACCCAGTCTACGCCGCCACGATTCCACAACAGACCTACATGATCTATCAGCTCATGTTCGCCATCATCACTCCCGCCCTTATCTCCGGCGCATTTGCCGAGCGCATGAAATTCAGCGCGATGCTGCTGTTCACCGTGCTGTGGCTGTTCATCGTGTACTTCCCGCTGGCGCACATGGTTTGGGGCCAGGGGGGCCTGCTCAACGCGTTCTCCGGTGGCCGCATCCCGTGCCTGGATTTCGCGGGCGGCACCGTGGTGCATGTCAGCTCGGGCGTGTCCGCCTTGGTCTGCGCTCTGTATTTGGGCAAGAGAGAAGGCTATAGGTCGGAGCCGATGAAGCCGCACAGCCTGGTGCTCAGCGTCATCGGCGCTTGCTTGCTATGGGTGGGTTGGTTCGGATTCAACGCCGGCAGCGCTCTGGCCGCATCCCCACTGGCTACCAGCGCATTTGTGGCCACGCACTTCGCTACGGCTGCCGCCACCCTGGGCTGGCTATTGGTGGAGTGGATCCACAATGGAAAGCCCAGCGTACTGGGCGGAATCTCGGGCGCGGTTGCGGGATTGGTGGCCATCACACCGGCCTCCGGATTTGTGAAGCCGTTTCCTGCCATGCTGATCGGCTTGCTGGCGGGCATGTTCTGTTTCTTCATGGTGACCGCGGTGAAGAGCAAGTTCGGGTACGACGATACGCTGGATGCGTTTGGCGTTCACGGCGCGGGTGGCACCCTGGGCGCGATTCTCACCGGCGTGTTCGCCACCGTGGCCATCAACGACGGCCTGAAGGACAGCTCCGGCAAATCGCTTCCCTTGGGCCTGATCGACGGGCAGCCCGGCCAAGTGCTCAACCAGGCCATCGGGGTGGCCATCTCCTGGGGCCTGGCGATCGTCGGGACGCTGGTGATTCTCAAAATTTGCGATTTAGTGGTGGGAGTGCGCGTCTTGCCCGACCAGGAATTGGAAGGCCTGGACATCAGCTTGCACGGCGAAGAAGGTTATAATCTCGAAGCATGAAAAAAATCGAAGCGATTATCCAGCCTCACAAACTCGAGGACGTCAAGGAAGCGCTCAAGAGCATTGGCATCGACGGCATGACCATCTCGGAAGTGCGCGGCCACGGCCGTCAGAAGGGCCACAAGGAAGTCTATCGGGGCATGGAGTATCAAGTCGATTTGCTGCCCAAGGTCAAGATCGAGATGGTGGTGGCCGACGATCGATCATCGGAAGTGATCCAGACCGTGGTCCGCAGCGCGCGCACCGGCAAAATCGGCGATGGCAAGGTCTTCGTATACGATGTTGCGGAAGCCATCCGCATCCGCAACGACGATCGCGGCGACGGCGCCCTCTGAGCCTGGATCCAAAGGCTTCCGGTAACATCCTGAATGAGACCGTCGTCTTGTAGAATATTTGATGTCTAGCATACAGTAAAAGCGTAATAATGGACCAGCAAAACCCAGCACAGGACGCGGCCGTGGACGTTTCGCCCACACGGCGCGCTTTTTACACGGGATTTATCAATGGCGTCATGGGCTTGATCGGCCTGGCCCTGGCGGCCCCGGCTGCGATCTATTTGCTTTTTCCTCCCAAGGTACGCAAAGAGGCCGAATGGGTGGATACGGCGGATCTGTCCACTATCCCGCCCGGCACTCCCACCGAGATTACGTTCAACCGTAAGCGCGTGGACGGTTGGAAGATCACCACGGAAAAAGCTACCGCCTGGGTGGTGAAACAGCCCAACAACGATGTGGTCGCCTTCTCTCCGATCTGCACGCACCTGGGCTGCGCCTACCACTGGGACGATCCCAGCCACACCTTCATTTGCCCCTGCCACACGTCCGTCTTTTCCATGGACGGCAAAGTGTTGAGCGGCCCGGCGCCGCGTCCGCTGGATCGCTACATGACCAAGATCGATGCCGGGAAGCTCGAAATCGGGCCGGTGGAACCGCAAGCCTAACCCGACATGCGCACCGTTATCGACTGGCTAGAGCACCGCACCGGCATCGAAAGCGCCGTCAAGAATTTTCTCTACGAGGACATTCCCGCCTCCGCCGGATGGCACCAGATCATCGGCAGCATGGCGGTATTCTTCTTCGTGATTCAAGTGTTCACCGGCGCTTTGCTCGCCTTTAACTACGCTCCCACTCCCGGCGAAGCCTACAACAGCGTGAAGTACATCATGACGGAGGTAACCGGCGGTCCGTTGATCCGCGGGCTGCATCATTGGGGCGCCAGCATGATGCTCATCATCGTGGCGCTGCACATGATCCAAGTCTTCATTTACGGCGCGTACAAGAAACCGCGCGAAGCCACCTGGATGGTGGGCGTCACTCTGCTGCTCATCACGCTGGCATTCGGTCTTACCGGTTATCTGCTGCCCTGGGACAATCGCGCATATTTCGGCACGGTGGTCACGACGCATATTATGTCTGGAGCGCCCATTGCGGGACCCTATCTGCTCCGCTTACTCGGCGCGCAGGGCGATAGCGTCGGCAATGTCACCTTCTCGCGATTCTACGCGCTGCATACCGTGCTGCTGCCGCCGCTCACCATCATCCTCATTGGGATTCACATTTATCTGGTCCGCAAGCACGGCGTCGCGCCAGCCCCCGGAGACAACGCGCCGAAGCGCAAGTTTTTCCCCGAGCAAGTGTTCAAGGACACGGTTGGCGTTGCCATCGCGTTCATTATCTTGTTCCTGATGGCGGTACTCGCCAAGGTACCGCTCGAGCGCCTGGCCGATCCCACCGACACCGCTTATATCCCGCGTCCGGAATGGTATTTTCTGTTCCTTTTCCAAATGCTGAAGTTCTTCAAAGGGCCTTTGGAGACTTTCGGCAGCGTGGTGCTGCCGGGAATCGCGGTGCTCGGACTTTTCCTGGTGCCTTTCATCGATCGCGGGCCGATGATCCGTCTCGGGAAAAGAACATTTGCGATCACTTTTGTAATTCTGGCGGCTATTGCCTGGACTGGTTTGACCACCGCCGCCGTGATCACCACGCCCAAGAATCAGGAATCGGCGGAGGACACCAGTCCCCAGCCGCCGGCTGCCGGGGCCCAGCCCGCTGCCTGGCAGAGTTTGAAGCCGCAGGAGTTGGCCGGCCTGGGACACTTCAAGAAGGAAGGCTGCACCGGCTGTCATATGGGCCCGGGTGAGAACGGCATCGGTCCCGATCTGACCAAAATTCCGGCCAACCATCGCACCATTAGCTGGCTGGTGCCGCACTTCAAGAATCCCTCGAAAATAGTTCCAGGCAGCGCGATGCCCCCCATCGATTTGCCCACTGCCGACTTGAATGCGCTTTCGCTGTTCGTCCTGAAGCTGACGCCGCAGAACGAGGCGGCGCTGCTGACCGCGCCGGATTTCGTGACGCAGGGGGCAACGGTCTATCAGGCCAACCATTGCGACTCTTGCCATCAAATCGACGGAACCGGTTCCACGCTCGCGCCCGCCCTGGATGGAGTGGGCCTGCGTCACGATCGCGCCTGGCTCGAAAAGCATTTCGCCGATCCGGCGGGCGTTACCAAAGGCAGCATCATGCCGGCTTATAAATTCTCCGCCGTGGATTTGGACGCGATTTGCAAATACCTGCTCCAGTTGCCTAAGGGGGCTTAGCGGCTGGGTTGTCGCGTCACCCTTCCAGCATCACGGATTGGCCATTGTCCAGCACCCGGAAATCGGCCGGCGCGCTTGCGAGCAAGCGCTTCTTCGGGCTATCCAGGCTCTCATCCGTCAGTTGGAACGTACCATGGTGGATGGCGATACTGACCTTGGCGCCCAGGATCCGATGCGCGCGGACCGCTTCATCCGGATCCATGTGCACGGGCGACATGAACCAGCGCGGAAGGTATGCACCGATCGGCAACAGCGCCAGGCGCGGCGCGCCAAATCGCTCGCGGATTTGAGCGAAATGCTCGCCGAAACCGGTGTCTCCCGCGAAATAGATCCGCCGGTCCAACCGCTCGACCACATATCCGCACCACAGAGTCCGGTTACGGTCGAAGATCCCTCGCGCCGAAGCGTGCTGCGCCGCAACGCAGTGAATGGTGGTTCGATCCAATATCAGCGATTGGCCCCAATCGAGCTCGTGAACTGGCGAGATGCTCTGCGATTGGAGCAAGCGGGCCACTCCGGCCGGCGCCACGAATTGGGATTGCCCGCGATCAGCCAGACGCCGCAAAGTGACAAGATCCAGATGATCGTAGTGATTGTGGCTGAGGAGCACAATGTCGATGCGCGGAAGATGCTCCCAATCGACACCTGGCGCGCGGCGGCGGCGCGGACCGATCCACGCTAGGGGACCGGCTCGCTCGGACCAGATGGGGTCCGTCAAAATGTTGCAGCCGTTTTGCTGCAGCAGCACGGTGGAATGGTTCACCAACGTTACCAGCAGAGCGCTGCCTTCCACGCCAGAAGGCGGTTTCGACGGCTTTACATCCGCGATGAACCTCGGGGACGGCTCCGGCCGGCTGGTGAGCTTCCATCGCAGCACGTCGAGAAAGCCCGGCACGTGATCTGCGCCCGGATTGAAGAAGCGCGTGCCGTCAAAGTGCTTCGGCCACACTTTGCCGGAATCTACGGAGTCCGCCATGAAACGCTATTGCAGAATCGGAAGCTGGAGATAATCGTTGGCAACAAAAAGGCTGCCTTCGGTAGTGCCTTGAGGGGCGGACTTTCGTAATTCCGCGGCCAGCTTGTAGGGCGTCATGCTCCCTTGGAGCGTGAGATCGAAAGCACGAACCACGGCCTGAACCTGTTCCGCCGACTCGTGAGCGAATTCGAGTCTGAAATGACGAATGCCCGCGCCCCGCCATTCTTCGATGTGTGCACTCGCTTCCTGCGCCTCGGCGCCGAAAACAGTGTTGCGGCATCCCACGTCGGCCATCACCGGATGGGCCCGGCCCGCGGAATCCTTCAGTTCCACGCGGTGCTTTTCACACGGGCGTCCGCAATCCCGATAACTGGTTCCACTCGACAGAAAGCGGCAGAAAACGCAGTGTTCAGTGTGAAAAACCGGCAGGTGCTGATAGGCCACCACCTCGATTTTGTTGGGGTCTATCCTGCGCGCCAGCTCGCCCACCTGCGCGCCGTTCAAATCGTGAGTGGGGGTGATCCTCGAGAGCCCCAACTCCAGATACATTGCAGCGGTCAGCGAGTTCGCGGCGTTCAAGCTGAAATCGCCGACTAACGGCGCGTGCCGGCGCTCGCGCAACGCCTGCAGAATCCCGCTGGATCGCACGACAATGGTGCATCCCAGGCCGAGCAGAAACTCCAGAATGCGCTCTTCGCCCGGTTTGAGCACGCGAGGAGTGGCAACCCGCGCCGAGATGCCGCTTGCTCTCACGCGTTCGAGCGAAGGCTTCAACCCGTAAAGATCGAGATAGTCGAGTGTAATGCTGGAGGGACGGCTCGCTAGCGCCGCTTCCAGTTGTTCGGGCGTGCGAACCAGGAGATGGAGCTCGGCCGGCAAGAGCCGGCTTCGAGGAGGCACGGGCGTCACTTGATGGAGCAGGAAACGCGCGCTCTCCAGGGGATCCCCGACAACACTTCCAACAACACTGGAGCGAGTTTCGCTCTGCACCTTCTGAAGTTGCTCGACGGCCTCGCGGCGCATCTGGTTCAACTGCGATGCCGGAATAAACAGAGCGCCTGTGACGTTGAGCGTTACGTCCGCCAGTTCATAGGCCGTATTTCCGAGGCGGCCGAATTGCTCGCGCAACAGATCAAGAGAGAGCCCACGGTTCTGAGCGGCGCTCAAAGGGAGAGTGGACTGCACCACGACGCTCGATTGCGGCTGCCTGACGAGCGACCATTCGGTGCTCAAAGGCTCACCTTCGATGGCTGTTGCCCGCACCGCAACGGGCTGCCGTGAAACCGGCGCCGAGGCGTGCGTATAAGGACGCGCCACGCGCTCCAAGTCAGGATCGCCGGTTCGCCAGACCCGGTCACCCGGGCGGATGCGTTCGA
>JBEKLB010000129.1:0-22999 GCA_050010415.1 Bryobacteraceae bacterium | reverse complement strand
GGATTCACACTGAACAAGCGTCCTTAGAGAATATCGCAGAAGTTTGGACACATTATGGCCGTCCACCCGCATACCAAGAGATGTTTCAACCGCCGTCGAAAATCCAAGGCAAAACCTACATCTACCGTTGGGGGACGTGGCGGAAAGCACTCAAAGCCTTCGTAGATTGGGCAAACGCCGAAGATCAGGGCCAACGGTCGGAACCGGAAGCAAATGGCTTTCAACAGTCCCCAGCAAAATCCAATCGAACTGAAGCCGATTATCGGGACGTTCGCCCTGGACTCCGATTCAAGGTCTTCATGCGAGACCATTTCCGATGCGTTGCCTGCGGTCGAAGTCCTGCCACTCATCTGAACATCGAACTTCACGCCGATCACATCCTTGCCGTCGCTAACGGTGGAAAGACGGTTATTGAAAATCTTCAGACACTCTGCCAAGGCTGCAATTTAGGCAAAGGTCGAACTGTGGTTACCTGAATCTGCGTGTGTCAAGTATATCAATGCCCAACGTAGATCTGGCTCCCGGCACCTATTGGCTCGCTGTTTCGCCATTCGTTTCCAACTCGGGCTCGGCCGCAATCAGCAGCACGGAGGGTCAGAACGCTATCGGAACGCCGCTCGGCAGCAACGGTGTGGTTTACGTTGGCACACCTCAAGGGACGGATCTTATCCCTGCCACGGATTTTGGTGCCGGTCCCATTGACGATGTGAGCATGGGAGTGGATGGCACGGCGACACCCGAGCCCTCGCCTTTCCTTCCGCTCTGTGCAGTGGCCGCTGCTGTTTGTCTGATCAGGCGACGCTTGGTTTCACAGCAGCAACGGAGCTAGCGCCGGTAGCGGCACCGCGCGCTCTGGGTTTTGCTGACGGACCAGGATTTTCTCAAACGGTCAGGCCTGGCGTGCCATCTCTCTGATTGGAGCAGCCACGCGCCCATCACTTGGACGGACGATTTCGCGAGCCTATGGCACGTGCTGAAATTCTGAAATGACCGTTGCGGGTTAGCGCGGCAGGCCCTTCTTGTCGTACAGCAGAACGGCGTGATCGCAGGGCTTGACGGGCCCCTTTACATGAGCGGCACAGCGTTCGCCAATCTCTAATAGCTCGGCGCTCAAGCGCTTGCCGCGGCGCTGATGTTTCTCACGATCCAACTTTTCCCGGAGCTTCTTGGACGGCATCATTGGATCCATTGCCCCTATTATTGCAACAGTGAGCCCAGCACCGGTAGCGGTACCGCGCTTTCCTTCAAAGCCGCGTCCTGGAATTGCTGGAGTTGAAACGCCGCGCCTTTCCGCTTCTTGTAATCCTCGCGCGTGTCCAGCCACCCGCGCCAACCGAGGAAGTACATCGGAAGCTGGCAGGAAGACAATTGCGCGCGCTGCCACTTGCCCTCGGCTTCTTCCTTCTCCTGGAAGGTGTCATTCATCATCAAATCCAGCGCCTGCTGCTCGGTCATGCCCATGGTTTGCAGCCGGATGTCGAGAATCGAGTTCGCGATGGACCGCAGCAGTTGTTTCATCATCGACAGCCGCAGTTCCTTGCTGTTGTCCATGAAGCCTTCGTCCGACATCATCTGTTGCGTGTAAAGGGCCCAGCCTTCCACGTACGGGCCATTTCCGAAGATGCTGCGGAGCACGCGGCGCGATTTCGGCTGCAGCGCGTTGGCAAATTCAAACTGCACATAATGGCCCGGCATAGCTTCGTGAATCGTGATCTGCATCAGACCATAACGGTTGTATTCGCGCAGTTTCGAATCGACGCTGGCTTTGGGCATGCCGGGCGGAATGGGTGTCACCCAGTAGAAGGCGCCCAGCTGCGGTTCGAGCGCGGGCGCAGCATTGAAGCCGGCCACTGAGTAAATCCCGCGCATGAACTCGGGCGTGGGAATTACCTGCAGGTTGCTGGTATTGCCGAGCGTGACCAGGTGCTTCTCACGGACGAAGTTGGTGGCTTCTTCCAGATCCTTTTTGGCTTCATCCATGAAAGCCGCCGGCGTGGTGTGCTGCTGCGCGATTTTATCCAGAGCGGCCTTCACGGATTGCGGCGCCGCCAGCTTCGCCATCTGATCCCGCACGTCTTTGAGCGCGGCCTCGGCTTCTGAAAGCACTTGTTCCGGCTTCTTCCCGGAAACCAGGGTATAGGCGAACTTCTGGTCATACTTCTCTTTCCCCAGCCGCCAATCGCTGGTCTTTTTCGACAGATCGTCCTTCAGGAATTTGGTGAAGGCGCGCAGAGAGTCCAGTGCCGGACCGGCCGCGCGATCATAGTCCGCCTTCAAAGCCTCCGGCGCCTTGGCGCGCAGGGTTTTGTCGATCAGGTCCAAGTTTCCTTCGTTCTCTTCACGCGCTACGCGATTCCATACGTCAGGCGCGTCCAGAAGATTCGCCTGCCCCTGCTGCATCAGCATCGGAATCTTTTGGAGCCTCTGGATGATCTGGCGATAGCGCTGATCGAGCGGCGCATATTCCAGCACGAAGGGGTTGAAGAGGGCGTTGCCGACCAACTCCACATAGACCGTCGGATTGTGGCGATAGCTCTGGATCTTGTCGAGTTCGAGCAGTGACAGGTTGATCTGGTTATCGATGATCTCGAAATCGGCACGGTCTTCGGCCGAGAGCGAGTCCTGCTGAATGGCCGCCAGGCGAGTGTGAAAATCCGAATAAAATTTGTGCTGTTGGTCGATGCCGGCCGCGCTGAAGTCGTCGATCTGCTCATCCAGTTTCACGCCCTGGTGCTCGTGATAACCGGCGGAAGTGGCGCCCACCGGCGAGAGAGCGAGCGACCCATAAACAAAGTCGTCCGTCAGGCCTGCGAGATCCGGTTTGGCCGGCGCAGCCGGTTGTTTGCAACTGGTCAGACAAATGACCGATCCAACCGCGAGAAGAAAAACTATCCTAAGCAATTGCCGCATGTACTTTCTCCAGATCTTCGGCGACTCCAAATTTGGAACCATCCAGCTCGGCGTTGATATTGCGGAGTAATCCAGTGAGAACCCCGCCGGCGCCCACTTCGACAAAACGATGGACGCCGAGCGAAGCCAGCCTCTGGATCACTTCCGTCCAGCGGACTGGGTTCGGCACTTGTTGATACAGCCCCTCGCGAGCTTCAGCGCCCGAGTGAATTACCTGCGCTTGCCACCCATTTACCAACGGCACGGCCAAATCGCGAAATTCGGTGGCGTCCAGATCCGCCTTGAGGCGTTGCTGCGCCGGCTCCATGAGAGGGCAGTGAAACGGAGCGCTCACCGGCAGCAGGATAGCTCGCCGGGCTCCAGCGGCTTTGGCCAGTTCCACCGCCCGATGAACGGCGCCGGTGTGACCGGCCATCACCACCTGGTCCGGAGAATTGTAGTTCGCCGCCGTCACCACTTCGCCTTGGCATGCTTCCGAGAGGACGGCGTCGAGCTTTTCCACCGGCATTCTCAGCAGCGCAGCCATGGCGCCGGTTCCCACCGGTACGGCCTCCTGCATATATTGACCGCGCTTGCGCACCAGACGCACAGCGTCGGCGAAGGCCAGTGACCTCGCCGCTACCAGTGCACTGTATTCCCCCAGACTGTGGCCGGCCACAAAGTCGGGCTGGACGTTTTGCTCTTCCAGCACCTGCCAGGCAGCGACGGAAACGGTGAGCAGGGCGGGCTGCATGTTCTCTGTGAGCTGTAGAGTTTCAGCGGGCCCTTCAAAGCAAAGTTCGCTGAGCGAAAATCCCAAAGCCTGATCCGCCTGCTGGAAAATTGTACGGGCTGCGGCAAACTTTTCCGCAAGGCTCTTGCCCATTCCGACGAACTGCGAGCCTTGCCCGGGGAAAACGAACGCGGTCTTCATAAGAACGATTTCAGTGTCACACAAATTTTCGATCCTTTGGCCCACCACTTGCGTCTTATGCATTGAGGAAGGAGGAGGCATGAACGTTCAAACTCGCCCCCAAACTCAGCAGCCTATCCCACAGTACGAGGCCAAGGCATTTGTTTACTGTCCCATCTGCACGCACACGGTGGAGGGGATCGTGGTGGCCACGGCCAAAACAGCCAAGGTGAAACCCGGTCAAAAGTGCTCCCGGTGCTCGGCTGCTCTCGATCCGGCTTATATCATGCGGATGGATCGCGCAGCGTAACCGCCAACATGATACTGTAGTCTTCAGTCCATGAAACGGAAGCCAGCGGGACATCCTAAGCCCACGGTAGCTGAGCCTGTGATCGATCCAAAGCTGTTGGATCAGGCCAAGCTTTCCGTGATGCCCGATCAGACCAAGCGAGCGGAGAAGTGTACCGTTTGCGGCGCCGTTTGTGCGCCCAACTCGACGGAGGGGTTGTGCTGGGTCTGCCGCCGGCTGAAGATCAGCGCGTGGCGCGATTCCGATCAGCAAACCGTTCAGGAGTGACTCTCTGGGCAACCAGAGCCCGCTCGTAAACCAAAGCTCCCGCCGCTACGTCTTCCACGGCAATTCCCAGCGATTTGAAGATTGTTATTTCCCCCGGGTGGAAGCTTTGCTTCACGTTTTGAAGCTCCACTACATTCTCCCAACTGTCGGGCAAGATCAGATCGCCCGCTTCGACCTTCGCCTGTTTGAGCGAGTCCACCGCGACCAAGGCCGCGCGACGAACCAGTTCGGCCGGCAGCTCTCGCCGGGTAGCCACGTTCGATCCCATCGCGTTGATCATGGTTCCGGGAGCAATCCAGCCGTCTTCCAACACCGGTTCCGCTGAGTTGGTAGCGGTAACGACGATCTGAGCGCCGCCAACGGCTTCTTCGGCGGTTGCAACCTCCTGGGCCGAGCACTCCTCGGCAAATTTCCGCCGTTTCTCTTCGCTTCGACTCCAGACGCGCACCGTCTTGATCGGCCGCACCGCTCGAATCGCCTCTACCTGCGTGCGCGCCTGAAAGCCCGATCCTATGACGCCCAGCGTTTCCGCCTCCGGATCCGCCAGAAGATCGGTGGCGTAGCCAGCCGCTGCACCGGTTCGGATTTGTCCCAGATGATTCGCTTCCATCCACGCCAGTGGCTCGGCTGTTTGGGCATCGTAGAGCACGAAGTAGAAATGCGCGCCGTAGCGTGGATGAGTGGAGTAGAACTTGGTCCCAAAGTAAGGACCGTATGACCCAGCCATGCTGTGCAGAACCGCGCCGGTATCCAGGATGAGACGCCGCCTGGGTTGGTTGATCGCCAAGCCGCGGGACAATGCTAAGAAAGCCCCGTGCATGGCGCCGATAGCGTCCCGCATCGGCAATAATTCGCGGACGTCCTCTTCGTGGAGGTAGAGCATTCGACCGGGCTATTTCGTCACGGGATCGGGGCTCTCCGGATCCAGTCCCAGTTCGACGATGGCCGCTTTCGCGCGCTCCTTATCGAACTGGCCGTCGCGAGCGAGGCGCGCCAAGGTAGCCGCTGCGATGGCTTCCGCGCCGTTCTCGAAATGCCTTCGAAGATACTCGCGATTCTCACTGCGTCCAAAGCCGTCGGTACCGAGCGTCACGAGGCGCCCCGGGAGCCAGGGCGCGATTTGATCTGCTACCACCTTCATGTAATCGGTGGACGCGATGATGGGACCCTCCACGCCTTCGAGCGCCTGGAGCAGGTAGGGCTTGCGTTCGGGCTCGGTGGGATGCAGCCGGTTCCAACGTTCCACATCCAGCGCGTCGCGTCGCAATTCGTTGTAGCTGGTAACGCTCCAGACGTCCGCGGAAACCTGGTACTTCTCCGCCAGGATTTTCTGCGCCCCTAAAGCTTCGTTTAAGATGGGTCCGCTTCCGAATAGCTGGACTTTTGCGTTTCCGCCTTCGGCAGCCTGGAAGCGGTAAATACCGCGCAGGATGCCGTCCGTTACACCCTCCGGCATGGCCGGCTGAGGATAGTTTTCGTTGTAGATGGTCAGGTAGTAGAAGCGATCTTCCATCTCCTGGTACATGCGCCGGATGCCATCTTGAACCACCACCGCGACTTCATAAGCGTATGCCGGATCGTAGCTGCGGCAAGTGGGGACGGTCGAGGCTAGAACCAGGCTGTGTCCGTCCTGATGCTGCAGGCCCTCGCCGGATAACGTGGTTCTGCCGGCTGTGCCCCCCATCAGGAAGCCTTTACCGCGTGAGTCGGCGAAAGCCCAGATCAGATCGCCGATACGCTGGAACCCGAACATCGAGTAATAGGTGAAGAAGGGGATCATCGGTACGCCGTAGTTGGCGTAGGCCGTGCCCGCGGCGGTAAATGAGGCCATGGAACCCGCTTCGTTGATGCCTTCTTCCAGGATCTGGCCGTTCTTGGCTTCTTTGTAGAACAGGAAATTCTCGCTGTCCACGGGCTTATAGAGCTGGCCCCGGCTGGCGTAAATTCCGTACTGCCGGAATAGTGACTCCATGCCGAAAGTCCGCGCTTCATCCGGGATGATGGGGACAATATATTGGCCCAGGCTCTTGTCCTTGAGCAGCAGCGTCAGCACGCGCACGAAAGCCATGGTGGTGGAGACTTCACGGCCTTGCGATCCCGACAGCGACTCCGCAAAGGTCTCGAGCGCAGGCGCCTCAATGTGAATTTTGGGCACTGACCGCGCCGGCAGACTGCCCCCCAGCGCTTCCCGCCGCTCCTTGATATAGCGAACTTCCGCGCTGTCCTCCGGCGGCCGGTAAAACGAAGCCGTGTGGACGGTTTCCTCCGAAATGGGGATATCGAAGCGCCGGCGGAAATAGATCATCTCGTCTTCGTTCAGCTTCTTCTGCTGATGTGTGACGTTGCGGCCTTCACCCGCTTCACCCAGCCCATATCCTTTGATGGTCTTGGCCAGGATCACGGTGGGCGATCCGGTATTGTCCATGGCGCGCTTGTAGGCGTTGTAGACCTTCAGCGGATCGTGGCCGCCGCGCCGCAGCGCGCCCACTTCTTCGTCCGACATGTGCTCCACCAGCTTCAGCAGCTCGGGGTACTTGCCGAAAAACTCCTTGCGCGTGTAGGCGCCGCCCTTGGCTTTGAAATTTTGATACTCGCCATCCACGGCCTCGTTCATCCGCTTGATGAGCAGCCCGGTGGTGTCTCGCGCCAGCAAATCGTCCCAGTTGCTGCCCCAAACCACTTTGATGACGTTCCATCCGGCGCCGCGGAAGTGAGTTTCCAGTTCGGTGATGATCTGGCCGTTGCCGCGCACCGGACCATCCAGCCGTTGCAGATTGCAGTTGACCACGAAGATCAGGTTGTCTAGTTGCTCGCGAGCTGCCAGTGCGATGGCGCCCAGGGATTCCGGCTCATCGGTTTCGCCGTCGCCCAGAAAAGCCCAAATCTTGCGGGCCGTCACGGGGACGATGCCGCGATTCTCCAGGTAGCGCATGAAGCGTGCCTGATAGATCGCGTTGATGGGGCCGATCCCCATCGACACCGTGGGAAACTGCCAGAAGTCCGGCATCAGCCAGGGGTGCGGATAGGACGAGAGCCCGGGATGCTCACGCAGTTCGTGCCGGAAGTTTTCCAGATGCTTTTCGTTTAACCGGCCTTCCAGATAGGCACGAGCGTATTCGCCCGGGGAGGCGTGACCCTGGAAGTAGACAAAATCCCCCGGTTGATCGCCGTGCCGTCCGTGGAAGAAATGATTGTGGCCCACTTCAGCCAGTGTCGCGAGCGACGCGTAGGTGGAGATGTGGCCGCCGATGCCGCTATCGTGCTTATTGGCGCGCACCACCATGGCCATGGCGTTCCACCGGATCAGGCTCTTGATCCGCCGCTCGATGGCCCGGTCGCCGGGGTACGGAACTTCTTCGTCCACCGGGATGGTGTTGATATAAGGGGTCTTCAGGACGTTCGGAGGCTGAACGCCGTAGAGAGCGGCGCGTTCGGTGAGGCGATCGAGCAGGTAGGCAATACGGTCAGCCCCTCCCTCCTCCACGACGCCGTCCAGAGCTTCCAGCCATTCGCTGGTCTCTTGTGTGTTCGGATCCTCGCTGGTAACGAGTTTTGTAGCAAGCATGGGTTTAAGTTCGGGTCACTTTCAACATAGCATTAGTGGGACTGCCGAAGCCGTTATGGCACAACCGTCATGGAACAACCGTTATGGAACAACCGTTATAGAACAACCAGGGTTTCGCCAACGGGGCGAACAGAGGGACGGGGCTGACCGGATCCGGGCCCAACAGCGACCGAGAGAGCACGCCAGCGACTGTATTGCTATGATAGCTCGGCTGGGAGGCTGATCGAGTTCCGGCGTGGGTCCGCGTTGTCGAGGCTCACGTTTCGATTCCTCCCGGCCTTCCCCGAGCGGTTAGTTACGGGCGGCGCGTCTTTCTCGCGACTCTCGCGTTCGCGAGACTTCTGTCAAAGCAATGATGGCTCTCTCCACCAGACGGCGCTCCCGGCGCAGCTTCTTCAGCCGCGCATCCACCAGCAGCAGCATGGACCCTCCCAAATCGTTCCCCAACGACTTTGAGACAAAATCCGACTTGATGTTCATCAAGAATCCCCCAACGTAGTAGGCAACCTGACACACCAGTCTAAATGCAGGCGAGGAAAGTGGCTATCAGGCTGTCTGTGATTTTTTTGTCCGAAGTAGGACTACATGAACAATAGGGAATCCCCTATGTAGAGACTCTGCGATCCTAGTCCACGAGCTTGTTTTGAATGGCGTAGTGAGTGAGTTCGGCGTTGGTCCGCATGCCCATTTTTTCCATCAGGCGTGCGCGATAAGTGCTGATCGTTTTGTCACTGAGTGACAATAGCGCGGCGATCTCTCCCAGAGTCTTCCCGGACGCGATCAGGCGCATTACCTGATGCTCACGATCCGAAAGCGTCTCATCCGGCGGGCGATCGGCGCCACGTTTCAGGTCGATGATAAGCCTTTCAGCCAAGGCCGGGCTCAAGTATTTTCCGCCTTCCATTACCTTATGGATGGCTATGGAGAGTTCAGCGCGCGGACTGTCTTTGGTAATGAATCCCGCAGCGCCCGCCTTGAAGGCGCGCCGGGCGTACTGGTCCTCGGAATGCATGGTGAGCACCAGCACGGGAAGACGCGGGCGAAGGTGCTTCAGCTCCTTCAGGACCTCCAGCCCACTCTTGCCGGCGAAGGACAAATCGAGGATCACCGCATCCCAGTCGCTAGCCAGCGCGCTCCGCAAGGCCTCCTCCGGGGTTCCGGCTTCACCGCAAGTGATGGCGCCGGGCTGCTCTTCCAGCAATCTCTTGACGCCATCCCGTACCACTTCATGATCGTCGACGATGAGAACTCTTTGCATCAAATGGCCACGCCCGCTTCTTCGAGCGCCAGAGGAACGCAAAGGCGTAGCGTGGTCCCCGCTCCCTTCCGTCCGGCAATCTCCATATGGGCTCCAATTAAGTGGGCCCGTTCCTGCATTCCCAGGAGCCCCAAGGAATTTCTGCTCAGCCTCTCTTCTTGTGTGATTCCGCGGCCATTGTCGGTCACCATCAGAATCAGCGAACTTTCTTCAATTCTCAGGCAAATCCCCACTTGAGTCGCTTGCGCGTGACGAATGATATTCGTCAACGCCTCCTGGACTACGCGGAACACGGCCGTGGATTCGAAATCGCCCAGCGGGATACTCTGCAACGCGCAATCGCAGCGGCATTCGATTCCGGTCCTCGCTTGAAACTGCTCCGCCTGCCATTCGATGGCTTCCATCAAACCCAGATCGTCCAGAATACTGGGGCGCAGTTCGGAGGCGATGCGACGCACTACGTTGATGGTGGTGTCCGTGAGGCCGAGCATGCTGGCGAGTTTGTCCTGCATCGCTTTCAGGCGCGCCGGTTCCGGCGGCTCGTGAATCGTTTTTTCGAAAGCTTCCAACTCCCACCGCAAGCCGGTGAGAATTCCTCCTACCTCATCATGGATTTGGCGGGCGATGCGCGTGGCCTCTTTCTCGCGCGCCGATTGGAGGCTAGCCGATAGAGCGCGCAACTGATCGCTACTGGCCTGGAGACGGTCGTCGGCTTCCTTGCGGTCTGTAATGTCTTCGGCCACGCCGCCCATGCGATAAATTTGCCCCGATTGGTTGCGGATGGGAAAGCCCCGGTCGCGCAACCAACGGATGGCGCCGTCCTTGGTGACGATCCGGTATTCAATCTCAAACTCCTGTCCCTGGAGACTCTGCATCGCTTCCTGCACGCGCGAACGGTCTTCGGGGTGGACGCCCTCCAGATATAGCCCGGCCGCATAAATAGCTTCGGAAGTTTTTCCGCGAACCTTCTGATACATGGGACTCAGGTACAACAGTTGCTGGAGGTCCGGGGACCTGAGCCAAAACACTTCATGGATGTTTTCGGTGAGCTGGCGGAACCGTTCCTCGCTTTCGCGCAGCGCGCCTTCGGCCAGCTTGCGTTCGGTGATGTCGCTCGCGACACCGGCAATCCGATAGATCCTGCCGGATTGGTCCCGGATGGGGAATCCGCGGTCCCGCACCCAATGCACCGTTCCGTCGGCTCGTCGAATGCGGAACTCGACGTCATACTCGGCTGCTTCCCGCCCCATGATCGCCGCTACTTTCTCGCGATCTTCGGGATCAATCTGGTCGAGGAAAGATTCATAGCCGTAGTCGGCATATCGCTCTTCGGGAGAACGCCCCGAAAAGCTCCGATACGCCGGGCTCAGATAAAGCACCCGCTTGAAATCCGGAGACTTGATCCAGAACAGGTCGCGGATGTTTTCCGTCAACTCGCGGAATAGCTCCTCGCTCTCTCTGAGCGCCTCCTCAGCCCGCTTTCGCTTGGTGATGTCCTGTCCAATGCCGATTCCGGTACCGTCGGAAAGGTGGAGCATGGCCCAAGATGTATCGATCACCCGGCCATCCCGTACGGTGGTCTTAAAGTCAGCCCACTCCGCGTTGGTATTCGCCACGAAATCGTGGACCATTGCACGATATTCGGGGTCCGGATAGTTCTCCAACACGATGTCTACGTTTTGTCGCTCGATCTCTTCGAGCGACCACCCTAGCGTCCGTTCCCACTCCCGATTCACCAGCTTGATCCGGCCATTGCGGTCGACGAAATTGATCATGACCGGAATGTGATCGAAAATGGATTCGAGAATCTCCTTCTGCCGCCTCAGGTCCTCCTGTACGCGCTCGCGCTGGGCGATCTCCCCGCGCAATTCTTGATTGGCTGACTCCAGAGCCGCGGTGCGTTCCTCCACTCTTTCTTCGAGCTGCTCATTCGCTCGATAGGTTGCCTGCTCTGCCTTTCTGCGCTCGATCATCTCCTCCTGCAGTCGTCGGTTCGCGGTCCGAAGGAGTGCGCCTTGTAGCTGGGCCTTTAGCCCAAGATGTACGAACACTCCGAATGCGGCCGCGCCAGACAGCGCTCCCAGCCAGGCCAAGGTCAACGACGCCCCGGTCTCGGTCCTGGGCGAAAATTCCTGCAACAAGGCGATTCGCACGGCTGCCAGGAAAATGCACGCGCCGATCGGCGCCCAGGTGGGTTGCTGCAGTTCGGTCAGGCTCCAGTCCAATGCCGCGCCTGCTGCACCCAGGCCCAGCAGTAGAAGGACGCCCGCCGTGAGTAGCGCCGTGTGGTCCGGGGTACCCAGGGCAAAAGTCTCTCCGCTTCCCCACAGAAGGCGGACTCCAGAGGCTGCGGCGGCTGCGGCGAATAGGACGCCGCCACTACCAAGAATTGTGGATCTCATCCGGAGCGGAGCCACTCGGGCCAGCACGAAGACGGTGGCAAGCGCGATGAAACTGAGCGCGGCAGCGGGTGACATCCAGCCCGCGCCAGCGCGAAGCGTGGCATTGAACGAAGGCTCGATGAGCGACCAGGCGGCCAGGATCACCGGGATGGCAGCGCCGACGTACATATATCGCGGTCTTTCGATCACAATCCCCAGCAGGGCCACGCCGCTAAAGGCCAAAGCGAGCGCCGCGCTGCGCTCGATGGGGGGCGCAGCAGGGAAGGCTCGCGCGACCACCGCGAGGGCTCCGATAAGAATCACCAGGGCCCCGCACAGGACGACGGATCTTCTGAGCAACGAACTACGCTTCCCGGCGTCGGCGGACCGGGCAGGCTGCGTAGCTAACCGGGACGCAGCCATGTGGTAAGCGATTGACCACATGGAGGAAAAGCATATCACATCAAGCAAGGTAACCTTGGCAAGTGGGGCCGCGTCTTTATGGTTTCGATCCACAGAGAGTGAGTACTTACTTATGGACCTGGTCCCAACGCCTGCCGTCCCGCCCAAATCGCCCGAGGCTGGCCCTCGCCCACCCCGCATGCCCGGCGAGGACCGCCGCAGGCAACTTCTGCGAGTAGCGGTGGAAAGCTTCGCCCAGAACGGCTTTAGCGGCACCAAGACTAAGGACATCGCCGCGGCCGCAGGTGTCAGCGAAGCCATCCTGTTCCGCCACTTCGCCAGCAAGGAAGATCTTTACCACGCCATTTTGGACGAAAAGGAAGCCACCATGGGTGGTGAACGATGGTTCGTCGAAATGAACGAGCTTGCGGAGCGCCGCGACGACCGCGGGCTCTTCCAACATGTGGCCCGGCAGTTGATTTACTCCTTTCGCGAAGACGCGGCTTTTCATCGCTTGTTGCTGTATGCCTCTCTTGAGGGGCATTTGCTGGCCGATCTCTTTCATGAGCGGTTCGGGCTGCCCATGGGCGACTTTCTTTCGCGCTACATCGCCCTGCGGCAAAAAGAAGGCGCGTTTCGGGAATGCGATCCGGGCGTCGCCGTGATGTTTGTGATCGGATCGACCATCCAGTATGCGATGGCCCGGCATGTTCTCGGCGCCAAGAAGTTTTTGTCCGACGAAGAGTTTATCGTGGACCAATTCGTGGAGCTGATTCTCGCTGCTCTGGAACAGCGCCCCGCCTCCGGCCGTATGGCAAAAGGAAAGCAGAAGTAATCTTATGGAAAGCCGTACAATCTCACAGTCCCTGGTGGTGAGCCTGGCGGGAATCGCGCTACTGGCTGCCGCCGGATGCAGTAATTCCAGTAAGAACGTCACCTTGACCGAAGCCGCTACTGGTCCGGCGAGGGTGCTGAAAGTGTCCACGGTGCGCGCCGTCGCTCGACAGGTCTCGTCTTCGGTGCAAGTAACCGGGAGTTTTCTCGCCGAGGAATCTTCGGATGTGGCGCCGCCCGCCGCCGGGAGGGTGATCGCGACTCCGGTGGACGTGGGCGCCTTTGTTCAGGAGGGCCAAATCCTGGCCAAACTCGAAGACCGTGACGCGCAACTTCGCTTGCAAGCGGCGCTCGCTTCCGAACAGCAGGCCGACGCGAGCCTCCGTCAGGCGGAATCGCGAATTGGCCTGGCAAAGGGCGGCAAATTCGACGCCAACAACGTGCCGGAAGTTCTTTCAGCCAAGGCGTCCTACGATTCCGCGATGGCGGAAGCGAAGATGTCGGAGGCCGATGCCGAGCGTTACGACGCCTTGATCAAAACCGGCGACGTGTCCCAAAGCGCCTTCGACAAGGCCCGCACGCAGGCCGACACCGCGAAGCAGCAGGCCAATTCCTCGCGCCAGCTCTTTGAAGCGTCCTTGAATTCCGCGCGCCAGAATTTCCAGGGTGTCATCAACGCGCAGGCCTCGCTCGCCTACGCGCACACCCAAACCGCGATCGCTCAAAAGGCGCTGGATGACACCATTATTAAGGCGCCCTTTACCGGCTATATCAGCTCGCGCCCCGTCGCTGTGGGCCAATATGTCGCGCTCACCGCGAAAATCGCGACGCTGGTGCGAGTTACGCCGCTCAAGCTGGAGCTGCAGGTTCAGGAATCGAACGCGCCGCAGTTGAAGGTGAACGCCGATGTCGAAGCCAGCGTTCCCGGCTATCCCGGCCGCACTTTCCACGGCACTGTCACCTCCATCAATCCCACCGTCGATTCGAACTCGCGCACCGTTTCGGTGGAGGCGAAGTTCGCCAATCAGGACCTGGCGCTGAAGCCCGGCATGTTCGCCACCTCGCGCATTTTGCTGAACGGCAGCACCAATGGAATCTTTTTGCCCCGCGCGGCGATTGTCACCGATCCCAGCACCAACTCTTCGCAAGTCTTCTTCATTCGCGATGGCAAGGCGCGAGTGGCGGTGGTGCAGCTGGGCGCCGTGGATGGCGACCTGGTCCAGATTCTTTCCGGCATTTCGGCGGACTTCGTGGTGGCGAGCAACCATCTGCAGGATCTGTTTGACGGCGAGCCTGTCGACATCGGCGCGCCTCCGGCCACCACCGGCAGCTCCCTATGGGGCAGTCCCCCCGGACTGCGGCCGGCAGTAAGCCCCACCAGGAGAATCGCCCATGCATAAACTTGCGGAACTCTGCGTCAAACGGCCGGTCTTCGCCACCATGCTCATCGTGGCGCTCATGACTGTGGGCGGCTTTTCGTTCTTCACCCTGGGCGTGGACCTGTTTCCCAAGATCGATTTGCCAACCGTCTCGGTTTCGGTGAGCAACCCGGGCGCGTCGGCCGAAGAGGTGGAAACCGACATCACCAAGCGAGTGGAAGATGCCGTCAATACCATCAGCGGCATCGACGACATTAACTCCACTTCGGTGGAAGGCGCCTCAACGGTGGTCATCACCTTCGAACTGGATAAGAACGGGGACGTGGGCGCGCAAGAGATCCGCGACAAGGTGAACCTGATCGTGAACGATCTTCCGGACACCGCCAAGGCGCCGGTGGTGCAGAAGTTCGATCCGGATGCGACACCCATCATGCAGATTGCGCTTTCCTCACCGCGTCCATTGCGCGAAGTCACCGAAATCGCCGACAAGCAGATCAAACCCCAGCTCGAAAACATCAACGGAATCGGACAAATCCAATTGGTGGGTGGCCTGAAGCGCGAAATCCGGGTATGGGTGGATCCCGACAAAATGCGCGCTTACAACCTGGCCATCTCGGACGTGGCCAATGCCTTGCGCCAACAGAATATGGAAATGCCGGCCGGCAACGTGAACGCGGGAGCGCGCGAGCTGGCGGTGCGCACTTTGGGCCGATTGGTGGACCCGGCGCAGTTCAACGAAATCGCCATTGCCACGCGCGGGGCCTATGTGGTGAAGTTGCACGACATCGGCTACGCGGAGGATTCGCAGGAAGAGCCCACCACCGCCGCGCGGCTGAACGGCGACGCTGCCGTCACCATGGTGGTGTCCAAACAATCCGGCCAGAACACGGTGGCCGCGGCCGACGCGCTGAAGGAGCGTATCGCGCAGGTTGCGGCGGCACTGCCCAAAGACATGCCGCGGCCATCGTCTTCGCGTTTCTCGCGAACATCCGCACCACTTTGATCTCCGCGCTGGCCATTCCCACCTCCATCATTTCCACTTTCGCTCTGATGGCCGCAATTGGATTCGATTTGAATCAAATCACCATGCTGGCGCTGACGCTCATGGTAGGCATCGTGATCGACGACGCCATTATTGTCCTCGAAAATATTTACCGCTTCATGGAAGAGAAGGGCATGTCGCCTTATCAGGCGGCCATCGAAGGCACGAAAGATATCGGATTGGCCGTGATGGCCACCACTTTTTCGCTGCTCGCCGTGTTCCTGCCCATCGGTTTCATGGGCGGCATCGTCGGCCGGTTCATGTCGTCGTTTGGATTCACCGCTTCGTTCGCCATCGCGGTCTCGCTGCTGGTTTCTTTCACCCTCACGCCCATGCTTACGTCGCGCTTCGTCAAAGTGCTTCCGAAACACGAGGGTGAAAAAACGCGCAGTTCGAAGGATTCCCGCTTCTTCCGCTTCCTGGATGGCCATTATAAGGGCATGCTCGAGTGGTCCATGACGCATCGCAAGACCATGGTCGCTATCAGCGTAGCGGTGGTGCTGAGCACCGTGCCGCTCTTCATGCTGGTGGGCAAAAACTTCATCCCGCAGGACGATCGCTCCGAATTTCAAGCCAGCGTTCGCGCGCCGGAGGGCACATCCTTGGCCGCGACGGTCACCATCACGGAGCGTATCGCGCGCGATATTCGCGCACTGCCGGGGGTGAGCGCAACTTTGACCTCCGTAGGCATTGGATCCGCATCCTTTACCGGCTCAAGCGCGGGCGAGGCCAACAGCGCTTCCATTTTCGTGAAGCTGGTAGGGCGCGGCGATCGCAAGGAAACGCAGGATCAAATGATGGCTAAGGCGCGCGAGATCCTCAAGCACTATCCCAAAGATCTGCGCACCAGCGTGGGGCAGGCAGCCGATGGCCCCGGCGGCGGTCAAGCCGATGTGCAGTTCACGCTTACCGGGCCGGATCTCGACCAGCTCAACTCCTACTCGCAGACGTTACTGGCCAAGCTCAAGCAAATTCCCATGGTGGCCGATGCCGACACCTCGCTGGTTTACGGCAAGCCGGAGCTGAGGGTAGAAATCGACCGGCAGCGTGCAGCGGACCTGGGCGTCCGCGTCAGCGATATCGCGCAAGCCTTGAACACCATGGTGGCCGGCCAGGTGGTTTCTTCGTTTCCATCCGGTGGTGAAGAGTACGACGTGCGCCTGCGCGCCGATATGCAATTCCGCACCAGCGCCGAAGGTCTGCGTCAACTGACGGTTTTTTCGACCAACACACGGGGCTGGGTGCCGCTCGATCAGGTGGTTCGTATTAAGAGCGGCGACGCGCCTTCCAGCATCGGGCGTCTGGACCGGCAGCGTGAGGTGACCTTGAGCGCCAACGTATTACCGGGTGGGTCCCAGCAGAAAATCATTTCCACGTTAAATCAAGATGCCGCCGAGCTTCACATGGGGCCCGGCTATCGCACCGAACTTCTCGGCACTTCCAAGGAACTGAATCGCACCGCCTACTATTTCGTCGTCGCCATCGCGCTTACGTTTATCTTCATGTACATTGTGCTGGCAGCACAGTTCGAATCGTTCCTGCACCCCTTCACCATACTGCTGACGCTCCCCATTGCCGTGCCTTTCGGAATCCTGTCGCTGTTGATGTTCGGGCAAAGCGTGAACATTATGTCGGGGCTCGGTTTGCTGTTGCTGTTCGGAATCGTGAAAAAGAACGCGATCCTGCAGATCGATCACACCAACAGTTTGCGCGCCACGGGTATGAACCGTTATGAGGCGATCATTCAAGCCAATCGGGACCGGCTGCGTCCCATCCTGATGACCACCACCGCGCTAGTGGCGGGCATGCTTCCGCTGGTGCTTTCCAACGGCGAAGGATCCGCCAGCAACCGCTCCATCGGCGTGCTGGTGGTAGGCGGGCAGACGCTGTGTCTATTGCTGACCTTGCTCGCCGTGCCGGTGTTTTACTCCCTCTTTGACGATATGAAGCAGTTACCCATGTTCCGCAGATTCTCGCGCAAACGCGAAAAAACACGCGAAGTGGTTTCCGGGTTGGAAGTGGCGCCTCAGCCCATGCATTTCGAAGGAGGGGAGCGCGCCTAATGCGAGCAATCATTTCTCTGGCGTGCAGCCTTTCATTAGCTGTGGCTCAACAGGCGCCTGCTCCATCCCCACCTTTGCCTCCAGCCACCATGTCGTCGCCGCGCCCCAGCACACTGGTGCCGCCGGTGCGTCCGTTCCTTTTGCCTCCGCGTACTGGCGTAGCAACCCAGATGGAGATTTCGCTGGATCAAACGCTGGCTATGGCGCTCGCCAACAACAAGGACATCGAATCGTCCCGCATCGATCGCTTGGAATCGGACTACACGCTCACGGCTGCGCTCGGAGCTTTCGATCCGCAGCTCAGTGTCACTAGTTACTGGGAGCAGCAAATCACACCAGTTGCTTCCTCTTTAGGCGGATCGTCCACCGGAAGTTTGTTGAACAAGACCTGGCAAGCGGACCCCGGCATCACTCAGCCATTGCCTTGGTATGGTGGAACCTTCAAGGCGGATTTATCCTCCGCCGACGCGTCTTCCAACAACACTTTCCTCTCGTTGAATCCGCAGTATGAGACGGCGCTCAATTTTTCGTACACGCAGCCTCTTTGGCGCAACTTGCTCTACGACAGCAACCGCCACCAGATCGACGTCGCCAAAAAGAACCGGTCGCTGACCGACGAGCAGTTTCGCCAGCGCGTCATGACGGTGGTCGAGCAAGCTGAGCAGGCCTATTGGGAGCTCGCATATGCCTACAACAATCTACAAGTTCAGTTAGATGCAGTGCGCATCGGCATCCAGCAGGATGAGAGCAACCGGCGGCAGGAAGAACAAGGGCTGCTCGCGCCCATCGACGTCGTAGCGGCGCAGACCCAGCTTGCAAATTTTGAAGTGGGCGCCTACGCGGCTCAATCCGCTCTGACTGCCGCAGAGAATACCTTGAAGGAACTGGTGCTGCCGGATCGCAGCGATGCCACCTGGTCCAGCGCCCTGATTCCGACCACGCCCGAGGACGTAAATGCGCCGATCACTCCGCTGCCGGACGCGATCGCCGAAGCCATGGCCAACCGGCCGGAGATCGCACAGGTAAAGATTAACGGCGAGATTAATGAGAAGGATATTCGTTATTATCGCGAGCAGACCAAGCCGCAAGTGAACCTGACCGCGCAGTATAGCCGCGCGGGTTTGGCCGGCGTGGTGTTGCCGCCTGGTCCTAATCCATTTACGTTGGCGTTCGGCCCGCTTACGAATCAGATCAATGCACTGTCTACGCTGGCGGGCATCCCAGGCCTTCCCGCAATATCCTTTGGAAGCGGAACAGTGCCTCCCGTGCTGGTGGGAAATTATGGGCATTCGCTGGCGACGATCTGGGATGGAGATTTTCCGACTACGGAAATTCAACTGAGTATCGCTCTGCCCATCCGGAACCGGACGGCGAACGCAAATTTGGGAAAGTCCCTCGCGGAGACCAGGCGCATCAAGAATCAAAAGCAGCAGACCGAACAGAACATTCAATCCGACGTGCGCACCGCCATGGAGACTCTGCAAATGGCTCAACTACGGCTGCAGGCCGCGCAAGTGGCCCGTGAATCGGCCGAAGAGCAATATCAAAGCGAGCAGCGCCAATTTCGCGCCGGGACGTCGACGCTGTTCCTGGTGCAGCAGCGTCAGGCGACCATGATCACTGCCCGCAGCCAGGAGCGCCGTTCCCAATCGGATCTGAGTGAAGCTATCGCGCAATACCAACTAGCTACGGGAACAATTCTGGCTGAGCGGCATATAGCGCTGAAATAAGGTCTCGCATTACCTCAGTCCGTAGACGAACAAAGAATTTCCCGCGGAGACTGCGATATATTGCTTGCCATTTACCGAATAACTCATCGGTCCCGATGAAACCTGGCCGCCCACCGCGGCTTTCCACAGCAACTCGCCCGAGCGCGCATCCATCGCCATAAAATATCCTTCGCGTCCGCCGACAAATAACAGGTCGCTCGCGGTGGTCAGGATGCCGCTGTCGGTAACATCGGTGAGCTTGTATTCCCACTTGCGGTCGCCGGTTTGCGGATCGAAAGCCCGGATAGCGCCGTACCCGTCCTCTTGGGCGCGGTTCACAACCTGTGGCGGACGAATCAATGGCACCGGGGATTGCGGAAGCGGCCCGGTGAACAAGCGCCCTTCGGTGAAATCTACTTTCTCCTTCACGTAGACCGAATAATAGTTATCCCAGACGGGAATGTAGAACAGCCCGGTGTGAGGGCTGTAGGACGGCGAGTACCAATTCGTTCCGCCTTGATTTCCCGGATAAATTTTCGTGCCGGCCGGTGTAGGCACCATGTTCGCGGCGCGCATGGGGCGTCCCTTTTCGTCCAGACCTTGGGCCCACGTGACTTTGGTGAACGGCGCGCCTTGCAGGAACTCTCCGGTGGTGCGATCCAGCGTGTAGAAATAGCCGTTCCGATTGGCCCATAGCATCACTCTGCGACGGGTGCCTTTGAAATCCAGATCGGCCAGCACCGGAACCTGTACCGAGTCGAAATCGAAATCGTCGTGCGGCGTGAATTGGAAATACCATTTGAGCTTTCCCGTGTCGGCGTCCAGCGCGACCACGCAGTCGGTGAAAAGGTTGTCGCCGAGCCGCATGTCCGCGTTCCAATCGGGCCCTGGATTTCCGATGCCCCAGTAAGTGAGATTCGAATCCGGATCATACGAGCCAGTCACCCAAACAGAGGCCCCGCCATGTTTCCACGAATCGCCTGCCCAGGTCTCGTGCCCCTTCTCACCCGGTCCGGGAATATTGTTGAAGCGCCAGGCTTCTTTGCCGCTGTGCACATCGTACGCGGCCAGGAATCCTCGGATGCCGTACTCGCCGCCCGCGGTGCCCACGATGACTTTGTCCTTCACCACCAGCGGCGCGTGCGTGATGGCGTAACCTGCCAATGGGTCTGCCACCTTGGTGTTCCACAGCAGATGTCCGTTCTTTGCATCCACGGCGACGATATGCGCGTCGATGGTTCCCATGAATAAGGTGTCGCCCAGAATCGCAAGGCCCCGATTCACGCGCCCGCAGCACAAGCGCGCTTGCGGCGCTGGACTATAGGAATAGATCCAAAAGATGCGGCCCGTAACGGCATCCAGCGCCACGATGTCGTTGGGCGCCTGCACCGTATACATCACGCCATCGACCACCAGCGGAGTGGCCTCGAATTTTTCCAGCGAGCGCGCCTGAAAAATCCACTTCTGCTCCAGGTTCTTGACGTTGCCGGGCGTCACCCGATCGAGCGCGCTGTAGCGCTGGCTGAGAAATCCGCCTGAATAATTGAGCCAGTCCTGGGGAGTGTCGCCGGAGTGCACCAGGCGGTCCATCGAAACCTGAGCCGGCGCCTGGAAGGTCAGGGATGCCGCGGCGAGCAGCAGAACAATGGTGGGGCGACTCATGAATCACAGTCCTTTCAGGGAAAACAGGTAACTGACCAGGTCCGACAGTTCGTTGCCGCTTAGCTTATCGCGATAAGAGGGCATCGCGGAGTTCTTCATGAACTCGTACTTGGTCAGATCTGCTTTTTGCAGCGACACAAGCTTTTCCTTGGTGTCGATGAGCTGCAGCGAGAAAGTATCTTCATTGAGAACTCTCCCCGTGACGGCGACGCCGTCGCGAGTGACCACCTGGACATAACGATTTTCCGGAAGGATCTCGGCATTCGGATCGACGATGGAGCGCTCGATGTCGGCCGGTTTGCGCCGCGCGCCGATGCCGGTGAGATCCGGGGCCACGCGCGATCCATGCTCCCCTACGCGATGACAATTGAGACAGCCGTTGCTCTCGAACAGCGTCTTGCCGTGAGCCAGATTCGCTTTGCTGGCCGTTGAGGCGCCCGCTTCGGCCGCGAGCGATCGCAAGTACGCGACCACTTGGTGCGCCTGCTGATCGGACAGGTTTGCCGGCGGCATGGGAGTACCGTTGATGCCCTGCACCATGATGGCGACCACTTCGTTATCCGTCGACGCTCTTCGAAAGGTCCCGTGCCCCAGATCCACGCCGGATACGTTGTCGCCCTTCGGTCCGTGGCAGTGAGAGCAGTTGACACCGTAGAGCTGCTTGCCGGCTTGGATGTCAGCGGGATTATAGCCCTGCTGGGCGCACAACGCGCCGGCTACCGACGCGAGCAACAGGAACCGCAGACTGCACATGGTCATGCCACCTTTCGCTGTGAGGCTTTCGCAGGTTATATTAATCCCGCGAGGTTCGCGCGGTCAATGCGCCTGGCGAATTCCCTCATTTTCTTCCGACTGACGCCCAGCATGTATAATTTTGCAGGAAGGATTTTTCCAGAAGGTTCCCCTCTGATGCCGAAGATTCGCGTGCGCAATGCCGCACGCATCCTGTTGCTTCTAACCCTCGGTCTGCTTCTAACCCCCAGTTTTCCGCTTCTCGCGCAATCCGGAACGGCTAACGGCGAGTGGCGTTACTACGGCGGCGATGCGCAAAGCACCAAGTATTCGCCGCTCGATCTGATCAATCGCGATAACGTAAGCAAGCTGCAAATAGCCTGGACCTGGAAGGCGCAAAACTTCGGCCCTCGTGCGGATCCGAATTATGAAGTGACGCCGCTCGCGGTCGATGGCGTTCTCTATTTCACCGCCGGAATGCGGCGCGACACCGTGGCTGTGGATGCCGGTACCGGCGAAACGCTGTGGATGTATCGCCTGGATGAAGGCGCGCGCGGAGATCACGCAGTGCGGTTCAATAATCGCGGCGTAGCCTATTGGACCGACAACCGCGGCGACGAGCGGGTTCTGACCATCTCGCTCGGATATCAGTTGGTTGCGCTGGATGCGAAGACCGGCCGTCCCGAGCCCGGGTTCGGGAACAAAGGCATCGTCGATCTTCTCGTAGGGCTCGACAGAGAAAACATCCAGCCCGGAATTATCGGCGCCACTTCGCCCGCCATCGTGGTCGGCGACACGGTGGTGGTGGGGTCGGCTTTGCAACTTGGCACCACTCCGAAATCGAAGGAAAATGTTCCGGGCTACGTGCGGGGCTATGACGTTCACACCGGCAAGCTGCTGTGGACCTTCCACACCATTGCGCAGCCGGGGGAATTCGGCAACGACACGTGGAAGGACGGATCGTGGAAATACACCGGCAACACCGCGGTTTGGGCGCCGATGAGCGCCGACCCGGACCTCGGCTACGTGTATCTTCCCGTCGAGACGCCCACCGGAGATTTCTACGGCGGCCATCGCCCCGGCGACGATCTTTTCGATGAGAGCCTGGTGTGCGTCGACGCTCGCACCGGCAAGCGCGTCTGGCACTTTCAGATTGTCCACCACGGCATTTGGGATTGGGACAATCCCGCCGCGCCGGTTCTTTTGGATGTCACCGTCCGTGGACAAAAGATCAAAGCCGTAGCGCAGGTAACCAAGCAAGCGTTCATCTACGTGTTCGATCGCGTGACTGGCAAGCCCGTCTGGCCCATCGAAGAGCGGCCGGTGCCCCAGTCCGATGTGCCTGGTGAAAAGACCTCGCCCACGCAGCCGTTCCCCACCAAACCCGCGGCCTTCGACCGTCAGGGTGTCACGCCGGGCGATTTGATCGATTACACTCCCGAACTCAAGGCCGAAGCGCTGAAAATCGCGTCGGAGTACAAGCTGGGGCCCATATTCACCCCCGCCATCGTCTTCGACTCCAACGGCAAGAAGGGAACCCTGATGCTGCCGAATGCCACTGGCGGCGCCAATTGGCAGGGAGCGGCGGCGGAT
>JBEKLB010000128.1:0-15216 GCA_050010415.1 Bryobacteraceae bacterium | reverse complement strand
CAACAGACTGACGATGACGGCGAGCAGCACCGCCGACGAACATGCAATTACCATCACCGGCCAGCGCCGGCGGAGATAATCAACGTATTCGTAAGGGTCAAATGATTGGTTGTGAGGCGACTGGTACATGAATATTGTTACCGCCGGAGGGCCACGCTCGTCACTTCGATATGATCAGGTCGTTATGCTCTCGCTTGTGCCGCTGATCGCGGCGCTAGTTCCGCTCCTCATAACCCCAGGCGCGCTCGCTTATTTCGATATTACGCCAAAAATAGCGCTACTTCTATTGGGAATGACGCTAATGTTGTCACAAGTCCGCGCAAATACGTACAATGTGCGGACACTGTTGAGTGCTCGGGCGGGGAAGTGGCTGGTGGGATTACTCGCCGCTCTAGGGATGGCTCACGCCATAGCCAGTTTGGCCTCGTCCAATCGTCTGCTCTCCCTGAACGGCGGTTCCTGGCGGCGGATGGGACTAATTCCAGAGACCGGATTGCTGCTCTTTGTCGTAATTGCTGCGGGCTGGCTGACGGGAAAAAACGATCGCGTGCGCATGCTGCTTCGAGCCGTAGCCGGGGTTGGCGCGTTAGCCGCGGGTTACGGGATCGCCCAGTATTTTGGGTGGGATCCATTATTGCCGGCGCAAGCGTATCAAGCCGGGGAAGGCGAGTTCACCATCGTTCGGCCGCCGGGAACGTTGGGGCATGCCGACTATTTCGGCGCGTGGCTGGTGGTGGTCCTGTTCTTCGCGGTTGCTTTACATCGAATGGAAGAAAAGCGGCGGTATCGAACGGCCGCACTCGGCGTGCTTGGATTGGAGGCGCTGGCGATTGTTTTGAGCGGCAGCCGGGCCGCGCTGCTGGGAGCGGCGGTGGGTGGCGTCACGCTTCTTTTGGCGCGGCGCGAGCGGATCCGAATGCGCGGTGTTGCGCTGGGCTTGGTTTGGATCGCCTGCCTGGCGCTATTCTTCTTTTCGCCCGTGGGGTTGAAGCTGCGCGCCCGGCTACATTGGTCCCTCGAAGACGCGCAGGGTGGAGCACGCTTGCTGCTTTGGCGCGATTCGCTGCGGATGAGCGCGCATCGGCCGCTGGCGGGCTTTGGTCCGGAGAGTTTTGGCACCGAGTTCCCGCGTTTCGAATCGATACAACTGGCGAGTAAATACCCTGATTTCTATCATGAATCGGCGCATAATATCTTCTTGGATGCCCTGACGGAACAGGGGGCGATCGGCCTGATAGCGCTGCTTGGTATGTGCGCTTTGGGCGCCTGGAGTGCGATTCGTGCTTGCCGTTCCGAAAATACCTTGGGGCCGCCGCTGGCCGCTGCGTTCGTGGGGCTGATTGTCACGCAGCAGTTCATCGCGTTCATTTTTGCGACGGCGCTCTATTTTTATCTGCTGGTCGCGCTGTTGGTGGTGACTGCCTGGGGACCATGGAATCGGGCGTCGGCACAGGGCCGGCACGCCTCCTTATGGGCGCCAGTCCCGGTATGGACGCTAGTTCCGGTGGGGTCGGTGAGCATCGTTATCGCCGCCCTATTGTGCGTTTACGTGGTGCGGCTGCTGGCGAGCGATCACGCACTTGCCGAAGCTCGACGGAGCATCGCATCCGGTGATATCGCCCGAGCCTCTGAACAATACCGTGGAGTGTTGCGCTTTGAGCCCATGGCGGCGACGGCCGATCTGAGCTACTCGCGCGCCATGCAACAAGCCGCTACACGTACACCCATCTTCACCACCCGTCTGGCGGCGCGCCAGCAAGCTCTGGACGCTGGGATTCGCGCGGTCCGCGGCGCGGAGGATCGGCAGAATGCCTGGTATAACCTGGCGATGCTGCTGGCCGGGCAGAACGACGCTACGGGCGCGGAACAGGCGCTGCGCAATGCCATCGCCTGGGCGCCGCATTGGTTCAAGCCACACTGGGCGCTGGCGCGGCTGCTAGCCCTTTCCGGACGCGGCAGTGAGGCCCTGGAAGAAGGCCGCATGGCCATCGAGTACGACGGAGGACGGGACCAGGAAGTGGCCGAGACGTGGAAGCAGTTACAAATTCATTCGCGTTGATTTTTCACAAAGTGTTTACGATTCGGCCATTGTCCAGGCCCGGCGCGTCGCCTATAGTTAGGCAGGAGCACTTTTATGCGGATTCGTATTGCTGCACTATTATTTGTTTGCGCCGGGTTGGGATTGGCCCAAGGTCCCACAGTTACTAACGGTGGAATTCTGAACGGGGCGAGTTTCAAGACCGGCCAACCGATCGCCGGCGGTTCGCTGATCTCCATCTTCGGGACCAGCTTTGCGTCCAAGGTGTCGCAGGCGGACACCATTCCTTTATCGAACTCGCTCGGTGGCGTGACCGTTGAGTTTGTCAACGGCGACAAGAAAATCAGTGCACCCATGCTGTTTGCCAACAGCACACAACTGAACGTGCAAGTGCCTTGGGAACTCGTTCCGGCGGGCTCCTCGGCCAATGTGAATGTCATCGTGAGCAGCAATGGTGTAGCTGCGGCTCCGGCGCAGGTCTCGGTGGCGCAGTTCTCGCCGGGCGTGTTCGCATCCAACGGATTGGCCATCGCCGTCAACAGCTCGGATGGAACGCTGGCCTGGCCGGTTGGCGCGGTTCCCGGATTGACAACGCATCCAGCGAAGATCGGCGACACCATTTTGGTTTATGCCAACGGTATGGGCGCGGTTACCAGTCCGCCGGCCGATGGGGCCAATTCGCTGGATGAGATTCGCAGGAATTTGGTTACGCCGCAGGTCATGATCGGGGGCGTCTCGGCCGTCGTTCAATTCTCCGGCCTGAGTCCGCAATTCGTGGGCGTGAATCAGCTCAACGTGGTGGTGCCGAACGTTGCGCCGGGAAATAGCTTGCCTCTGCAAATTGCGGTGGGCGGAACCACCACTTCAGCCGGAATTACGATGGCCGTTAGCCAGTAGCCGGCAAACGGCCCGCTGATCAGTTTGTGGAATGACCGGCGCTTGGACTACCAGGCGCCGTTGCCGCGAATGATGGCAGGAATTGTCCGAGCCAGGATCTTGAAGTACGTTCTGGCCGTTAAGCTTCGCACCAGTTCTAGATCCATGACGGCGCGGCGTGGAAACCGGATCGCGCTGCGTCCATAGATCTGCCATAAGCCTGTGAGGCCCGGCTTCACCGACAACAACTCAGACGCGTCGCCCGAATAATAGCGATCAATTTCCGATTGAGTGAGCGGGCGCGGGCCCACCAGCGACATCTCGCCGCGCATTACGTGCCAGAGCTGCGGCAGTTCATCGATGGAGTGCTTGCGGCAGAACGACGCAAACCAACTGGTGACGCGCGGATCGGACGGATCCTTCCCGGCATCCTCTGGGCCCTGATCCTCGGGATCGGCCACTATGCGCTCGATCCAAGCCCCGCTGCCGGCCTTTTCTCCATCTACGGGCCACATGCTGCGCAGCTTCAGCATCCAAAACGGCTTACCGTCCCGTGCCACGCGCAAATGCGCGATGAAGGGCGAACGTCGCGACAGAGCGGCAACCGCAATGGCAGAGGTTGCGATCACCGGCGCTGCCGCCGCTAGCAGCAGAAAACCGGCCGCTTGCTCCATAGTTTCCGGCAGCGAGAATGTTCTCGCTGCGCGTGATTCGCCGAGAAGAGGGGTTTCAAAAGGTCCAAGGTTGATGGTAGACACAGCGAGAAGGTCCTGAATTGGCGGGTCCTAATCGCAGTATACGGGCCGAGCCTCTTCACACCAAGCGTTCTACAATTTGTTTGCATTTCTTTTACTCCAGCAGCTCTCGTCAACGGCGGCGCCAAGCCCCCATTCCGCCTGACGGGCTATCCTCAGTGGATATGCGAAGGCCTGTGAGAACTCTTGGCGGGGCTGCCCTATGCCTTAGTTTGGCGGCCTGCCGCTCGGCTTCCCCCGGCAAAGGCGATTCGCCCGCAATCGTGGGGACGTGGTTTGTGAAGATTCCCGAAGCGCCGTTCCGGTACCACATGTTTGTTTTCCATTCGGACGGAACCATCGAGCAGTCTAATCCGGATGCGGGAGATCCCAACACCAGCGAAAGCAATGGCATGGGCGCCTGGGCCACGGATGGCGACAAGATCAAAGGCCGGTTCGTCGAGATCGCCGCCGATCGAACGACGCGCCAGTTTGTTAGCCGCGGTGAGATTTCCTTCTTGATCCAGGTAAACGGCAACGCGTTCAGCGGGACAGCGCGTGCCATTTTTTATGACGCCGAGGGACGGCCATTGAGAGCGCCGTTAGCGGCGACGCTGGAAGGCGAACGCGTGCTGCCTTAGCGTCCGCGAACGGCGTCCACCAGCGTTACATGGTTGTCATCGAGAATCGTGCCAGTGGCTCGTTCCAACGCCGCGCGAGCCTTCAGATACGCGCTCTTGGCCACTACCACCGTGGACCGGGCTTGTGCCAGATAGCTCTCATACTGAATAATGAAGAAGCTGGTGGAAGCTCCCACTTGAAACTTGGCCTGCTCAACATCCAGCGACTCCTGCTGTAGTTTCTGGGTCTCGACGGCTGCTTCATACGACGCCCGGGCGCGCCGCATCGCGATGAGCGCGTCTTCCACTTCCAGCTGCGCCTGTTTGCGAAGCTGTTGTTCGAGCACCTGGCTTTGGCGAAGCAGGATCTCGTCGCGCGTGACGTCGGCCTGGGCGATCCGATTCCGCAGAGGCAAAGTAAGATTGAGGCCGATTCCGTAGGTTGGGTATTTGCGCGTGGCAAGCTGCTCGAGTGCACTCCCATAACCGCCGATCAGAGGGCTCTCGATGGCCGGCGCCAAGGGATTCAGCTGTGCCGCCAGTGCGCTGTTTTGAGCTGTGCCCACCAGATCCAATTCCGGCCGCAGCCCGTTGCGCGAGCCTTGCAAGCTGATCTGGGTGTTCTCCACCTGCACGCCGGCCTGACGCAAATCGGGCCGATTGGCGAAAGCCTGAACCAGCAGGTCCTGCAGCGGCCGAACTTCGTCGGTTCCAGGAACCTCGATGGAATCGGTCGGGATGATGCGGGCATTCAATACATCGGGATCGTTGTCCGTGCGGCGAGTGATGACGTTCTTGACGATGGCCTCCTGCTCTTCGAGCAGCCCGCGCGAATCGATGAGATCCTGGCGGATGGAAAACACCTGCGCGTTGGCGCGCGTCAACTCCACCGGCGCCTGTGTGCCTTCATCCACCTCTGCCTTGGTGTCGGTGAAGAGCTTCTCAGCAGAGGCCAGCGTCTCTTCCTTCACTTTCACGTCTTCATATAGAGCCACCAGGTCCGTATAGAGCCGCACTACGCCGTAAACCGTCGCGATGAGCTGCTGCTGCACTAATAGGCCGGCGATTTTCTGCTCGTTCTTCGAGATGCGAATGAAGCGACGATTTACGGCCAATCCGAAGCCGCGTAGCAGCGGCTGGGTGACGGTGAATCCCACGCTGGACGTGGTGTAAGGAGTAAAGGCGCTCTGCAGAGAATTGGTTGTGTACCGGGCGTTATCAAAGCCGACATTCAATTCCGTGCCAGGGCCGAAACCTTGTGTGTAGGCGGCATTGGCGTTGGTGGTGTTGCCCGTCAGAGCGTTGGCGCCGTAAGCCAATGGATCCGTATCGGGCGTGCTTTGATGCGTCCAATTCAGCTGACCGGTGAGCGCGGGGTCGAATTGCGGAATTGCCGGGCCGGCAGAAAGCTGTACAGCCTGGAGCAAGGCCAGATTATCCAATTGTTCGGACAGCGCGCCGAGCTCGGATGGATTGGTCGGCACCGAGCCCGCTGCACCCACGCTGAGTGCCGCCGCCGAGGTGACCAGAGGGCTAGCCGGCCCTCCCACTCCTACCGGCACTTCGAACACATTGTAGGGAAGTCCGCGCAACACCCCGCCACCTTTGGCGCGCTGCAACTCCGTGTCGGCGGCGGGAATATTGTAGCGTTCGAGCTGAATATCCAGATTGTTTTCGATAGCCAGCGCCACCGCGTCCGCGAGCGAAAGATAGATGTTGCCCGCACGCAGGACTTGCCGGACGCGCGCTGAATTCGAAAGATCCACCGGCGCGACGGGATGTTCCACATAGGGCCGCTTCACCCAGTCGATCACTTCGGCCGCGAAGCCCGCCGGAGTGAGCAAAAGCCAACACAGAAATACGACGCTGATCTTTTTCATGCTGATTGTTTTCATGATGGACCTGGTTACAGGCACGCGCTGTGCGATAGTATCGCGCTCACGTGTTCTTTTAGAGTACGGTAGAGGAGAAAAAGGCACGAGCTAGCGCGAGCGTGTGACCCCGCCGCCAGGGCCTTCGGCCGTCACAATCGGATGAACCTTCACGCCTTCCTGAACCGAATCGTTCGGATTCGCGATCACCCGCTGTCCGGCGTTTAGACCCGAGAGGATTTCGATACTGCTCCCGTAGTCCCGGCCAATCACGACGCGCTCGAAATGCACGGCGTTGTTGGGGTCGAGCACGGCCACCAGCGTGCCTTCCGGGCGCACCGAGAGAGTGTCGCTCGGAAGCAGCAGCGGCGGGTCTTTGCGGGGCAGATGCAAATCTACTTCCACGTACATGCCGGGCAGCAGCTTGCCTTCCGGATTCGGCACCTGAACCTCCACCAGCAAGGTTCGGCTGGACGGATCCAATGCATTCGCCGTGCGCGTGACGGCGCCTGAGAACTTGCGTTCCGGAAGCTCAGGCGTTGCGATCGACGCCATCTGTCCCACATGCACATCGGAGGCGCTGGATTGCGGGACGTTCAAATACGTGCGAAGCAGATTGGTTTGCGCGATGCGAAATAGCATGGTGCTGCCGTTGTTCACCAGTGTTCCAACATCGACGTTGCGCAGCGTGACCACGCCGGCGAAAGGCGCGCGCACCTTCAGATATCCCTGCATGTCACTCAGCCGGCCGACGTTGGCCTGCATGGCAGTGATGTTTCCCTTGGCGGCGTCCACAGCGCGCTCCAGCGCCCTGACATTCGCGGCCTGAGCCTGATACTGCGCTTGATACTGATCGTTCTCTTGTTTCGAGACAGCTCCGCGCTTGACCAGATTGTCCCAGCGCGTCGCGGTCACCTGCGCGATGGACTCGTTGGCTTTGCCCTGTTCCAGCGCCGCGCTCGAGCGTTCCAGGTCCGCCTGCGCCTGCACTACGGAGGCCTGTGCCTGCCGCACCTGTTGATCCAGATCGGGCGCCTCTACTTCGGCCAGAAGCTGTCCGGCGGTTACGCGGTCGCCGATGTCCACATAGCGGCGTTGCACGTAGCCTTCGGCCCGCGCCAGAATCGGCGCTTCCGTTACCGGCTGGATGTTGCCTGGTAGAACCAGGTCGCCGATGGCGGACGCTTTCTTTGCCACCACCACGGTTACGTCGGGAAGCGCGTCATTTTGCACGTTCGCTTCGGCGATGACCTGCAGATCTCGCCGGTGGTGCGGGATGTAGCCGGTGAAGAAGGCCACTAGAAACACAGCGCCCACCAGAAGCAGCAGCATGGTGATCTTGCCGCCCGAGGGACGCTTGGGAGCTTCAAGAGCGGTGTGCCCCTGGTGCGAATTCTTTTGGGCCAACTGCCTGGTCAGCCGATCGATTTCCGCGCGCAGCGCCAATTCGGTGGCCGGCGCCGGCCGCTCCATCGGATTATCGGGTTCCTCAATAGTCGGTGATGTCATTTACAGGTTCAAATGTCAATAAGTCTGGAATTCGGGCTCGGGCATTCCATCGCGCTCTTCTTCTTCGATCTGCTTGTCGTGGTCGACGGGCGGTTGCTTGCGCAGGTAGCTGTATACGATGGGCACGATCAACAGCGTTGTTACCGTAGCCAGGAGCAAACCTCCGATCACGGCCCGGCCGAGCGGCGAGTTCTGCTCGGCGCCTTCGCCGATTCCAAGCGCCATGGGCAACATCCCGAGAATCATTGCCGCCGCGGTCATCAGCACCGGACGCAACCGCGTGTATCCAGCCGACAGCGCCGCCGCCCGCGCGCCCTTCCCTTCCATTCTTTCGTCATTGGCGAAGACCACCATTAGAATGCTGTTGGCCGTAGCCACCCCGATGCACATGATGGCGCCCATCAACGACGGAACATTCAAGGTGGTTTGCGTCACGAACAGCATCCACAGGATGCCCGCCAGCGCGCCAGGCAAGGCGCACAGGATGATGAACGGATCTACCCAGGACTGAAAATTGACCGCCATCAACAGGTATACCAGAACGATGGCCGCCAGCAGACCCAGGCCCAGGCGATAAAAAGAGTTGGTCATCGTGGCGGCCTGCCCCCGCAAAAAGATTTGCGTGGTATTGGGAATCTTGGTGTTCGCGATGATCTTTTCCACCTGCGACGCTACGCCGCCCAGGTCGCGCCGGTCGACATTGGCGTACACGTCAAAGACTGGCTGCACGTTGTAATGATTCAAAATCTCCGGGCCAGTGCTGTGTTCGATGGTGGCGAGGTTCGACAGCAATTGCGTTTGGTAGGGCAGCGTACCGGGATTGGCGTAGGCCGCCGAGCTTTGATTGGGCGCCGTGCCGGTGGAGGCATCGCCCTGATTGGCCGAGCCCGCCATGGAGCCGGGAGTGTTGAAGGCCACCGCGCTCCCGACGGAGACGGGCGTGCGCATCAGCTTGTCGAGTGAATCCAGCTTATATTGCGGGGTCTGGATCAGGACGTTGTAGCTTACACCGTTCTTCCAGTTGAGCCAGAAGCTGGGAGCCACCTGGCTGCTGCCGCTCAACGAAATCAGCAAGCTGCTCGCTACGTTGTTCTGCGTGAGGCCGAGCTGCCCGGCCTTGACGCGATCCACGTTGATGCGCAGCTCGGGCGCATCAACCACTTGATGGACGTGCACGTCGGCGGAGCCGGGAATTCGCGCAATGCGCTCGGCCAAACGCGCGGCGATAGCGTAGTTTGGTCCCGCGTCGCGGCCGGTGACCTGCACGTCGATGGGAGCCGGCAGGCCGGAGTTGAGAATCTGGTTGGTGATATTGGCCGCCTCGAAGAAGACGACAATATCGGGAAACTTTTCGTGCAGGCGTTTGCGCAAGCGCTGGGTGGTGACATCGGTGGGCGTGTGGTCCGGCGTGAGCGAGATCAGAATATCGCCGTCGTTGGCGCCGATCACGGCGTTGTCTCCAAAACCCAGGTTGAATCCCCCGGGCGGCACGCCGATATTGTCGAGAATGGTATCCAGCTCGCCCGCCGGGATCACGTTGCGGATTTCCTTTTCGATCTCGGCGAAGATCAACTCGGTCTTTTCGATGCGCGTTCCAGCCGGCGCTTGCGCGTGCAAACGAATTTGCCCCGAGTCGACGGTGGGGAAGAAGTCGCGGCCCACCAGGAACGCCAAACCCAAAGAGCCCAGCGCGAAAATCATGAAGCCCGAGAGCACCATTGCGCGATGATCGAGCGCCCAGTCGAGCAATCCGGTATAGGCAGCGCGAAAGCTTTCAAAACGGCGGTTAAATGCAAAGTGGATGCGCCAGATCAGCGAGTGGCCTTCGGCCGTCCCGCCCTCGCCGTGTTCGCCGGATCGATACATGTCCACTTCCGGCTTCAACATGTAGTGCACCATGGTGGGAATCAGGGTGCGCGACAACATATAAGACGCAAGCATCGCGAATACCACTGCCAGCGCCAGCGGCGTGAACAGAAACTTGGCCGCGCCGGTCAAAAGCAGAACGGGCGCGAAGACAATGCAGATGGAAAGAGTGGAAACAAAGGCCGGGATCGCGATCTGTTGCGCGCCATCCAGCACCGCCCGCACCAGCGGCTTCTTCATCGCCAGATTGCGGTGCGTATTTTCAATTTCCACCGTGGCGTCGTCCACCAGGATGCCAACCGCCAGCGCCAAGCCACCCAGCGTCATTACGTTAATGGTGTGCCCCATCAGCTTCAGGATGATGAGCGAGGTCAAAATGGACAGCGGAATGGAGATACAAACGATCACCGTGCTGCGCCAGCTTCCCAGAAACAGCAGAATCATCAAACCGGTGAGCAGCGCGGCAATGGCCGCTTCCCGCACCACGCCATTGATGGATGCGCGCACGAAAAGCGATTGATCGAACAATTGCCGCACTTGTAACGACGGTGGCATGGCGGCTTCAATTCTGGGAAGCGCAGCCTTCACCTTATTGACGATGTCCAGGGTAGAGGCCTGGCCGTTCCGCAGGATGGTGAGCAATACACCGCGCGTTCCGTTCGTTCGGACGATGTTGGTCTGCACCGAGAATCCGTCGCGCACCGTCGCCACGTCTTTCAGGTAAACCGTGGCGCCGTTCACGGTCTTGACCGGCAGATTGTTCAGATCGGCAAGGATTTCGGGGCTGCTATTCACGCGCACTGCATACTCGGTGTCGCCCACTTTGATGGTGCCGGCCGGAACAATCAGGTTTTGCTGGCTAAAGGCATTCGAGACGTCAATGGGCGATAGCTGTTTGGCGTAGAGCGCGTTTGGATCCAGATCCACCACCACCTGGCGCTGTTTGCCGCCATAGGGGCCTGGCACGGCGGCGCCTTGCACCGTGGCCAGCGGAGTGCGGATGAAGTTGTTTCCTAAGTCGTAGATTTCCTGCTCGCTGAGAGTCTTGCTTCCGAGGCCCAATTGGATAATGGGCACGCTGGATGCGTCGTACCTGAGGATGTTCGGCGGGAAAATTCCCGGCGGCATGGCGCGCGTGGCGGAGTTTGCAATGGCGGTGATCTGCGCGAGCGCCATGTCGATCTTCACGTTGGGCTGAAAATAGACGCGAACAATGGAAATGCCGTAGTAAGATTGCGATTCGATGTGCTCGATGTCGTTGACGGTAGTGGTCATGCCCCGTTCGAAGACGGTGAGAACACGATTCTCCATTTCCTCCGGCGACATGCCGGCGTAATTCCAATTGATGCTAATGACAGGGATGTCGATGAACGGAAAAATGTCGATGGGCATCGTAAGGATGGCAGTCACCCCAAGCAGCAGGATGGCCAGCGACATGACAACGAAGGTATAAGGGCGGCGAAGAGCTAAACGGACTATCCACATACACAGCTCAAGCTATATAGTTGCAATGATGACTTTGGGGCTCCGTAGGTTATTGGCCCTTTTGAGCTACGAGGCCCAGAACACTCATTGTATCTCACTCATTCGGGAGTAGTTGTCCCATTAATTCGGGGATTTCTGATTACGTTGCGCAAGCACTCTTGCTTGCCGCGTTCCCAATCGTGTGAACGCTATCTACAAATGAATAATCCCGCGCTGAATGGCGGCCGTCGCGGCCTGCGTCCGGTCGTCCACGCTCAGCTTGCTCAGGATGCTCTTTACGTGATTCTTGACGGTGTGCTCGGCGATGCCCAGGGCGTACGCGATTTGTTTATTGCCGTATCCCTTGACGATGAGCGCCAGCACCTCCGCTTCTCGGGCGCTTAGACCCGCCGGCAAGGAACTGGATTCGAGCGCTGCGGCCACGCCCGGCGGCAGATAGTTTTCGCCGGAATGCACAGCGTGAATGGCGCGGATCAACTCGTCGTGCAGCACGTCCTTCGTTAAATACGCCCGAGCGCCCGCCAGCAAGGCTCGCCGGACGTCCTCATCGCCGCCATAGGTGCTGAGCGCGATAATGTGAGCGTCGGGGAATTCAACCCGAATGGCCTGCGTGGCTTCCACGCCGCTCATCTCCGGCATGCGGACATCCATCAGGCTGACGTCGGGCCGGTGCTTGCGGAACAGCTCCACGGCCTGTAATCCATTCGCGGCTTCGGCCACCACCTTCATGTCGGGTTGCGCGTTGATAATGGTCTTCACGCCCACCCGCGCAATCAGGTGATCCTCGGCGATGAGAATGCGAATGGGATGGTCTAGCATTACGATAGGGGCACCGTAACGGCGACTTCCGTGCCATGACCCAATTCGCTATGCAAGCGAAGTTCGCCGCCCAACCGCTCGGCGCGCTCGCGCATGCCCAACAGGCCGAAGTGGCCGCCCACTTCGGAGAACGCTTCATCCTGCTCAAAGCCCCGGCCATCGTCGGCCACGCGCAAACTCAGTTCCCGGCTGGCCATCTCGAGATGAATGCTGACGTGGCTGGCGCGCGCGTGCTTCACTGCATTGGTGACGGCTTCTTGTGCGATCCGCAGCAGGTGTTGTTCGGTCTCTTCCGGCAACGGACGGCTCTCGCCTTCGACATTCACGCGGACCTGGACCGGTGAGCCCGCGGTCCATTGGTGAGCCGCTTGGGAGAGCGCGGCAGACAGATCCTGCCCTTCCAAAGCCGAGGCGCGCAGATCCATCACGGAGCGCCTGGCCTCCGTCAAACTGTGCCGCACCATCTTGCGCGCGATGTCCAAATGGTTGCGCGCCAGGTCCAGGTGTCCGTTGAGGGTCAGCGCCACTGCGTCCAGTTGCGACGAGATCCCCACGAAGCCCTGCGCCAGCGTGTCGTGTATTTCGCGCGCCAGGCGTCCGCGCTCTTCCAACACCAGAGAGAATCGCTGACGAATTTGACGGAGGCGCAAGTTATATAGACCCCAAATGCCCGCGGCGGCCAAGGCGGCGCAAAAATATCGGAACCAGGCGGTCTCGTAGAAATGCGGTAGCAGCTCAAACGCCAGCGAGGCTTCGCTCGACGGGCCATTGGGAACCGCGGCGCGGACCGTGAAGCGGTAGTGCCCGTGCGGCAGGCTGTTGTAGTTCGTGACGCGCCGCGCAACGGAACTGATCCACTCGCCATCCAGGCCCTGCAGCCGATAGGAATAACGCACGCGCTCCGGAGCGCTCAGATAGATGCCGGTGTACCGGAACTGCATGCGTCCGCTGCCTGGGGCGACTCGGGTACCCTGGGTCACCGGGATGGCACGGCCGTCCACCGCCACTTCGAGCAAATGAACCACGGGCGCAGCCGTAGCAGCCCTGCGGTCGTTTGGATCCAGCACCGCCAAGCCGCGGCTGGTGGGAAACCACAGGCGGCCATCGCTGGTGCGCGTGCCGCCTCGGCTGGTGGGATATCCGGGTGCGCACTGCGCGCTTCGCAGCCCATCCGCTACGCCGTAATTCACCGGCTCCACTTTTTTGATCTTGCCCTGCACCAGATCCCAAATGTCCTGTTTGCGGACGCGGCAGATTCCGCGCGTAGTGCTCAGCCACAGGGACCCGCGGCCATCATCCTCGATGTGCGAGACGTTGTCGCTCAACAGGCCATCGCGAGCGGTTATGTGATAGAACTGGCCATCGCGCAGCGCGTCCAGTCCGCCTCCGAACGTGCCGATCCACAGCGTGCCGTCCGTACCCTCTACCAGAGATCGGATCTCGTTGCTCGACAAGCCATCCGCCACCGTGTAGAGCCGGAGCTGTCCCCGGGTGCCATGAGTATGGTCCAACCGCCACAGGCCGTCCCCGTAGGTGCCTGCCCAGAGGCTGCCATCGCGCGTTTCGCACAACACCACGGCATCATTGTTGAGCTGGGATCCGCCCGGAATCACGGTATGAGAGCGACTGCCCTGGAGTTCCACCACACCGGCTGGAGTTGCCACCCAAAGCTTGCCGTTCCGATCCTGGAAGTAATCAAAAGCCACGCGACGATTGAGAGGATCGTTCATTACAGGGTTGACGAAATAACCGTCGTGCAAGCGGCTGGGTCCGCCGCGAGCGGCGATCAGCAGGTCGCCTTCGCGGTCTTCGCGAATCGAGAAAATCTCGTTGCTCGGGAGGCCGTCTTTCTGGGTATATACCCGGGCCGGCTTGCCATCTACCAATTCCACCAGACCACGGTCGTGAAAGCCGACCCAAATTCTTCCGCGATGGTCCTGGTAAACGGTGGTGGGCTCGTCGCTGGGCAGGCCTTCCGATTCGCCGTACATGCTGAACAGATCGTTCCGCAGGCGGTTAAGACCGCTGTTCAAGCCCACCCAGAGGTTGCCCTCGGTGTCCTCATAAATGCAGCGCACCCAATCGCGCTCGTGCGAACTTGCCAAAGAGCTGCTGACAAAGCGCCCATTTTCCAGACGCGCCAGACCACCGTCGGTTCCGGCCCAGAGGTTTCCGTCGCGATCTTCCCACATGGTCCGAACGTAGTTATCCGGCAGGCCCTCCTGAACGGTGTAATGCTGGAGATCGCCCTTGGGGCTACGCGTCAGCAGCCCGAAGCTGCCGCCCACCCAGAGATTGCCGTGCCGGTCCTCAAGTAGCGAAACCACGATATCGCCCACCGGACTGAGCACGGAGACGAAGCGATTGCCTTCCAGTCGGACCACACCCCCAAAACCGGCTGCATAGATACTTCCGTCGCGTCCGCAATAAATGGTGCGCAATGCCTGGATGGGCAAACCCTGGCGCGGACTATAATTGGTGAACTTTCCGTCCTGGAAGCGATTGAGGTAGATGCCGGCCACTACCCAGATAGCGCCGGATGGATCTTCTGTGATGGAGTTGATCGACGTGTCGTCCAACCCGTCCTTCTTGTTGAAGGTGGTGAACTTTCCGTTGTGGTAGCGTGTGAGACCGCCCAGCGTCCCGATCCACAAGCTTCCGTCTTTTGCCGCCCACAGCGCTCCGACGCTATTGCTGGGCAGCGCGCCATTCTCTTTGTTGAAGACCACAAAGTCATAACCGTCGAATTGCGCGAGCCCCTCGTCGGTGCCGAGCCAAAGATATCCGTCCTTGGTTTGCGCGATGGCTCGTACGGTGTCCTGGGGAAGTCCGTGTTCCTGGGTCCAGACGGTCCTGGTGTATTGCGTGAGCGCGCGGCTGGGGTTCAAGGCGGACGCGTGGGGAATCAGCGCGCCTAGCGCCAGCACGGCTAGCAATACCTTTGGCAACACTTTTGAGTTTAAATGATTGGATGCCACAGCGGACTAAGCTAAGATTTATGTCACATGAATGTGAAAGCGTCCGTTCTGCTCTGGGCAGCGTGTTGCGGCGCTCAAGCCCAGTGGCTGAATTACCCCGCGCCTGGGACGCCTCGCACACGTGATGGCAAACCGAATCTCACCGCTCCCGCTCCTCGCGCGGCACATGGCAAACCGGACCTGTCCGGTGTCTGGCAGGTGGAACCAACGCCGGCGGAGGAAATGAAGCGCCTTTTCGGGGATCTGAGTGCCGACAGCGCGCTGGGAGATAATTCCGCCGCTTTCTCCAAGTATCTGATCAATATCCTTCTGGACTTCAAGCCCGAGGACACGCCGCTGCGGCCGGAGTTCGCCCACTTACTGAGCGAGCGCAGTGGAAAGGAAACTCCCCTCACACATTGCCTGCCCATCGGATTGCCG
>JBEKLB010000127.1:0-15258 GCA_050010415.1 Bryobacteraceae bacterium | reverse complement strand
CGCTGCTCTCAGGTACTGAACTTCTTCTTCAGGCGACAGCACTCGCATGGCGTCTGAATCCTGTTCACGGGGAATCTTGACTTCCGCGTCTTCCCCCTTTGCGAAGGGATCACCTTTCGTCCAGCCCTGCTTGCGCGCGAACCGAAAGAATTGACCGAGCAGCAGGAGTTGCTTTCGGAGAGTGTTATCGTGAATCTTGTTTTCACGCCTCCACATCTTGAAATCCTCGAGTTGCGCTGGACCGATGCGCGTGAGTGGGCATTTCGTCTGCTCGAAGTAAAACCGAAAGGACGCCATTAAGCTCGCAGCCCACTTGCATTTCCTGTTCTGGTGCTCGCTGCGATACCAAGACATGAACTTCGGGACAGCATGGTCAAGCGATGTGATAACGCGCCTGATCACTGGCCTCCCTTTCGTCAAGTCTTCGATGTGCGCAGTGCGTTCCGCGGGCTGCCCGTTCAGCTTGAACCGGTACTCCCACTTCCCGTTCTTCTCCCTGAGGCCTCTTTCGGTAGGATGTTTCGATTGTTCGCTCACGGATGTACCTCTCCACTTCGTAATCGGGATAGCGCATGAGTCGGCCCATTTTTGTGTAGGCTGGCCCTTCGCCGCGGATGCGCCACTCGTTCAAAGTTGCCTCCGCAATTCCCAATATTTTAGCTGCTTCGGCTGTTGTTTAACTGAGACATCCACTTTCCTCAACGCCTCCCGCTAGTGTTGCAACCTGAGTGCTGCTTGAGCATCCGTTATTTCTTCACTTCTGGCGAATCCGGAATCCCCGGAGGGTTCCCGCTTCTACCGGCTTGATCCCTCCGGAATATCGCAATACCAGACGACGTGCCGTTGCGATGTTTACTCTTGTCGACGGACACGGGCCTCATTCCACTCCCGGTAAGCCGCAACTCTCCTCCCATTTTCGACAGCCCTGCGCGTAATATCCGAAGGTCTGCCACACGCAGGGCTGGGGAAATCTTCTCCTCGAGCATCCGGTAAACCGCCTTTCGTCCACTGCCAACCGTTTAGCGATTTTCCGTGAAACGGTCATTCGGCTCGAATGCACGTTCCAGTGCGCTGGGCTGAGCTCTGCCAACGATTTGCTAGCGGCGTTGATGGGAAGACCTCTGGTATAGATTCACTACCTGCACCGAGGGGCGAGGCCTCCAAGTTTGGCCGGATCTCGTTGTTACGAATGGAAGAGCTCGCGGTTGATTCACGAACGGCCGTCCGACAATTCCGCCTGCCGAAGGTCCGTCTCATCACACAGAATTAATAACCCGAAATCTAAAATCGCGCAAACGGGAATTGGGCGAGTTTCAGAATCCTCGCGGGCATGCTAATTTAGTCAATCGTTCGTCGGCTGTCGCTAGAAAGGACAACCCCTTCGGAGTTGCCGACCCACGCCGCGCTTGCTGATTGAGACGCGTAGAGTGGTGCGATTCTGCGGAGCGCGGTGACATCTTGCTGTGTGAATTTGCGAGCGCTCGTCAAAAAGCGTGTCATTGGCTCGTCTCAGAACGCGGGCGAGAGGGCATTGGTTTCTGGTGATGGAAATTCAAGACGGTGGATCGCAAAGTGCGATTCAATCCCGAGAAGTATGGATGGCCCAGGGCGTCGGGTTCCGCCAGTAGGGTTAGCCCATAGGACAAAATCATTCAAACGGCTGGCGAAACGCGAAGGATCCCCGAAGAAGCCATTGTACCCCACCTCACACGTCCCGAAGAGATTTAGACGTATGTAGTCAGCGTTTTCTGCGGGACCCACCTTTCCTCAATCACTTCCTCTAATATCGGCGGTCAACATCTTCGCGCTAGGTAACCTTGCTTCTTGGAGTGAGCATTGACTGGCTTGGCCGTCTTCCTGGCCTTTGGTGCCTCTTCAAGTCCAGTGCATGTTCCTGCAGGCGCCGCATCTCGTTGCCTGGCATGCAGGAACGGCGGCGGTCCTAATTGGGTTGGGCGCGCTGACCGGAGAACTGCTGGGCCATCGTTGGATGTCATGACCTCCGTCTTTAGCGCGCGGAGGACACGGTCTCACGCTTCGTATGTCACGGCGATCGATGAGAAAAAAAGCGTTGAGTGCGCTGATCTCGCCCAACTCGTCGCGGCGTGCCGGAAGGCTCGGCACGAAGTTCTTGTCGAGGGCCGTGAGACCGTTCTCAATTTGAGCGATGCCCCGATGGAGTCCGACGCCGGTGGCCACAACGCCCGCTGCCCCAAGGATCGCGGCGCACACCAGAGCCGCGAGCAAAATGTTCTCGCTACGGTGCGCTGGCTCAGCTTGCCCATGGTAGCTTGGATCTCTACACCGGAGTTCCGAACAGCGCTCCACCGACTGCGGTCACCGGCAGCGCGTCCCTCCAGAGTTCTGCTGCTCCCGTATTGAATTTTGCCGGGGCTCGATTCAAGAACCGGCCAGGAGGCGCATCATCCGGTTCGGTTCAACAATTGCTTGAGCAACTTGCCGAGTGTTGAAATAGAAACCGGGGAGGAGATCATGGCCGAAACAATTGGTAGCGGGCAGGCGCCGGACGAAACGGTTAGTCAAAAGCAGGTCGAGCCGCTATCCGAGCTACATAGCCCGGAATTTCCCATTGTTGGCATCGGGGCGTCTGCCGGTGGGCTGGCGGCTTTCGAAGCTTTCTTCTCCACGATGCCCTCCGACAGCGATCCTGGCATGGCTTTTGTTTTGGTGCAGCATCTGGCCCGCGACCACAAGAGCATGCTCTCCGAACTGATCCGCCGCTATACCAGGATGGAGGTTTTTGAGGTGGAGGACGGAATGGCGATCAAGCCCAACTGCGCTTATATCATCCCGCCCAATCGCGATATGTCCCTTGCGGACGGCAAGTTGCAACTATTCGAACCAACCTTGGCCCGCGGCATCCGCCTTTCAATAGATTTTTTCTTCCGCTCTTTGGCTCAGGACCAGCACGAGCGCGCAATCTGCGTTGTGCTCTCAGGGACCGGAAGCGACGGTGCCCTGGGCGTCCGCGCCGTCAAGGGCGAGGGCGGTATGGTGATGGTGCAGACACCTGAATCCACGGAGTATGATGGCATGCCTCGCAGCGCCATCGCTACCGGCATGGCAGATTTTGTGCTGCCTCCCAACGAGATGCCTGCTCAACTCCTCGACTACGTTGCGCACGCTTTTGGGGCTGCTCGCCTCCCCATCTCCCCGGAAGTTGCAGAGCCGGCTGACGGGCTCGATAAAGTCTTTATCCTGCTCCGGTCCCAGACCGGTCATGACTTTACCCAATACAAACGGAACACAATCATCCGCCGCGTCGAGCGGCGCATGGCCGTTCACCAGATCAATCGGCTGGAAGACTACATCCGCTATCTGCAGCTCACTCCAGGGGAAGTGGACGCGCTGTTTCACGCCCTTCTGATCGGCGTCACCCATTTCTTTCGGGATCCCGAGATTTTCGAGGAGGTTCAGAAAAAGGTCATCCCGCAGCTTTTTGCTGGCAGGGCTCCAGGGACGGTAATTCGCGTCTGGGTCCCCGGCTGTTCCACCGGCGAGGAAGCCTATTCCATCGCCATGCTCCTCCGGGAACGCATGGAAGAACTGAAAGAGCATTTCAAGGTGCAGATCTTTGCGACTGACATCGACCGCGAAGCCATCGAGCAAGCCCGCGCAGGCGTTTACCCCACCAGCATCATTGCTGACGTTTCGCCGGAGCGCCTGGCCCACTTTTTCTCGGAGGAGCGTCCGGAAGGCAGTACCTACCGTATCCAAAAGACCATCCGCGACATGCTCATTTTTTCCGAACACGACCTCATCAAAGATCCGCCGTTCTCGAAGCTCGATCTGATCAGTTGCCGCAATCTCCTAATTTACATAGGCGCGGAGCTACAAAAGAGACTCACGTCCTTGTTCCACTACGCGTTGAATCCCGGCGGCATGCTTTGGCTGGGGTCCTCCGAGAGGCTGGGAGACCTTGTGGACCTCTTTGCGACTATTGATCGCAAGGCAAACATCTATCAGCGCAAAGCAGATGATTTGGGTCCGCGACGCGTGGGCATCGCTAGGTTGCTCCCACGCCCGCCGGGAGACGGAATCGGCCGGCGGGATGGGAGCGCCGCGCTGAGCGACAACAAACTTCCGTTGCGCGAGATGGCCGAGCGGACGCTTCTGGAGCACTACTCCCCGGTTGGCGCGCTGGTCAGCGAACGCGGCGACATCCTCTACCTGCTGGGCCGAACCGGCAAGTACCTGGAACTGACACCAGGTGAAGTCAACATGAATATCTTCAAGATGGCTCGAGAAGGATTGCGCGGCGATTTGACCATTGCTCTGCACCGCGCAGTGTCGCTGGGACTAACAACGCGACACCCGGGTTTGCGCATAAAAAACGACGGGAGTTTTACGACCGTAAATCTGACCGTGCTTCCGGTCTCCACTGACCCGGAAGGAACCATACCGCGTGGCCTATTTCTAGTTATTCTCGAGGAGGTGTCGGCCGCCGACCCCAAGTTTTCCGCTGAAGCGGCCGTGGATTCCGCGGAAGACGCGGCAGCGTTTAGCCCGAATCTCGACGCGTACATTGTAAAGCTGAAGCAGGAATTGCGGACGAAGGAAGAATACCTCCAGACCACTATAGAAGAACTGGACACCTCCAACGAAGAGCTCCGCTCCGCGCACGAGGAAATGCAGTCGGTGAACGAGGAGTTGCAATCCACCAACGAGGAACTGGAGACCTCCAAAGAAGAATTGCAATCGACAAATGAGGAGCTGGCCATGGTCAACGGCGAACTGCAGGCCAAAGTGGTCGACTTGACACACTCCAACAACGACATGAAGAACCTGCTGAGCGGCACGGGCATCGGCACCGTTTTTGTGGACCATCTCCTGCGCATTCGTCGTTTTACCCCTACCGTCTCAGCGTTGATTAACCTGATCGAGGCCGATATAGGGCGTCCGGTGGACCAAGTCCGGTCCAATCTGGTGGGCTATGACCACTTGGGAGCGGACGTTAAGGAGGTGTTAGAAAGTTTGGTTCCGAAAGAACTGGAAGTGGAGACCAAGACGGGAGAATGGTACCTGCTGCGCATTCGCCCTTATCGGACCCTGGAAAACGTGATCGAGGGAGCGGTCATCACGTTTACAGAGATTTCCGCCATGAAAAAGGCCCAGGCGGCGATTCGAGACTCTGAAGCTCTGCGACGGTTGGCCGTGGTGGTACGCGACGCCAGCGATGGCATCCTGGTGCAGGATATGACGGGGCGGATTATGGCCTGGAACCCCAGTGCGCAGAGGATGTACGGATGGACCGAAGCAGAGGCGTTGGAGATGAATATTCGCGATCTGATGCCGGAAAGCGAGCGCGAGCAGGCGTTGGCCACCTTCCGGCAACAATCCCAAGCTGGCGTCTTAGAGCCGCTGCGCATACGACGGATCGCGAAAGATGGGCGCATCGTACAGGTATCTCTTATTGTTTCTGCGCTGGTGAATGACGCCGGGGAAACGTACGCCATCGCCACAACCGAAAGGACTCTCGCTTCTTGAAGGATTCCGTTTCGATGGTGACTATTGCTAGTCCGATGAGCGTTCCTGGTTGAAGCCAGCGTTAAGATGGCCGTCAGTCGTGCAGGACGATGTTCAGTAGGGAGCTATGAACCTCCAAGCCGCCAGCATGTTGGCCGCTGTATCGGATGAACCCCTTCTTGCGGAACCGGTTCATGAAAAAGCTGACTCTCGATCGGGTGGTGCCAACCATCTCCGCCAGTGTCTCTTGACTAATCTTTGGGATAACAGGCTCGGGATTGCCGTCCTTGCGAGAATACCTGGTGGTTCTTCGGATAGTCCGCCATTGTCCTTCCGTTGCCGGCGTTGGCGAGAAGACTATTGGGATCGAAAGCCTGCTCCTCTGCTTTCAAGTGTCGCTTCTTGTGCGAAACTAGCCGCAACCTATGACCGGCGTCTGGTTCGGGAGCTGAGGGCATCATCCTAAGTTTCCGCACGGACTTTAATACAACTCACTGACAACCCATAGCAACATTGAGACCCGTCTTGATGCCGCGGCCATCAAGATATGGCAATTGAGACCACAGCACCAAGCTACGCGAACCCGTGTGATACCCAAATTTCAGCGAAGACATTTTTGCTCCCCAACCACAGCAATCCGCTGCCCAACTGGCGGCGAGGCTGTAACTGCCTATTTGCAATTATTAACACCGCGGCCCATTGAAACAGAGGTTGACCACGGAGCGTCGCCCGACCAAATTTGGTCACCATTCACTGTAATGTCCCAAATAGACGGTATACTTGAGGTAACCGCTAATCTCGGCTCGCCGCTGTTTTCGAGAGGCTTGAGCGCCCACCGCTTGGTCTCTTGGACGACACGGCTTTCCTGGATCGACGGGGCGAAGGAGACGTAATGAACTTCGCAGCCTCGCAACAAGAAGCCACCTGGCTGGTGAGCGATGGCTTGATTGCGCTGGAGGTTCTGTTCCGCGCAGTCCTTTTCCGCCAGTCCGAACCTATTCTGATCGTGGACAACGACCGCCATTGCCTGGACGCTAGTTCCGGCGCAAGGCAACTGTTCGGACTTTCGATGGATGACGTGATCGGCCACCGAATTGACGATCTGATAGAACCAAGTTTTCAACCCGAAGTTGTGCCGCTTTGGCGAGCCTTTCTACAACAGGGCCAGCAAGAAGGCATTCTCCCAATGTTGGGCCGGGATGGTAGCGTGCAAAGGCTGCACTACACAGCCAAGAGCGAGGTGTCGCCGGGACGTCATGCTTTGGTTCTGCACAACAAGTCCAGCGAGAAGCACGTGATCGGTCGCGTTGCCTCCGACGGGGAGCAGACTCCGGCATGGAGCAAGGATTACGCGCTGTTGTCCCTGGATGCGGCTGGCCGCGTGGTTGCCTGGTACGCGGGAGCGCAGCGCATTTACGGCTACAAAAGCGAAGAGATTGTCGGTCAACATGTAAGCTGCCTTTACTTAGTTGACGACGACCTTTCCGTCGACCCGCAGGAAGAATTGAAAAGGACAGCTACTGAAGGTCATTTGGGAAATGAGGGATGGCATAAGAAACAGGATGGGTCACGGTTTTGGGCGAACGTACTGACAACGGCTCTCAGAGATAAAAGTCAGAAGTTGAACGGCTTTGCAATGGTGGTGCGCGATTTTAGCGGGCGCCACCGGATCGACGAAGCGTTGCTGCACAAGCGAAGGGGTCCCTTAGACCTTCCCGCTGAATCGACAATCGTCGGCGTCGTTTCGGGCGAGTTCGACCACATTCTTGAGGCGAACGACGCGTTTCTCGGCATGCTGGGATACAGCCGCGAAGACTTGGGCGGGTTGCAATGGGCTGATATCGCCGCGCCAGAATACTTGACTCTGGAAGAATTTGCCCATGAAGAAGGCTTGGTCCACGGCGCCAGTACGCCCTTCGAAATGGAATACATTCGCAAGGATGAAACGCGGGTGCGGGTTCTGGTCGCGAGTGCTGTCCTACAGCCATCTCCATTTCGATGGATCAGCTTTGTGCAGGACCTCACGGAGCGTGCGTCCGTGGAGACGATTGCAGCCGAACCCGAACGCCTGCATGAATTCGACGAGATTGTAGGAACGAGCGCGGCGCTCAAGCGCGTCATGGGGCAAGTGGAAATCGTTGCACCCACCGATGCCACGGTGCTGGTGCTCGGAGAAACCGGCACGGGGAAAGAACTGGTGGCGCGCGCCATCCACAATCTGAGCGGCCGCCGACATCGGCCTTTTATCACGCTGAACTGTGCTGCCATCCCCACCGGGCTCCTAGAAAGCGAGCTATTCGGCTATGAGCGGGGGGCGTTTACCGGCGCCTTATCGCAGAAGATCGGTCGCTTTGAGAGGGCCCACCAAGGAACGCTGTTCTTGGACGAAGTGGGAGATATTCCTTTGGAGCTTCAACCCAAATTGCTGCGCGCTTTGCAGGAGAAGGAGTTCGAGAGATTGGGCGGCACCCGCACCATTCCCATTGATGTTCGGCTCCTGGCGGCCACCAACCGCAATCTGACGCAAATGATGGGAGACAAGCTCTTCCGCAGCGACCTCTATTACCGGTTAAAGGTCTTCCCAATCACCATTCCTCCGCTACGCGAGCATCGCGAAGATATTCCTGTTCTCGTCCGGCATTTCACCCAAATGTATGCCTCCAAAATGGATAAGCAGATTGACACGATCTCATCGGAAACGATGCAAGCTCTGGTAAGCTGGCCGTGGCCGGGGAACGTGCGGGAGCTTGAGAATTTCATTGAAAGATCGGTCATTCTCTCACCCGGTCCCAACCTTCGGGCTCCGTTGGCTGAGATACGCGGCGATGCTGTGGGAGCGCCACGTAGCGCCACCCTGTCGGAAGTGGAGCGAGAACACATCATTTCCGTTCTTCGAGAGTCGAATGGAGTGGTAAGTGTCGCTGCCGCTCGTCTCGGATTGCCACGGACGACGTTGAACGCCATGATGAGGAAGCTGGAGATCTCTCGCAAGGATTTCTGAAGCCCACAGCGCAGCTGGCAGAGGTCACTGCGATCAGGCAAGTGCGTGTGTCTTCTTCATGGCGAGTTACTTTGACCAGCGCCGGCCCCCACGCTCCATGGCGCCCCGGATGAATTCGGAACGGCGAGATACATGCTCTTGAAGAAGCTATGGAAACTATATTAATCATTCTCTTGGTGTTGTTCTTGCTCGGCGGCGGAGGCTGGGGATACCGTCGTTGGAGGTCCTGAACTGCCAGGTTCGTGAATGACGAGGACCCTGGTGAGGGCGTGTGAGTCTTTCGATGGCGCGAAGCATCTGGCGCCCCAGCAGCCTTCTCTCAAATCGGCGTTTCGCGGAGGTTGCTCGATCTGAAGTTCGCCGTCGGTGACTCATGGATCACGCCGTCTTCGGACGAAAGCATTCTGGAACGCACTGCTCTATTATTGGATGGCTCATTTTACATGTCTGAAAGTCCCTTAAATAAACGAAGGCGGAGCGCTATCCCCTCCGGGAGTTTGTCCCGAGTTCCATGGGCAATTTGAATACGTCCGTTGTTTCACTCCATGGGTGAATCCCTTGCTTGGAGAAGTCTAACGTTCACGATCCGGCTCGGACCCGTCAAAGGGACAGGTACAGTGAAGTGTACGGAGCTCTAGCCGAAGGCCGCTTCTAACCTGAACTATAGGACAGATACCGGCCCGAACATAAACTTGAGACCCATCAGAAGATTGTGAAAGATGCCTCGCGCCGCGTCCGGGCCGAGGGCTTAAACGGCGCCGCGGTTTCGGCCATTATGAAAGACGCCGGCCTGACCCTTGGAGGTTTTTACAAGCATTTCGGGACCAAGGACGACCTGCTTCTGGAGTCACTCCGCGAGGGCTTCATGGAAATCGAGGAAGCCCTGGTTCATGCCGCTGAGCATTCGCGGCCTGGAGAAGCGCGGAATACCATTGTGGAGATCTACTTGAGCCTGGAACTGTGTGATCATCCCGAGCGCGGGTGCCCCCTGGCGGCACTTTCGCCGGAACTGGCGCGGGCAGATATAAGAGGATGAAGCCGCAGATCGTCGCGGAGTTAGTGAACTACAAGAGACGGATGTTGCCGTTCATGCCTGGCCAGCGAACCGCAGACAAAGTACACGCTTTCTTTTGGAATATGGCTTCCAGCAACTCAGGCGAGATCGCAGCACCAATGGCGATGCCTCCTTCGAGCAGTTCGTTAATTGAGTCTTGGCGCGCAATAACCAATAATGCGCCAATCTGGTATCGAGCGAGCACAAAGGCCGCATCGGCGATCGGTCGAGTTGTCGTATGCCCAACCACCGCGGGCCGTGGCCAGTGCTGGAACGCGGTATCCAGCCGCATGAAGGCACGGCGGAGTTCGGGCTGAAAGACCAATAGCAAAACCAGAATCGCAAGGATGGCGGATGCATCCAGCACCCAGCTTGTGACCACCAAATCCAGACGGCGCGCCAAAAGTGCCAGGGCATGTAGCCCAACCACGCCCAAGGCAATCCGCATGGCGCGAGCCGAGCGTGCCCAGCGGAGCAGAGCATAGAACGCCACGGCCAGGACGAGAAAATCCGCAATACTTTGCCAACGAATCACGGGCAGCATAAGGATGTCGCTAAATAGGCGGCTATCTTCAGGTTCGCATGAAGGCTGCGGCGAGTCCGGCGACGCGTTCGTACCCTGAAGCGAGACGCATGGGACAGATCCGGATCTTGCTAGCTGACGAGTTTCAGTAATTAGGGAGCTGCGCCGTGCTCCAACCACCACCAAGCGCTTTGATCAATAGAACGCTCGCGTCCATGCGGCGTCTCATAATGTCGATCTCGTTACGCTCGTTAGACAGTGCCGCGTTCTGCGCTGTCACAACCTGAAGGTACGTATCAAGGCCACCGACGTAGCGGTTGTTGAAGATTTGCTCCGCGCCCTGTGCGGCAACGGTCGCCTGGCGCTGCTGAAGGGCCTCCTGAGACAGGATACGGAGCGCAACAAGATTATCTTCCACTTCTTGATAAGCCGTGAGACTGGTCTGCCGGTAATTGGCCGACACCTCGTCGAAACTTGCGTAGGCCTGCTGCGAAATGCCCGCTCGCCGGCCGGCATCGAAGAAGGTCTGCGAGAGCGTGGGCCCCAGAGAATAAACAAAGTTCGATGCGTTAAAAAAATTGCTGATCGCCGTACTCTCGAAACCCACCGAGGCGCTCAACGCGACAGAAGGGAAGAATGCGGCGCGTGCGATTCCGATGCGTTCATTCGCTTCGTTGGCGCGGCGCTCGGCAGCCGCGATGTCCGGCCGGCGTTCAAGCAGTTGCGACGGAAGACCGGTGGGGATGAACGGTGGCTCGGTATTCAGCGGCGCCTCGGCAATGGTGAAACTAGCGGGCGGCTGACCAATCAGAACCGCGATCGCGTGTTCATCTTGCGCTCGTTGCACGGCGATGTCCAATTGCGCCACGATGGCGGCCTGTAGTTGCGTCCGCGCCTGGAATACGTCGGACTCGTTGCTAATCCCGCCCTCAAACCGATTGGTGGTGATGCGCAATGCCTCCTCATAGTCTTTTACCGTATCTGCGAGCAGCTTCTTTTGTGCATCGGCGCTGCGCAGTTCGAAGTAATCGTACGCCACTTCGGCCTGAAGGCTCAGTTGTGCCGTCGCCAGATCCGCCGCGCTGGCCTGCGTCTCCTCCTTCGCCACGTTAATGGTCCGACGAATGCGGCCCCAGAAATCAATCTCGTAATTCAAATCGAGTGGAAGTAACAAGTCAGCCTCGCCATTATTAGCGAGCGCCCGGCTGAAGTAGGGACGGTTTGCCGAGTAACGTTCACCGATCGCGTATGGCGCGGTACCGATGGTGGGATAAAGGTCGGCCCGATTGATGCGGATCTGAGCGCGAGCTTCACGAAAGCGCGCTTCTGATGCCTTCAGGCTTTGGTTCAAACCGGCTACCTTGCTTTCCAAATCGTCCAGCACCGGTTCATGGAAAATCTCCCACCAGTCTCCCTTCAAGGCGGCGTCTGAAGGATTGGTTGGTTTCCAGTTCGGGTCGGTCTCCTTATAGGCATCAGGACCGGGGTTCGGGGGAAGCGCTGGCTTGACGTACTTCGGTCCCACCAGGCACCCGCTGAGCAGGAATATGGCGGCGCTGAGTGCAGCCGCAAGAACGCATCGCATTATTTTTTCCCGGCGCTGCTGGCTTCCTTTATTTCCACCTGCTGCCCGGTCGTGAGTGAGTCCGAAGGGTCCAGGATCACCCGATCGGAGGCTTCGAGGCCGGAGGAGATCTCCACAAAAGCTCCGCCGTCATGCGCGATGGTGACAGGGACCAGTTGCACGCGTCCGTCGCGCACCAGACCCACCTGTAAACCCGCGCTGCGGAAGAGAAGGGTGTTGGAAGGGAGGGTGAGGGACTCGCCCTCGTCGGGCACCTTGAAATGGACAAAGATGTACGCTCCGGGAAGAATCTCGGCTTTTGGGTTGTCTACGTCCACTTCGACGTTCAAGGTTCGGGTAGACGGGTCGATGGCGCTGGAATTACGCGCAATGGTGCCGGTAAAGACGCGGCCCGGGTACTCATCGAGCGTAAGGGTAGCTTTATTGCCGTCTCGTATCGCGGCAGCGTATGCCTCGGGCACTGGCACAAACACGCGAACGGTGTCGATGGCTGCCAGATGGAATAGCGAATTGGGCGACGAGCCGCCTTGAACCAGCTGGCCGACATCCGTGTTGCGAACAGTGACCACGCCGTCGAACGGCGCATAAACGCGCTCGAAGGATTGCAGCTGCAGCAGGCGGCGGACCGACGCTTCTGAGGCTTCCACAGCGGCCTCCTTTGCGGCTGCGTCACTCACAGCCTGATCGGTTTCCTGCTTTGACACCGAGTTGCTCTTCAGCAGATTCTGGTAGCGGGCGGAGGTGATCTTCGCGAGGTCCAGGTTGGCTTGGCTGCTCTTCAACTGCGCCTGGGCGACCTGCAACTGCTCATCGAGTTCGGGTGTTTCGATGACCGCCATCAAGTCGCCTTTTTTCACGCGAGCGCCGATATCGAAGTACCAGCTCTTCAAATATCCGTCGGTGCGAGAAAAGATGGGCGTGTCCACATAGGCTTGAGTATTGCCAGGCAGCGAAATCTCGGGCGATAGCCGCGCCACGCTGGGGTGGGTGACGCTTACGATGGGGACGGCCGCCTGTTTGGTGTTGGCGGCCAGCGTTCGTTCAGCGGCGGCGCGCGAGAGCACTCCGGCAATAATTACGACGGCGATGGCAATGGCGAGAAGCATTAGAGCAATCCAGACAGCGGCCAGCGATCGGCGCTTGGGCTTCTCGACCGGCGGCATTGCTGGCTTGGGGGCAGGCTTGAGAGCGTCCCGGCGATCGGGGTCCAAATGTGTGGTGCCAGTGTTCTCGTGTTCGGCTTGCTCTTCGTGCAGGTCATTAGTCATTGATGAGGTTCTCCAGAGGGATGAGGCTCTCCGGCATGGACAATTTCTTTAGGCGAAAGTTCGGGCTTGGCGCCATCTTTGCGATGGCCATGCAGTAGGCCGAAGACCGCGGGAACAAAAATGAGAGTCGCAACGGTGGCCGCGCACAATCCTCCAATTACGGCGCGTCCCAGGGGTGCATTTTCTTCGCCACCCTCACCTGCGCCCAGCGCCATCGGAATCATGCCGATGATCATCGCTAGGGCGGTCATCATAACGGGGCGGAAGCGCGTCCCGCCGGATTCGAACGCCGCGGTGACGCCGTCTCCGTGTTCTTCGAATCTTTCCTTGGCGAACGAGACCACTAGAATGCTGTTGGCGGTGGCCACGCCCATGCACATGATGGCTCCCATGAGAGCCGGAACGCTCAACGTGGTGCGCGTGATGAAGAGCATGAGCACGATGCCCGCCAGCGCGGCCGGCAGGGCCGTAATAATGATGAACGGATCCAGCCAGGACTGAAAGTTCACCACGATGAGCAGGTAAACCAGTACGATGGCGAAGCCTAGGCCGGAGAGGAGGCCGATGTACGATGTGCGCATCGTCTCAATCTGTCCACGAACGTGACTGAAGCTGCCGCGGGGCAGGGCGGGAGTGTTAGCCTGCACAATCTTGTCAATCTCCTTGGCGACGGCGCCCAGATCGCGATCTTGAACGTTGCCGTAGATGTCCAGCGTGCGCCTAATGTTGTAGTGGGACACAACTTCCATCTCAGCCGAGCGGCTGATATTCGCGACGTCCGCGACAATTTCCGGATGCCTGGCGGATACCGAGGAGATAGGGATGTTTTGCAGATCCGACAGCGAGGTAATCAGATATTGCGGCGTCTGCGCAACGATGTTGTAAGTTACGCCGTTCTTCGGATCAAGATAAAACTGTGGTGAAAGCTGCGTACTTCCGCCGAGAACGTTCAGAACGCTGCTTCCAACGTCGCGCTCGGTATAGCCGCCTTGTTGGGCTTTGGTGCGGTCAACCGATAAGTCCAGGACAGGGTAATCGTCAGGCTGCTGCACGCGGAGGTCGACCAGCCCGGGTACCTGCTTCAACTGGCCTAGCATCGTGTTCAGCACAATTCGGTTGCCGTCAACGTCGGCTCCGTCAACCTGCACATCGATGGGGGAGGGCAGGCCAAAGTTAAGGATCTGGGTAACGATATCGGAAGGTAGGAAGTAAAACGTAGTGCCGGTAAACTGGCCGGGCAAGTGGCTGCGCAGCGTCCGCACATAGTCCGCGGTTGGGCTGTGGTTTGCCTTCAGCGATACCAGGATATCGGCGTCGCCGGCTCCGATGAGACCCGACGTTGCATGCTGAAAGTTAAGCGTGCTGTAGGGCAGGCCGATGTTATCGAGTATATTGTCCATCTGACCGGCCGGCACGATCTTGCGAATCTGCTGCTCCACTTCATCCACCTGTTTGGCGGTGTCTTCGATTCGGGTTCCACTCTTCACCCGCATATGCAGGAGGAACGAACCGTTATCGGTGCTGGGGAAGAAGTTCTGTCCCAGGTAGGGAACTAACACGAATCCGGAAAAAACGATGAGAAGGAAAACTGGGACAAAGATGAAGCGCGCCTCGAGCAGACGGTCAAGCAGGTTCTGATAACCGCCGCGGATACCCTCAAAGCCGCGCTCGAACCCACGCTGAAAGCGGGCCAGGATGTTATGCGATTCGACGGCATGTTCTTCGTGCTTCTTGAGAAGGTACATCGCCAGGGTAGGCACCAGAGTACGCGAAAGGATGTATGAAGCGAGCATCGCGAAAACGACGGCTTCCGCGAGCGGCACAAAGAGATAGCGCGCAACTCCAGAGAGAAAAAACATGGGCAGGAAGACAATACAGATGGAGAGCGTGGAAACCAGCGCCGGCGTGGCGATTTGCGCGGCGCCTTGCAGAATACCATCGTTTAACTCAGCGCCCTCTTCGAGATATCGCTCAATATTCTCGATAGTGACGGTAGCATCGTCGACGAGAATACCGACGGCCAGCGCGAGGCCGCTCAACGTCATGATGTTGATGGTTTGCCCCATCAAGCCGAGAATAATGACAGACGAGAGGATGGACAAGGGAATGGAAACCGCGATGATAATGGTGCTGCGCCAGCTACCCAGGAAAAGCAGAATCATCAGGCCGGTTAGAACGGCCGCGATGACAGCTTCGCGGATGACCCCCTGAACCGATCCACGAACGAAGATCGCCTGGTTCGCGATGGGCGTAATCTGCAAGGAAGGCGGCAACGTCAGTTTGATCTGAGGCAGGATATCGAGAATCTGATTGACGACAGTCAGAGTCGAGGCAGTGCCC
>JBEKLB010000126.1:0-15295 GCA_050010415.1 Bryobacteraceae bacterium | reverse complement strand
TTTACAAACTTGTAACGCCGGTGACGGGATGTGATCCGAACACGGTCACTTCGAATCCGAGCGGGGGCGGCAAGGCCATTGCCATCGTAGACGCCTATAACGACTCCAACGCCTATACCGATCTGCAGGCCTTTTCCACGCAGTTCGGGTTGACGCCCATCACTCCAAGCAGCTTTCAAGTCGTGTACGCGCCTCACGGAGGGTCCACGCCGGGTTCATGCAGCGGTTCCGCCACCGAGCCCGCTACTGCAGGGTTGTATGGCTGGGACGTCGAGGAGTCGCTGGATATCGAATATGCCCATGCCATGGCGCCGGCGGCTACGCTGTACCTGGTGGAGGCGCAGACCAACAGCGACGCCGATCTCTACTGCGCAGTGACCGTGGCAAGCAATCTGGTGGCGGCGGCCGGCGGTGGCGAGGTCTCTATGAGCTGGGGCGGCGGCGAGTACTCGAGCGAAACCAGCTCCGACGTCATCTTCGAGACGCCCAACGTTGTTTATTTTGCTGCGACAGGCGACAGCCCTGGGGTCGAATATCCCAGCACTTCGCCCTTCGTGGTGGCGGTCGGCGGCACGTCGCTCAGCACCAACGCCAGCACGGGAGCCTTCATGTCGGAGAACACCTGGCAATCGGGAGGGGGCGGTGTCAGCGTCTATGAGGCGAAGCCGAGCTACCAGGATGGCGTCACCGGCATTACGGGTACTAAACGTCACGTCCCCGACGTCGCGGCTGTCGCCAACCTGTACACCGGTGTCTGGGTTTTGGATAGCCTGGAGCTCGGTGCGGGGACCTGGTATACGGTCGGCGGCACCAGCGTAGCCACGCCCATTATGGCCGGCATCGTCAATGCGGCGGGCGGGTTCGCTGCCAGCAGCCATGCCGAACTTACCACCATGTACGCGGGCTCCGGTTTTACCGACCTTACGTACGGAGACTGCGGTCCGTATATGTCGTATTTCGCCAAGGCTGGCTGGGACCTCTGCACCGGACTTGGCAGCCCCAAAACGTACGCTGGGAAGTAGCTCGGTTCCGGATCGCTTCGCGTCATCGTATATGAACGGGCATAGCCGGAACCGAACGCTCAGGCAGTTCGTGCCGGCTACCCGACTCGCGAATCAACGGTAAGGCGGTCTGTCCAGCCATCCCATCCCTGAGTCGCCCCCAATCGGCGCTCCTGGTGGCGCATCGGCTGCGACAATCGGAGCGATGGACTCGGCCGGCCGGCTCAGAAATCGCTGGATGTCCGCGGCCAGCAGCGCATGTTGGGCCTTTTCATCCTCATTGGGTGCGCTCTCGGTCTTGAGCCGCGCGGCGAGGTTCGAAAGCTTCAACGACGCGATGGCGCGCACCTGGCTGTTCGAAGCGCCGCCCGCAAGCCAGACCAGGCGATCCACCAGCACGCGTTCTTCGGACCGTCGAATCTCGGCTTCATAGGGTGTCGCCGCTAGCGCACTGAAGGACGCTTTGGTCAACTGATCGATCACTTCTTCCAGACTCGGCAGCGCGGGATCCACTGCGTGCTGCGCCACCAAACGGGCCGCGCGATCGAGTTGGAGGACAAAGCCGATGGTCACGTCCGCCGCCAGCGTCCCAGGGCTCAGCGGATCGAACGCCTTGCCCGTGGTACGAGGAAACAACTCGCGATTGCGCGGATACTCGGAGGGACGCGGAGGAATGGCGTCCAGCACCTTGGGCGGAACCGTGAGCTCGGAAGGTTTCAGCGTAGCCAGCAGAGCTTCCAACGCCTTCCGCTGATTCGCCGCAGTCTCCCATTTCACGGGATCACGTCCGTCGCCACGCATGGCGTAAATATAATCTAGGCCGCCAATGCTCGACGCCGCCGATTCCACCGAATACCGGTGATACATGAAAATCGGCACCAGGGCCTCCTCAATGGTCGCCATTGGTGCACCATTTCGTATAGTGTGTTCGCCCATGCGGTTCAACGCGGCCCGGCGAACCTTCATAATGCGATTCAGCTCATCGGCCTGATTCACCCCGTTCGACCACTGATCCACCTTGGGATGAACGCCCAGATCCTGATTGGTCATAAAGCGCAGGTCCTCGGCCCACGCGCCGTCCAGGATCTTGGTTAGCGCCGCTGCTTCGTCGGCGCCGTTCGTACCATTCGCGAACTGGCGATAGCCGTAATCGATGGTCACCTTGTCCCACTCGCCGATGCGCGCCGGATAAGGGTTCGATAAATCGATGCTGCCATCATCGCGCAGCTTTTCAGATGCATGCGGATAATCCATCACGGACATCCATCCCTGCCGGCTGTCGTAGTAATTGTGAGCCAGGCCCAGCGTATGCCCCACTTCATGCGCCGCCAGTTGCCGGATGCGCGCCAGCGCCGCTTGATACAGCACGTCCGGTTTCTCGTCTCCCGCGGTATAGGGAGAAAGCAGTCCTTCGAAAATCAGGTAGTCCTGCCGGTCTCTGAGGGAGCCAAGAGTGACGGTGGCTTTGATAATTTCGCCCGTCCTGGGATCGGTAACCGCCTCACCAGTGCTCCACCCACGCGTGGAGCGATGCACCCAGTTGATCACGTTATAGCGGATATCCATGGGGTCGGCGCCATTCGGCAGCACGCTCACTTGAAATGCATTGCGAAATCCTGCCGCCTCGAAGGCCTGGGTCCACCAGCTCGCTCCTTCGATCAGAGCTTTCTTCACATCGTCTGGCGCGCCGGGGTCGACATAGTAACGGATTGGCTCCACAGGTTCACTCACGGCGGCTGCCGGGTCCTTCTTCTCCAGACGATGCCGCGAGATGAAGAGCTGCACCATCGGTTCGCCGATAGGCACGCTGTAGTCGACAAAGGCATTCGCGAAGTACCCGCTCCGAGGATCGAAACGCCGGGGCTGGAAATGATCGTCCGGCAATTCGACCAACGAATAATGTTCGCGCAGCGTCACGGATTTTTCATCCGGCGTGACGCTCGCAACCGTTCCAGAAAACAGACCCTGGCTTACGGCGGAAGCACGTCCACCGCCTTGACCGATCGGGGTTGGCCCCTGGACCGGGAATCCTGCGTCGAACCCGCCCTCCGCGGCCTTCGCGAAGGTGAGAGTGACTTCCACCTCCGTGTTTTTGGGAAACGCCTTGGTTCTTGGCAAGTACACTGCGCTGCGCTCGGCATCCACTTTGTATGTGCCCGGATGCAGAGCTTGCCCTGCTCCGTATCCATCGCTCACAAAAAGGCTGGTAGCGTCCACCAGCACTCGCCCGTTGCTTTCCGCCGCGACCGCGAAGCCTTTCAGAACGGACTTCGCAAATGAGTCCTCCACGGAGCGCCGCTCGGCAGCGTTGGGGCTGGTGGAGCGGAAGGCCTCGTTACGCTGGACCAGAAAGATCTTGGGCCCGATCCTCTGGAAGTAAACAATCGCCGACTCTCCGGCTTGCCCGCGATCGAGGCCGATGTCGTTGGACCCCAGGCCCGCCCCGAGGCCAGTGACATAGAGGAAATCCGTATCGAAGCGCGGGATCTCGAGCCACAAGGTCCCGGCGTGTTCATCCCAATAGAGGGGGAAATAGCCGTCGAGCTTCGTCATCCCCTCGATTTTCTTTTCTATGCTGGGAGTGCCGGCGGGCTCTGGGTTCGTTTGCCCGTCGAAACCCCACGCCACCGACAGCGCGAGACAAATCAAGATGGTCATTTTAGGGCGCATGTTCCTTTGAGTTTAAAACGTGCTGCAATGAGAAAGCGGCCGAGATTCCCGGGCTGCTCTTAATTCCTCATGAAAGCACTTGTCAAGAGCAAACGCGAGCCCGGTCTATGGCTGGAAGAGATTCCCGAGCCCAGCATCGGCATCAACGATGTTTTGATCCGCGTGCGCCGCGCCGGTGTTTGCGGCACCGACGTTCACATCTATAACTGGGACGAATGGGCGCAGCGCACCATTCCCGTGCCGATGGCGATCGGCCACGAATTCGTGGGAGAGATCGTCGAAGTGGGCTCCAATGTCAACGATTTTCACCCCGGCGATCTGGTGAGCGGCGAAGGTCACGTGGTCTGCGGACGCTGCCGCAACTGCCTGGCCGGACGGCGGCATTTATGCGCGCATATCCAAGGCGTCGGCGTGAACCGCCCAGGTGCTTTTGCCGATTTCATCGCGATGCCGGTGACGAACCTGTGGCGTCACAAAGAGGGCATCGACCTCGACGTGGCCGCGATCTTCGATCCTCTGGGCAATGCCGTCCACACCGCGCTCTCGTTTCCTGTTTTGGGCGAAGACGTGGTGATCACCGGCGCCGGACCCATCGGAATCATGGCTGCCGCGGTGGTGCGGCACGCCGCCGCGCGTCATGTGGTGATCACCGACAAGAATCCCTATCGGCTGGATCTGGCGCGCAAGATGGGCGTGACCCTGGCTGTGGATACGGCCCAAACTTCGCTGGCACAAGTGCAGAAGCAACTTGGGATGCAGGAGGGCTTCGACGTGGGACTCGAAATGTCGGGCCATCCCTCCGCGCTGCGCGAAATGATCGCCAATATGAGCCACGGCGCCAAGATCGCGATGCTCGGCATTCCGACGCAGGAGATCGCGATTGATTGGACCACGGTGGTGTTCAATATGCTCACCATCAAGGGCATCTATGGACGCGAGATGTACGAGACCTGGTACAAGATGAGCGTGATGCTGGAATGCGGCCTGGATATTCGGCCGGTGATTACGCACCGCTTTTCTTATCGCGACTACGAGCAGGCCTTCCAGGTGATGCGCTCCGGGAACGCGGGCAAAGTGATTCTGGAATGGTCGTGATCCGGCTATTCGCCCGGCGGCAACATCCGCGCGTTTTCCTTGAGCCGCACGCCGGATAGTTTTAATCGGCGTGATTCGTTCATCAGGAAGAGAAGCTTGTGCGCGGCGGCCGCGTAGCTGAGTCCCTCCGCTCGAATGTTCGAGATGCAATTGCGCTCCGCGTCGGTTCTACCGGGCCGCGGCTGCCAGGTGAGATACGCGCCCAGGCTATCGGGCGAGCTGAGGCCGGGACGTTCGCCGATCAGAACCACCACCATCCGGGCCCCGAGCAACTCGCCAATCTCGTCGCCGATTGCCACGCGGCCTTGTTCGACGATGGCAACCGGCGCAATTCGCCAGTCCAAATTGTGGAGCAAGGTATCGAGCAAAGGCACGGCATGGCGATGCACCGCGAGCGCTGAAAGGCCGTCCGCGATCACGAAGGCGGCTTCGTACTCGGCGCGGGACGGCGCTAAACGTTCGCGCGAATCGTCGCTCAGGCGCCGGCCCAGGTCGGGGCGTTTGAGATACTCGTCGCGATTTCGTGCGGCACTGGCCAGTACGATGGAAGGCCTTTTCAACTCAATCGCCAGCGAACCGGTGGCAAGCGGTAAATAAACCGCATCGCGCGCCCTGGCGTGCGCGAGCTGGAATTCGAGCAACGCCCGGGTGGGAAGGCTCACGCCCGCGCGACCCAATTCCACGCGAGCCGATGTGTAGTCGCGAAGCCGGGTCACATTCCCTAGTATCTCCGGATTCAGGGTTATCGCGGTGTGACAATAGACTTATGCGGGATAAGCCTCTTACATCCAGCCCGGAGCCTAATCGCGACGCTGGCTGCAGTTGAGAAAACAGGCCAAAATCCGCCAGTTTCGGGGCAAACTGGATTGGCAGGGCGATTTGGACGCGATGAGGACTGATCGTTGATTCCTGTCGGTTCCACCGTCTGGATGGAAATTTCGAGCCCCTTGTCGCTCACTTGGGCCTGCGCGTTGTGACGTGAGAGACGTCATGCCAGTAACAACCCCGCCATGCGCGGCAGCTCCTTGCGCATCTCGTCGAACCACGCTTCGAACTCGGGCGCGGGACGTAATCCGAACACTTGGCGTAAATACAACGCATCGTGAAACGAGGTGCTCTGGTAATTCAGCATCACATCGTCGGCGCCCGGGATGCCCATGATGTAGTTCACGCCGGCCGCGCCCAGCATGGTCGCGAGCGCGTCCATATCGTCTTGATCGGCCTCGGCGTGGTTGGTGTAGCAGATGTCGCAACCCATCGGAAGGCCCAGCAGCTTTCCACAGAAATGATCTTCCAGTCCCGCGCGCAAAATCTGCTTGCCGTTGTACAAATACTCCGGGCCGATGAATCCGACCACGGTGTTCACCAGAAGAGGCTGGAAATGCCGCGCCAGGCCGTAGGCGCGCGCCTCGCACGTCTGCTGATCCACGCCGTGATGTGCGTTGGCCGATAGCGCGCTGCCTTGCCCGGTCTCGAAATACATCACGTTGTCGCCCACCGTTCCGCGCCGCAGTTCCAGCGCCTGTTCTCGAGCTTCGCGGAGCATGGCGATATTCACGCCAAACGACGCGTTGGCCGCTTCGGTTCCCGCGATGGATTGAAAGACCAGGTCCACCGGAACGCCGCGCCGCATGGCGTCCATGGTGGTAGTGACGTGCGAAAGCACACAGCTTTGAGTTGGAATGCCGTAGGCCCGGCGCGCGTGGTCCAGCAGCCGCAGCAAAGTCTCGACGCTCTCCAGATTGTCCGACACCGGATTTATGCCGATCACTGCGTCGCCACTCGCGTACGATAAACCGTCGATGATGCTGGCGGCGATGCCCTGGGGGTCGTCGGTAGGATGGTTGGGTTGCAGCCGCGTAGAAAGACGCCCGGCCAGCCCCAGCGTGTTGCGGAAGCGCGTAACCACCCGAATCTTGGCCGCTACCGTCACCAGGTCCTGCAAGCGCATGAGTTTCGAGACCGCCGCGGCCATTTCCGGGGTTAGCCCCGGAGCCAGAGCCGCCAAAACTTCGCCGGTGGCACGTTCGGTGAGCAGCCAGTCCCGAAAATCGCCAACCGTAAGATGGGCTACTGGTGCGAACGCGACAGCATCATGCTCATCCACAATGAGTCGCGTAACTTCATCCGATTCATAGGGGACCACCAGTTCGTTGAGGAAGGTCTTTAGGGGAATATCACTCAGGGCTATCTGGGCTGCCACGCGCTCCTCCGCGCTAGCGGCCGAAAGCCCGGCCAAGTCATCCCCGGAACGCGCGGGCGACGCCTTGGCCAAAACGGTCTTTAGGTCCTCAAAGTGATAGACAACATTGCCGATCGTAGTCCGGTTTCCGCTCACGCTGGTTGATCCGAGTGTCGAATCCAGTTTAGACTGGTTTGGCTGCCCGATTGCCCATATGAGGCTGCGAATACCCGGATGAAAAATGGTCTCGCGTTCGTCTTAAGGTTTCGCGAAGTACCAGCAGCGCTATACTGGAGTTTCAGGAGCGCACAGCGCGGGGCGCGCCCTAGGGTGGAAGTAACAATCGTGGCCCGCTGCGTTGTGCGCGGTTTATATTGGAGCGGAGCATGAATACGTACTGGAAATTCGGCGCGATTGTGGCGGTCATCATCGGCGTCCTGGCTTGGCTCGCGATGGGCGGAGTCACCGAAAGCAAAACGTACTACAAGGAAATCAAAGAGGTCACTCAGATGGGTGACCGCGCCCACGCTGAGAAGCTTCGCGTGAACGGATACGTGGAACAAGGCTCCATCGTGCGCAACGGCGCTCAGGTGAGTTTTGTCCTGCATCAGACGCCTGGAATGCTCCAGAAGGATCCGGTACGGCTCGCGGTTGTGTACAGCGGGATCGATCCGCTGCCCGATACGTTCAAGGACAACGCGCAGGCTCTCGCAGACGGAAGATTAGGTCAGGACGGCGTCTTTCATGCCAGCAAAGTGCAAGCGAAATGCGCCTCCAAATACGAAGCCAAGCCCCAGATGAAGACGGACGCGACCCAGCCCAAAGCGCAAGCCAGAAGCTAATTTGCTCGCGGTCCGTTAAGGACTGAACAAGCTCGCAATGGAAAATATCGGCGCTCTCTCGATTCTGCTCGCCTTCTGCTTTGCCGTTTATGCCGTGGTCGCCTCGGTGACCGGCCGGCTCAAGAAAAACTCCTTCCTGATCGTGAGCGGGCAGCGCGCGGTCTACTCGGTCTGGCTGCTGCTCACTGTCGCGGCCGGTCTGCTCATCTATTCGCTCCTCACTGGCGATTTCCGGCTGGCCTATGTGGCGGCGCATACCGATTCGTCCATGAAGACCATCTACAAGTTCACGGCCTGGTGGGGCGGGCAGGAAGGTTCACTATTATTGTGGGCCTGGCTGCTTTCGACCTATTCCACAGTCGTGGTCTTCATGAACCGGCGTAAGTTCCGCGACATGATGCCGTGGGTAACCTCGGTGCTGATGACCACCGAAGCGTTCTTCCTGATCTTGATTGCGTTTGTGCTCAGCCCCTTCGGTGTCCTCCAGGCCGGCCGCGGCAATCTGGTGGAGGGCGTCGGCCAGGGCCTCAATCCTTTGCTGCAGTATTGGACCATGGTGATCCATCCTCCCATGCTGTATCTGGGCTATGTGGGATTCACCGTTCCGTTCGCCTTCGCGATGGGTTCGCTGATCACCAAGCAGCCGGGCGATGCGTGGATTCACACTACGCGCCGTTGGACCATCGTGACCTGGTTGTTCCAAAGCGCGGGCATTTTACTGGGCCAAGGCTGGGCCTACGCGGTGCTGGGCTGGGGCGGATACTGGGCCTGGGATCCGGTGGAGAACGCATCGCTGCTGCCCTGGATCACTGCCACTGCTTTCCTGCACTCGGTAATGATGCAAGAGAAGAAAGGCATGATGAAGGTCTGGAACATGGTCCTGATTTCAGGCACCTTCTTCCTGTGCATCTTCGGAACGTTCCTCACGCGCTCGGGCGTGGTCAGCTCGGTGCATGCCTTCGCGCAGTCACCCATCGGCAAGTACTTTGTGATTTTCCTGGCTGTCGGGATCGCGGCGACGGTCATTCTGATCCTGGAGCGCTTGAAGTATCTGAAGAGTGAAGCGCGCCTGGAAAGCGTGGTCTCGCGCGAATCCAGCTTCATGTTCAACAACCTGATTCTGGTGGCAAGCTGCTTCGCGGTGCTGTGGGGCACCATGTTCCCGGTGATCTCGGAAGCCGTCACTGGCGAAAAAATCAGCGTGGATGCGCCCTTCTTCAATCGCATCAATATACCGATCGGCCTGGCCCTGATTTTCCTCACCGGCATTGGTCCGCTGATCGCGTGGCGCAGAAGCTCGGTGGAAAGTTTAAAGCGCGCGTTCCTGGTTCCGACCATTGCCGGCGTCGCCCTGATGGCGCTGCTCGCGGCTCTGGGTGCGTATGAGCATCCCTTCGCGCTGGTGTCCTTCGGATTGTGCATGTTCGTGACGGCCACCATCTTCATTGAGTTCTGGAAAGGCGCTTCGGCCATTCGCGCCAAGAACGGCATCGGGTTCATCCCCTCGGCCATCGAACTGACGCACCGCAATACGCGACGCTATGGCGGCTACCTGGTCCACATGGGTATCGTCTTCATGTTTATCGGATACACGGGGGCGGCGTTCGACGTGGATGTCACCAAGGAAGTTGCTCCTGGCGGGACCTTCCAGCTCTCCCATTACGATGTGCATGTCGTAAATATCGAACAGGGCGAGAATGACACCTACGCCTGGCAGAGGCTGGCAGTGGACGTGGCTCGCGCCGGGAAGGCCCTCGGCACGTTGTACCCGGAACGGCGGCTTTACAAGGCCAGCCAGCAGCCGACTTCAGAAGTAGCCATCCGGAGACGCCTGAACGAAGACTTCTACATCAATTTTGCGGGACTTTCGGCCGACAATCGCCGCGCTGTGATACAGGCCTACGTTTTCCCGCTGGTTTCCTGGATCTGGATCGGATTTTGGGTGCTCGCGTTCGGCACCATCGTCTGCCTGATTCCCAACAAAGTCAAATTGTCGTACGCGCGCACGCAAGTGGTCGGTATGGCGGAGAAACATGCGCCCGTTCAGAACTAGTCTGGTTTTATTCGCGCTTTTTGCGGGCGTGTGCCTGGCCCAATCGGCGGAAGAGTTAGAAAGCCCGGCGGTGAATCGCATCGCTACGCGCCTGAATTGCCCGTGCGGCTGCAAGACCAATATGGCTTGCCGCATGGATCCGTATCCTTGCCGCACCTGCTGGGACAACAAGAAAAAAATTCTTAAGATGGAGCAGGCCGGAATGTCGGAGCAGGCTATTCTGGCCTCATTCGCCAGCGAAATGGGACCGAATACGGTGGTGGTTCCTCCCGGCATCCTCGGCTCGCTCTCGTTTTATACCGCCGCCGCATTGGGTTTGATCCTGGTGGTGTTTGTGATCCGCAAGTTGAGCCGCAAGGAAGCCGCGGTTGCCGCCGGCGGAGCACCGCACGATCCTCTGTTGGATCGCTATCACGATCAAATCGAGAAGGAACGGATCGAAAGGGAATTGGATAAGCTCGATTGATGGTCCTTTCGGCAGCCGTTGTCCTGGTCATGGGGACCCTTCTGTTCACTCTCTTCGTTCGTTCCCAAGACGTCCCCGAGACGCCCGCTGTTTCTCCCACGGCGCACCTGGAAGAACGCAAGGCACAGATCTACGAAAACTTGCGCGACCTGCAATTCGAATTTCGGCTGGGCAAGTTGTCGGATGCCGATTATCAAAAGACCAAAATCGATTTGCAGCGTGAGCTGGCGAAGGTGCTGGCGGAGATCGACACCGTCGAGCCTCCCGTTCCGGCCAAGCCCGCGCGCGCTCCAGTGGCCAAGGCTGCCGAAAGCTTATCGAAAGTCTCCGACAAGTGCCCTCACTGTGGAGCTAAGTTTCCGCAACCCTTGAAATTCTGCGGCGAATGCGGAAAGGCAATGGCATGAAAATCGCCGCCCTGGTATGGCTGGTCGTCACTCCCATCTTCGCCGCTGTCGACGGCACAATCGTGAATGGAACCACCCGCAAACCAGAGCCGGACACGGTGGTCATGCTCATCCAGCCCACGCAGTCCGGCATGCAAACGCTCGGCACGACGAAATCCGACGCGCAGGGCAAGTTCAGTTTCGACAATAACGACGCTTCGGGCCCGCGCCTGATTCAAGCGATTTTCCAAGGCGTGCAATACAACAAAATGGTGCCGCCGGGAATGCCATCCACAGGAGTGGAGATTCCGGTATTCGCCTCCAGCAACAAAGCCGGCACTGCGAAAGAGACGCAGCACTTCATCGTGCTCCAGCCGGGTGAGAAGGAAATGACCGTTAGCGAAGGCCTGCTGTACGTGGGCGATCCCAATGTCACCTACTATGACCCGGTGAAGGGCTCGGTCCGCTTCTACGTTCCGCCGGAAGCCAAGGGCCCGATCAGCGTTACCGTGAATCCCGCCGGTGGGATGCCGATCCCACGCCCGGCTCTGAAGACGGAAGTGCCGAATATTTACAAGATCGACTATCCGGTGCGGCCCGGCGAAACGCGTTTCGACCTGAATTATACGGTGCCCACCACCAGTCCAATGATCTTCACCGACCAGCTTCTGCACGCCGACGCGGCATCCAATCTGGTGGTTCCGAGCGGCGTCACCGCCAAGAGCGACGATCTGGAACTCGCGGGAACGGAGCCCAAGACCCAGGCCAGTATCTACCGCATCAAGAGCGCGAGCTTCAAAGTGGAAGTGGACGGCACCGGGGCCCTGCAGCCGCAGTCCGAAGGATCGGGTGACGATAATGGCCAGCCGCAAGTCCAGGAAGTGAAACCCCGGATCTACGAAAGCATGTATTGGATTTTGGGGATGGCCTTCGCGATCCTGGGTCTCGGATCGGTGCTGTTGGCGAGAAACTCAGCCAAGGCGAAGTAGGGCTATTTCGGCGGGCGCGGCACGTCGAACATCACCATCTCTTTGCCATCCGGCAGCGTGCAATGCAGGAAGGTCCCGCCCAACTTGCCCTCCTTCAAAGGATAAATGGTGATGGTGACCTTGTCGCCTGGGTTCAAAGTGCGCTTGGTCCAGCCGCGCCTGCCCAGAAAATTCGGGCTCATGCCTTCGATGGCCCAGGTATCCACGCCGCCTTTATCATTGGGAACGTCAACCCATGTGAAGGTGTGCGGATTGGTCCACTGAAACTCTTTGATGGTCCCGGTAAGGGTAATCTGCTTCGACATATCGAACATGTCGAACGAATGATGCGCCACCGCCGGCGTTGTGCCAAGCAGAAAAGAGAGGGCCATCGCGGCCAGACCCGTGCGAAGGAATTGGATGTTCATTGTTTTGGCACCGTGAGATTGATCCCTGCTTTGCCAGAGGCGTCCACAAAGTTTCGATTATTCTGCTGGCAGATGTACTCGGCTAGAGTCCAATCGGGATGGCGCGCATAGGTGACGGTTCGGGACCACGGCTTCGCCAGCGCCTCTGGATCGTCGATGGTGGTGGCGATATCGAGCGTTTTCGGATCGCTCAGATGAAAGCGCTCCACGATATGCATCTTTTCGCTGTGCTTCACGCCCATGTTCATTCCGAGCGGGGTGTCCTTGGTGAAACCGACCGTATCCACCACCAGGGTGTCGCCCTCCCAATGGCCGATCGAGTGGCCGTTGTAGGTGAGATCGGGATCGTCGGGATGCGCGCGTCCGTCCGTGTAGATGTGGCGCACCTGCATGAACGCCTCGGCAATCACGGTGACCATGCCGGGCGTGTAGAGAATTTCGATCGGATAGGGCTGGCTCATAACGCCGGGCATTCCGGGCGGCACGCAATTCGCCATGGGCGAATCGTGCGGAGGATTGGCCATGTACTCCTTCTGCATGGCTGAATAGGCGGGTGTGAGAATGAACTGCTGGGGAGGGCCAAAGTCTCCGGCGCCCCGGGTGGCGCTCGATTGGGCGGCGCGGCGGGCGCCGAACGTCATCTCCCAGACGCCGTTCAAATCAGGCAATTGCGCGATGGAGGCCCATGTGCCTCCCGGCAATTTGCTCGCATCGGCGGCGATGGACGGCTCGGCGGCCAGCGCGATCAAACCGAGTCCCACCACTCGAAGAAATAGATCGCGGCTATACGTCATTGATTTGTCCTTCAATCGTCTACTATATACCTAGCAACGTTCCGGTTGCACCAACCCTTGTGGCTCCAGCGCCGAACCTTTGGTGTAGAGTATCCACATGAGTGACAACGATCTGGTTGTCTTGGGTGATTCGGTTATGTGGGGGCAAGGTCTTCAAATCCAAGACAAATCCGCGGCTCTTGCGGCCAAGACCTTGAGCGCCCGGTTCCCCGGCCTTCAGCCTGTCATCATTGCCCATTCTGGAGCGGTGATTGGACGATCAGCCACTTGCGGCGCCATTGTATTTCCAGGCGAAGTTCCGGAATCCTGTCCGAGCATTCTGCAGCAAATTGGCGCGTATTCCGGCGATCCTCAATCGGTCCCGATCGTCCTTCTGAACGGAGGAATTAACGATATCGATATTCGTACTATTCTGAATCCCCTCACCCTTCCGAGCGATCTTTCGAGCGACATCCAGCAATACTGCTATCAAGACATGGGATTTCTGCTCGAGCAGGTAAAATCGCGCTTTTCAAATTCCACCACCAGGATCGTGGTGACGTCGTATTTCCCGATCCTTAGCTCCGCCAGCCGCCTCGACCTGCTTGCCCCTTTTATGGAATTTATGGGCGCGCCTCTGCCCAGTCTTGTCAACACCTCCGCTCTCGACTTTGCAAATCCTCTGGTCCAAAAGGTCATCAGACTATGCCTTCAGTTCTGGCAGGAATCGAGCCAGGCGCTCTCCAACGCCGTCAAAGCGATCAATGTCGGAACCGGCCCGCGCTGCTTCTTCGCGAATGTGCCGTTCACCGAGAGCAATAGCGTTTTCGCCCCGCAAGCCTGGCTGTGGGGAATCGGGCCCGCCCCGGATTTTAGTCCGCAGGACGAAGTGGCTGCCGCACGTCACCCCCAATGCGACATGGTGTTTCAGGATGACTTCTTCGCGCGGGAACAGTGTTATCGCGCCTCTGCCGGGCACCCCAATGTAACGGGCGCGCAGCAGTTCGCACAGGCTATCGTCAGCGTAATTCCTTAGAGGACGATCCGGAGGATTTGAGCGCCTTGCTTCGGCGCGCGTCCGGTGTGAAAATGGTAGCGGTAATCCACTTCGACATCGACTAAGAAATGGACCAGCAAGAGACGCCTGCCGCAGCCGATACCGTTCCCGATGAGAACCCGACTCCTGGCGCGAACCCTGCGCCGGCGCCGAAGCGCTCAATTCTAGGTTCCGTGGCGCATTGGGCGCGGGATCTGATGATCTCCGTCGTGCTCGCGATCTTCGTCATCCTGTTCATCTACCAACCGGTGAAGGTGGAAGGCACCAGCATGATGCCCACGCTCGACGACCAGGAGCGAATCTTCATCAACAAGTTCGTTTACCGTTTCCATTTCGGAAATATCGATCGTGGCGACACGGTGGTCTTCTGGTTTCCGGGCGACCCCACCAAGAGCTACATCAAACGCGTGATCGGCATGCCGGGCGATCGCGTGGAAGTGGACCAGGGCAAGGTGATGGTCAACGGCCAGGCCTTGGTAGAGAATTACGTACCGCCCGAGTTTCGCGATCAGAGCTCCATGTCCGAGCGGGTGATTCCCGAGGACGAATTCTTCGTGCTGGGCGATCATCGCAGTTCGTCGAACGATAGCCGCGCCTGGGGCATGGTGCCGCGCCGCTATATTTACGGCAAGGCGGTGTTCATTTACTGGCCGCTCGACAAGATGGGCCTGCTGCGCTAGCTCTGCCCGCGCCAACTTTCTGGTTCTGCTCTTCTCGATTTTACCCCGGGCTGGGTTATTCTGAGTTCATTCTATGAAGAAGGAATCCTTCGATCCCGGCTTAACAACTCAGTTCAGTGGCGACCTGCGCAAGACCATCAATGCGGACGGCTCCTTCAACGTCAAGCGCTCTGGACTGCGCTGGCGTGATGCGAACCCGTATCTCATGCTGATCGATACCACGTGGCCGCGCTTTCTTGCCATCGTGCTCGTTGGATTTTCGACCGTCAACGTGCTCTTTGCGGCCCTCTATCTGGCGATCGGTATTGAAAACCTGAAGGGGCGGGAGCCCAGTATGAGCGCCTTCGCAAACGCCTTCTTTTTCAGCTTTCACACTTTGACCACGGTTGGGTACGGCAATGTCTATCCGCAGGGCCCCTGGGCGAATAGCATCTCATCCATCGAAGCGGCAACGGGGTTGATGTTATTCGCGGTTGCCACGGGGCTTTTGTATGGCCGCTTTTCCCGGCCATCGGCGCGGATTGTATATAGCAAAAAAGCGATCATCGCGCCTTATCAGGATGGAACTGCCTTGCAATTTCGCGTCGCCAACGCGCGCACCAACACCCTCACAAACATGGGCGTGAAGGTGCTGCTGATGACGGTGGAAAGGAACGGCGGCGAGCTCAAGAGAAATTTCATCGATCTGCCGCTC
>JBEKLB010000125.1:0-15317 GCA_050010415.1 Bryobacteraceae bacterium | reverse complement strand
GCAGCAGGAGAAAGGCGTGCGCTACGTTCTTCAGCTTCAGCAGTGCGGAAGGCTGCCCAGAGCCGTAGTAATTATTGACGTAGTCTTCGCACACCTTTTTCATCCTTCCGTGGTCAAAGGTTCTCGCCAGAACGCTGCGCTGGCGCTCGACTGCCCAATTGCCAACGGCCTCATCAATCAGTAGATGGAAAAGCGCGTAATATGCGGTCGACACGTCACGCCGAAGACTGGCCTGTGTCGGATTCTTGCGCTCTCTCCTGGCAAGATGATACGCCTGCTCTAGCAGGTCGTCTGCGAACGCCATCTCATCGCCAGGCGGGCTCGGGATGCTGCGCCTGTTCCGATTCGCTACGAAAGTCGAAGTACGGGAAAAGACCGATGGCGGGAAGATCCAATTTCTCCGACATACGCCAGACGACGCGCGTCGATACGTCACGGAGCTTTCGGCCCTTACTCGCTTGATCCGTGAGCAGGACGCGGAAGAAGATCCCCCAGGAATCGTCCCACGCCTTTGCAATTTCCCAGTTGATCAGGACGACGCCAATGTTGGCCAGCTCTTTGGTAACCTCAGCGGCCGCTGCGCTGATTTGCGGTTGCTTATCGATGGCGATTGGGAGGCGCACGGGAGCCTTTTCTCCAGCATAGCGCGATCGGCAGACATGGCACCTCTTGAACTTGAACGCGTTTCGGACTTTGCCCACTGGTCTTTCAGTACCTCTTTGGAGACCGACTGATATAGAATGTCCGGGTATGCGGGCCGTCGTCTGAACCGCGTCGATAAGGAGCGAACATGTGCGATCAGGATCATTTTGAGGAAGACCGGCAGCAATACGAGGCTCTCGGTTTAGTGACGCGAAAGCAATTCGGCATGATGTTGGGAGCGGGCGTAGCAATGCTGCTGCCGCAAGTGGCCAACGCGGTTGCAGTGGCCGAATCGGAAGTGACCGTAAAGACGCCGGACGGCACTGCGGACTGCTACTTCGTGCATCCGGTCAGCGGCACTGCCCCAGGCGTTCTGGTGTGGCCGGATATCTTCGGCTTGCGGCCCGCCTTCCGCCAGATGGGCAAACGGCTGGCTGAATCGGGCTATTCGGTGCTGGTGGTGAATCCGTTCTACCGCGTCAAGAAAGCGCCGACCGCGGACAAGGGCGCGGCAACCCCGATCCCCGAGCTGATACCTCTCGCGCAGGCTCTGAATGAGACCACCCACATGACGGATGCGAAAGCGTTCATCGGCTGGCTGGACCAGCAATCCTCGGTTGCCAAGAATCGGAAGATGGGCACGCAGGGATATTGCATGGGCGGTCCGATGGCGTTCCGCACCGCGGCCGCAGTGCCGGATCGCGTCGGGGCGGTTGGCTCCTTCCATGGCGGCGGCCTGGTGACGGATATGCCGAACAGCCCTCATCTGGAGGCGGCGAAGAGCCATGCGCAGTTCCTGATTGCGATCGCGGCCAACGACGATATGCGCGCGCCCAATGATAAGGTGGCTCTGAAAGAGACCTTCGCCAAGGCGAACCTGCCGGCGGAAATCGAAGTGTACACAGGCGCAGCGCACGGCTGGTGCCCGCCAGACACCACCGTCTACAACCAGGAACAGGCGGAGAAGGCCTGGAGCCGCTTGCTGGTGCTGTACGGAAAAGCCCTGGCCTGATCCTACCGTGGCTTCGCGTTCAGGCTAGTGAACGATGCCGCTCACGTGCCAGCCGGATTCGTCGAAATGCAGTCGAAACACCACCGGCGAATCCGAGCTGAAATTGCCGTGCTTAACGCCCATCAGCGGCAGCGGGCTTTGAAAACACGCATCGTCGATCTTGACCCCAACCTTGGCCTCCGCCAGTTTGGTGGTTTTGTCCTCGCCGTCCTTGATGGACGTGATGCTGTCCACTTGCAGGGGAAAGTCGCCACGCACTTGCACGTAAGGCACGTGCGAAGTGGAGTCCTGAATGATGACGTCGTCGTTGAATTTGAGATTCCGTCCCTTGTCCGTTAAATGGGCGGTGGAATGCTCGGGAGAAAGCGATACGGGAGTATCCCAGTATTCGCCGCGCGTGCCGCATTGAATCTGCTGGTCGGTAAAGGTCACCTGTTCGCCCTCCAGCTTCACCGGGGCGCTCTCGATGGTGTTTTTCGCAACGTCTTCGTTGAAATCCGAACTAGCCCTGCAGCCGGTTAAAACGACGGCAATACACCAGGACGCGGCCAGCGCCGCACGCGAAATGAGCATGGTGATACTGTTCTTTCATCTCGCGGCGGTCCGTGTCAAGTCCCGGCGGCGCTAGCGATGTTGACGGGACCGAGCCTAATGATCCGGCTTCGAGCAGTCGAGTAAGTGATTGAGCCCAAGCGTGCAGACTCGCGCCACTGTGGTTCCATAAAGAAGATGCACGCTGAACGAGAACGCCTGCTCCAGGCTAGAAGCAGGACGTCGCACTGGAGACGCTGGGGCCCCTACCTGTCGGAACGATCGTGGGGCAATCCGCGCGAAGACTATAGCGCCGATGGCACGGCGTGGGATTACTTCACACACGATCACGCTCGCTCACGGGCTTATCGCTGGACCGAGGACGGCATCGCCGGCATCTGCGACAATCACCAGCGCCTGTGTTTCGCATTCGCCTTCTGGAACGGAGTGGATCCGATCTTGAAAGAGCGCCTGTATGGAGTCTCGGGTCCGGAGGGCAATCACGGCGAGGATGTCAAGGAATACTACTATTACCTGGACTCCACGCCCACGCACTCCTACATGAAGGCTCTGTACAAATATCCCCAGTCGCCGTTCCCTTATGCGGACCTCTCAACCACCAACCGCAGGCGGCAGCGCTCGGAAAGGGAATACGAGCTGATCGATACAGGCATCTTTGACGAGAACCGCTATTTCGACATCTTCATCGAATACGCGAAGAACGCTGTCGACGATATTCTAGTGCGCGCCACCGTAATCAACCGCGGACCGTCCACGGCGGCTCTGCATCTGCTGCCTACCGTCTGGTTCCGCAACACCTGGAGCTGGGGCTACGGCACGCCGCGTCCGGAATTGTCGCGCTTTGACTCCCACACCATCGGCATCCACGAACAATCGCTCGGCGACTTCAGACTTTGGATGGAAGATGCCCCGCAAATGTTGTTCGCCGAAAACGAGAGTAATACCATGCGGATGTGGGGATATTCCAGCGGGCAACTGTTCAACAAGGATTCCTTTCATCGCTATTTGGTGCAAGGCGGCGAGAATGCGGTGAACCCCGACGAAACGGGCACCAAGGCCTGCGGCGTGTATCGCATGGAGCTGGAGCCCGGCGGATCGAAGGTGCTGCATTTCCGTTTATTCTCAGGTTCGCAGCCAGGATCGCAGTCAAGTGACATGTCCGAATCCGAATTCGATCAGGTGTTTCTCGATCGGATCGAAGAGGCGGACGAGTTCTATGGTTTCGCGCCGCTCAGCTTGTCCGACGACGCGCGCATGGTGCAGCGCCAGGCCTTCGCCGGTCTGCTGTGGAGCAAGCAGTTTTATCATTACGTGGTGGAACAGTGGCTGAAAGGCGATCCAGCCATGCCCGTGCCGCCTGCCGAGCGGCTGCTAGGCCGCAACCGTAACTGGATTCACGTCTACAACGACGACGTGCTCTCCATGCCCGACAAGTGGGAGTACCCGTGGTTCGCGGCCTGGGATCTGGCCTTTCACACGATCCCCATGGCCATGGTGGATCCAGACTTCGCCAAGCAACAGCTTTCACTGCTGCTGCGCGAATGGTATCAATCGCCCAACGGCCAGCTTCCCGCGTATGAATGGGAGTTCAGCGACGTGAATCCGCCGGTGCATCCTTGGGCGTGCTGGCGCGTCTACCAGATGGATCGGAAGCTGAGCGGCAAACCGGACCCGGAGTTCCTGGAATCGGCATTTCACAAGCTGCTGATGAACTTTACCTGGTGGGTGAACCGTAAGGACTCGCAGGGCAACAACATCTTCGAAGGCGGTTTTCTCGGCCTGGATAATATCGGCGTTTTCGATCGCAGCAAGCCCCTTCCCACCGGCGGTTATATTGAGCAAGCGGACGGCACCGCCTGGATGGGCATGTACTGCTTGACCATGCTGCGGATCGCGATTGAACTGACGCCGCACGACAAGAGCTACGAGGATATCGCGAGCAAGTTCTTCGAGCATTTTCTCTACATCGCGAGCGCCATGAACCGGCTGGGTGGGGGCGGGCTGTGGAACGAAGAAGACGGCTTCTTCTACGACCGGCTGCAGATGCCAGATGGCCAGAAGATCCCCATGAAAGTGCGATCGCTGGTGGGGCTGATTCCGCTGTTCGCGGTCGCCACTCTGGACGCCGATGCGTTGGACCGTATGCCCGGTTTCAAACGCCGCATGTTGTGGTTCATCAAGCATCGCCCGGATCTGTGCTTGAACATCGCGTCCATCACGCGGCCTGGACAGGACGAGCGCACCTTGCTTTCTATCGTGCAGCCTTCCCGGCTGCAGCGTATCCTGCAAATCATGCTGGATGAAAATGAATTTCTCTCGCCGCATGGAATTCGGGGGATCTCGCGCGTTCATCTGGATCATCCGTTCGTTTTGAAGGCGGACGGACAGGAGTACAGCGTGAATTACGAGCCGGCGGAATCCACCACCAATCTCTTCGGAGGAAACTCCAACTGGCGTGGACCGGTTTGGTTTCCCGTGAACTACCTCATGATCGAATCGCTGCAGCGCTTCCATCACTATTTCGGCGACTCTATGCAGGTGGAATTTCCCACCGGCTCGGGCCAAATGATGAATCTGGCCGCGGTGGCGAGCGAACTGTCGCGCCGGCTGTCGCATCTGTTCCTGCGCGACCAGCAAGGACGGCGTCCGGTGTTCGGCGGCGCGGAAAAATTCCAGTCCGATCCGTTTTTCCGCGATCACATTCTCTTTTACGAGTATTTCCACGGGGACAACGGTGCCGGGCTCGGGGCCAGCCATCAAACCGGGTGGACGGCACTGGTGGCCAAGCTGCTGCAGCAAAGCGGCGAATAGCGCGGCGCCGCGGCTATCTATTGGTTACGGAGTCCAAGTGCCCTTCTTCAGGTAACCGGTCTTCGCGGTTTCTCCGGTGGCCGCCAGGTACACGTTCTGCGCGCCGGTGAAGGTGCTGGTGAAAGTGAGCGCGATATGGAGCGTCAGGTCGTTGCCCGAGATGCTGAACGAAGAGCCGGTCCCCGACACTGTGCACTGGTTGTTCGGCACCGAGGCGGAAGAGCCTGGCGTCACTCCTGGGGATAACAGCGCCGTGCCCGCATTGTTGTAGAGATACATTTTATTGCTGGCAGGTTCGTAGATCACTACGCAGCCGCTGGCCAGCCTCACCGAGGTATTCAACAGAATGCTGACGCTTTTGAGGTCTGGTACTCCGTTTGGATCGGAGAAGACCCCCGTGAATGTATTGGTCAGGCCGCTGCCTGAAGTTGGGGAGAGCGAGACCACGGTGGGCGGCCCGGCCGAGGAAGGCGTCCAGGTGCCTTTCAGAACATAACCGCTACTCGCTGTCTTCGACGCTGCCAGCAAGTACACGTTCTTCTGGCCCAGGAAAGTGCTGGTGAAAGTCAGCGCCGCATTCAACGTCAAATTATTGCCCGACTTGCTGAAGGAAGACCCCGTCCCGGTCAATGTGCACTGGCCATTCGATATGGATGTCGAGGAGCCTGGAACCACCGCTGGCGTCAACACGGCCGTTCCCGCATTGTTGTAGAGGTACATTTTATTGGTCGGCGGCGTGTAAACCACAGCGCAGGCGCCGCTCAACTTAGCTGACGTATTGAAAAGAACGGTCACGCTGCTCAGATCGGATTCGCCGTCTGGATCGGAGTAGACCGCGGTGAACGTCTGCATGAGGCCCATCCCGGTGTCCGGCGAGAGAGAAACGACAGTGGGAGGACCAACCGAGACCACCAGATTCACCGCTGAACCGGTGACTACCGAAGTTCCCGCTGCCGGGCTCTCGCTGATGACATCTCCGGAGGCCACGGTGCTGCTGGAAGCCGTTGTGACGGTGCCGACCACCAGCCCGGCGCCAGTGATGGCCGTCGATGCGGCTGATTGCGTGTCGCCCACTACATTCGGCACTGGGACCATGGATACTATCGTGGTGGAATCGGTAGCCGTCGCCGAACCTGCCCCGCCTCCGCTTACCGTCACCGAATTGACCTGGGGTGATGTGGCATTGGCAGCCACGTCGACGGTTACCGTGATCGCGCCATAGCTTAATCCGGCGTTGAGCGTGTCTGATCGGGTACAGGTGTTGGCGCTGCAAGTCCATCCCGATCCCGACATGGAGACCAATGTTTCGCCGGAAGGCACGGATTCTGTCACGGTCACAGGATCGACGGTCGAACCGGTTCCCGTGTTGCTCACCGAGACCGTATAAATGGCATTCTGCTGTCCCGGACTGAAATTGCCAGCGTGCGACTTAGTAATGGAGAGCACCGGAGGGCCCGCCGAGTTAGCGACCGGGAAACTGAATGTGACGCTGGGATTGCAGCCGGAAGCGACGGCGTTGAGAACCGCAACCTGGTAATAACCCGCCGTTGGAATATCGCCGCCGTAAGTGGACGGCTCACCGCCAGCGCATCCCGCGCCGGCCCCGCATAATTCGATCACCACTTGCGTGGAAGTGGCGGAGGTATTGTTGCGGTAAAAAAAGTCGCCGGTGACGGGGTTGACGTAATAGGTGTATAGGGACGACGTGTTGAATCCCGTTCCGTTGATGGTAAGGTTCACGGGTGAAGTGGTCACCGTGGGAGTGGCGGGGGAAATTCCCGTAACCGTCATGGGAGCCGCGCCCGCGACATTAAAATTCGCCGTGCCCAAGGTCTGCCCTGTTAAGGAATATGGAAGCGGATTCGTGACGCCGGACAAATCCTGCGACCAGCCTACGAAACTCAGTCCGCTGTTGCCGGCCGAGGTGCTGGTGAGCGCAGTGAAAGTGACCGTTCCACCGGGGAAGAACGCGTCCAGATTTCCATTCGTGCCGATGGAATTCGTTCCGGCGGGGACGGCTGTCACTCCCAGCTCATTGTTACCGAACGTGGGATCGCAATACAGCGAGGGTTCCACGATGGAACGGAAGCTGGGTGTATAGTTTGCGGTATATGCAGCCTGGCCGGAGGCGCCCACAATCACGCTGAGATTATCTCCGCTCGGCGTCCCTCCGCCCGTCCAGTTACTAAACGCGTAGCTGATATTGGTGGTCACCGGCGATTGCGGCGTCGCGCTGGAGAAGGTCACCGTCTTACCGGAAGTAAAGCCAGGCCCGTTTACGCTGGCGTCGAAATTCGTTGGCGTATCCACCATGGAATTGTTCCCGTTGCCGTCCGTAACCGCGATGGCGAAGCCCGGGAAAATGCCCTGAGCGCTCACGTCCGGCGAAGCGGCCGTGATGGTGGTCACCGCGTCGGAGACTAACCCAGCCGTCACCGCATTCAAATCATCAGTCAGATAAACGGAAACGGGATTTAAGTAGATATTGAAGAATGGCGAAGGAAACCAATCGTAAAAGCTGAATCCCGATTTCGGAGTTACCGTGAGCGTAATCAACTGGCGATCCAGATAGGTGGGCGCGCCGTTGATCGTGAGGCTGGAACTCGGAGCAGGCGACGGTGTGATGGTCGCCTCGCCCGATGGCGACACCGCCGGACTATACGGATGGACGGGAATAAAGCTGGCAAGATAATTCGTGATCGCGGGCGACGTCGTGGGACTGAGCAGCGTGCCGTTCCCGCCTGAGTTCGTAATCACAACCGAGCAACCCGTCGACGGACAGCCCCCATTCGCGGGCACCGTTCCAGCGGTCAGAGCGGAGTTCCAGCGCCCGAAAATATAGTTCTCGCCGCTGAGCGTCTGCAGTGTCTGACTGCTCCCATTCAGCGGCACGCTGAGCGTGTGCTGGGAACCGATGGTCCAACTGCTGAAGACACAGGGGGCCGTGCAGGTTGTGCCGTCCACGCTAACCTGCAATCCGGTGGGATTGGTGTCGACGGTGACAGAAGCAGGCGCATGCGCATAAAGACGCATGATTCCGTCCAGGTCGCCCGTGGTGTATTGGGGCAAAGGGGTGCTGAGCACCATCCCGGCGGGAAGCGTCTCGAGAGTGGGCGAGACTCCATCCTTATCAAACCCGAATGGCCCGTACTCCATGATCGAGGCGTAGTTGTAAAGACCGGAATCGACCGTGGGAACACTGAGGTCGAAATTGCCGATGTTGGGCTTGTCGACATTCTGCTCCATGAAGTTCACGTAAGAGTTTCGGTCGCCGCGCGACTGCTCATGGTACAGACCCAACGCATGTCCCATCTCGTGCAGGATCGTCGTCGTGGTGCAATTTCCCGACCCGCCAATGTATTGCGTGCCTCCCTGCATGCCAGCCAGGGCCTCGCAGGAGCCATTGCCACCCGAGGTGAAATCGAACTGAACCAGGTTGACGTCGCTGGCCAGGGCCGGAACCCATTGAACAATTCCCGCCAGTTGCGTATTGGACTCCGTGATGGCGGCATTCACGTTGGTCGCGTTGATGCCCGACGGATTGGTGTACGGTACCCGCACTATGCCATTCACCACGGGCCACAATCCACTGGAAGATGCGAAGTTCGGAGTGATGGTCAATGAATCCGGATGCACACCCTTTGCGCTATGCGCGGACGCTACCACTGGTCCGTGAGCCGCGGCCGCTGCGACGTCAGCAGCTTTGCCGAGGACGATATCGCTCTGATAAATCGCCAGCCCGTCTCTCACCTCGTATGTAACCTTTTGTCCATGGAAGATGGTTGTCCGAAGCTCGGAAGCCGGCTCTTGGGTTTGCGGCGTGTAGAAGATGTTCACCGCAGCGGCCGCTCCAGGTTGGCCCAGCGCTTTGATCCGCACATGGTTGATCCCTGGACGCAAGGGGACCTGCGTGTTCGAGCTCCAAAGAATGGTCTTGCCATCGTCCGCCAAACTGATCGCGGCCAGATCGCTGAATCCCCGATTGCTCTCCCATAGCACGCGCCTGTCTCCGCCGGACCAGGCCAGAGTTCCTTGGAAAGAGATAGCGGGATCCGTGGTGACAATGGTCCGGCCATTCGATGTCGCGGGTTGGGTAATTTTAAGCGCGTTCGTTTGGCCGAATGCCAGACCGCAGAAAAACAAGGAAAACAGCCAGGGAAGGCCTATGAATATAGTCGTGCGTGGACGAATCAAGATGGTTCACCTGAGAGCTAGTCTTCGGAACAGCCTAGCGTACGATGGAATCTATCGCAGGTCAATGCATTTGGTGGGCTTTCGGCTATCAGATCGCAACGGCAGGTTCAGAACTTCTAGTACGAGGCGTACCTCCGCCGTTTGCCCGGCGAGCGTTTGACGAACAGCCATCTCACGCGGTCTTATAGAGAGCATGGCCAAAGCAGCTTCTTCGTTCGACTCTCACGCCCTTGCGCTGATGCGCATTGTCGCGGGCTTCACCTTCACCCTGCACGGGGCGCAGAAGTTCGGCGCGCTGGGCGGGTTAGGCGGCCATGCCGCAGCTGCATTCTCCATGCTGTGGTTCGCGGGTGTGCTCGAAATCGTCGGCGGTCCGCTCATCATTCTCGGCCTGTTCACGCGGCCCGTGGCGTTTATTCTGTGCGGCGAAATGGCGGTGGCTTATTTCATGGTGCATATCCATTTGGGGCCCTGGCTTTTTCCCCTGTTGAATAACGGGGAGGTCACGGTGCTGTACTGCTTCTTCTTTTTGTATCTTGTGACTGCCGGACCGGGAGCGTTTAGCCTGGATGGGATGCTGCGCCGCAAGGCGTGAGCGGGCGTTACACGACGGTTGCCGCGGGCTATCTGGCTTTAACCACGCAACATGCGCATCGCGTCCGCCACTACGTTGCCGCCCGACCCGCCCGTTACACCCACCGCTCCGTCGGCGGCGGCGCCATCGTCGCCTTCGCCAGGCGCCAGAAACAGGTTCGCTTCAATGCCATGCTGCTTGGTATACAAATCGTAGTAACGGCCGCGTGCGGCGTACAACTCAGCGTGCGTGCCGCGTTCGACGATACGCCCGGTTTCAACCACCAGAATCTGGTCGGCACGACGGATGGTGGACAATCGGTGCGCGATCACAAAGGTGGTGCGGCCCTGCATCAGCGCGCGCAAGCCCTCCTGGATCATGCCCTCGGATTCGGAGTCCAGGTTCGAAGTGGCTTCATCCAGAATCAAAATGCGCGGATCGGCCAGCAGCGCGCGTGCAATGGAAACTCGTTGGCGCTGGCCGCCCGAAAGCTTCACGCCGCGCTCGCCGACGATGGTGTCGTATTGCTTCTCGAATCCCTCGGCGAATTCATCCACGCGCGCAATCCGGCACGCTTCCAGAATTTGCTCCCTGCTGGCATGGGGCCGGGCAAACGCGACGTTCTCCCAGATGGTTCCGTCAAACAGGAACGTTTCCTGCAGCACCACGCCGAGCTGTGTTCGGTAAGAATCCAGGCGGACCGTGGATAGATCGACACCGTCTACCAATACCGTTCCAGATTGCGGGCCGTGAAACGCTGCAATCAATCCAATGATCGTGGATTTGCCGGAACCCGACGGGCCCACCAACGCCGTCACGGTGCCTGGCTCGGAGCGGAACGAAATCTCATGCAACACCTCTTTGCCGGTGTCATACGAGAAATCCACACCATCGAAAATGACTTGACCGTTTATGGGCGCGAGAGAAACCACGCGGCGCGGGTCTTGATCCTCGGGCCGCTCGCGCAACACCTCGCGGGTGCGCTCCAGTCCGGCCAGGGCTTCGGTGAGCTGCGTCCCGATGTTGACCAGCTGAAACATGGGAGCAATCAAGAACGCGAGCAAGGCTGTGAAGGTGACAAAATCGCCCAGCGTCATGACATGGGCCGTGATCTGGCGCGCACCCACGTACATGATGATCGCGCCCACCACACCCATCAGCACCGTGGCAGCCAGGCTCATGAACGATGTGGCGGTGAGGCTCTTCAGGATGTTGTTGAGCAACCGCTGCACGCCCGTATCGAACACTTCCTCCTCACGCGCTTCGGCGTGATAGCCCTTCACCACGCGCACGCCGCCCAGCGATTCGGTCAACCGGCCGGTCACTTCGGCATTGATCTTGCCACGCTCGCGAAAGATGGGCCGAATGGTGCGAAAGGCTTTCTGCAATACGGAGGCGAACCCGACGATGATCACCAGCGCGATGCCGGTGAGCAAGGCGCTGATGCGGAACAGGAAGCCGAGCACCAGCACCGCGGTCAGCACGCCCCCGAAAAATTCAATTAAACCGGTGCCCAGAAGATTTCGAATTCCGTCCACGTCGGTCATAATGCGCGCCACCAGGGTACCGGTCTTGTTCGCGTCATAATACGCGACGGGCAGGCGTCCGATATGGGCTTGAACTTTTGCGCGCAACTCGGCGATCAGGCGCTGGCCGGCTTTGGACACCAGTTGCGTGATGGCAAAACCTGTCACTCCTTGAACCACCGTAGCGGCCAGCACGGCGAGCACGATCGGAACCAGGAGCGAGAGTTGATGCTTGCCAATTACGTTGTCGATCAGGTATTTCGAGGAGGTGGGCAGCACCAGGCCGCACACCCGGCTGATCAACATCAGCACGAAGCCGACCATCAGGATCTTGAGGCGCGGACGCGCCATCTCGCGAATGTCGGGCCATAATTCGCGGAAACGCTCAGACGAGCTTTTTTTCGGATCCTTTTGCGGAGTCACTGCTATTTGAACTATTGTATGGGATGCGGCGCGTTGACAAAGGGATGCGAATTTGATGCCAAACCTTTATTCAGGAACGTCCGGATTCGCTTATCCCAGTTGGAAGCCCGAGTTCTACCCGGAGAAGCTCGCGTCCAAGAAGTTCCTGAACTACTACTCGACACGCCTGAACGCGGTGGAAGTCAACTACACATTCCGGCGGTTGCCGTCCGCTGCGACGCTCGAAAACTGGGTGACCGATACGCGGGCCGGCTTCGTCTTCCCCTTAAAGGCGCACATGCGCATCACGCACATCCTGCGGTTGAAACCGTCGGATTTTACCGAGGTGTTCTTCAAGGCCATCGATCCGCTGCGGACCGCGCGCCGGCTGGGGCCGGTTCTATTTCAGCTTCCGCCCGCGCTCAAGTGCGATGAAGCGCTTTTGTCGGATTTTCTCGCCACTTTGCCGCGCGACATGCGCTGTGCTTTTGAGTTTCGCCACGCATCCTGGCTGAACGACGGTGTATATGGCTTGCTCGAGAAGCATGGCGTGGCGCTGTGCCTGGCTGAATCGGAGAAGCTGACGATTCCGAAGGTAATCACGTCGGGGTTTGTCTATTCGCGATTGCGGATGCCCGAATATTCGCCCGAAGATCGCAAAGAGATCGCCGAGGGCGTTCAGGAGCTGCTCGCATCGGGCCACGACGTCTACGTCTTCTTCAAACACGAAGAGACGCCCGCCGGGGCCATCTATGCCGAAGAATTGCTGCGCGCCTTTCCAGCGCAGACGGCGGCGGGAAGCTAGAAACTCATTCCGTATTCGTCCCCGTACTTCTGGCGCAGCACGCGCAGGTTCTCGCGCGCTTCGCGTTCCTGATTGGAGAGAGCTCGCGCCCGTTCGAACTGGTGATTGGCGATGGCGTGCACCATGGCTGCGATGTTCGCATCCACGCGCTGTTGAGCGTCCAGCAGTTCCTGGGGCAGATAGGAAGAGCGCGCGGTTCGAACTTCCGCCGCCGGTTGCGGAGCCAGCCAGGCCTCCACTGCGCCCGCGATCAAACCGCTGAATTCCGCCAACGCGAAGCGAACGTACCAGCCTCGCCCGTGCTCGCGCCGCTCCGTGGACGCTTCGTCAAAAACATCCAGCATCTCTTCGGCAAATTGATCCCGATGCCCGCGCGGATACAGCAGCAAGCAGAATCGATAAGCACGTCTCATAACGCCTCGCTCGCTTTCAACCTGGCAAATCCGGCACGGGTCAATTCTTTCATTCGCTGCAATTCGAACTGCAACTGCTTGCGGCCAATGGCGGTCAGCCGATAGGCTTGCTTCTGACGCGCGGTGTCTTCCTGCTCGAAGCGCTCGATCCACCCATCTTCGAGCAATCGCCGCAAGGCCCCGAACAGGGTGCCGGTGCTCATCCGCACGCGGCCGGAGCTCAACAATTCAATGTCCTTGATCAAAGCGTAGCCGTGCCGGGGATGAGCAGCCAGGCTGGTCAGGATTAACAGCACCGGCTCGGTGAGCGGTTTGGCCTCGACGGTTTGTTGCGGTACGACATGTCGCATACCGACATGTTAGGCCAACCCGAGCCATTTGTCAATCCCTCTGTCAATTGCATAGAATCTCTCGTATGACTCGACTCGATTGCGCCCTTTCGCTGGCTCTGTTCGCAGCGCCCGTTTTCGCCGCGCTCCCGGTTACACCCGCGCCCGACCAGGCTGCGCTGCTCAAGAGCAACGATCCGAAGCTGGCCGCCAACAAGAAGCTGGCTTATGACTTTTTCCGCGTCATCCTCCGCGCGCGCCACCTGGACGAAGCCGGCAAGTACATGAAGGACGATTACATCCAGCACAATCCCAACGCCGACACCGGCATTGTGGGTTTCAAGGCATATTTCACCAAGCTCGGTGGACCCATGCCAGTCCAAGACACAGTTCCCGGCCTGGTCGCGATTCAAGCGGAAGGTAACTTCGTGACACTGTCGTTCGTGCGCGAGATGGACGATCCCGTGAACAAGGGACAAAAGTACACCACCACCTGGTTCGACATGTTCCGCATCGACAACGGCAAAATCGCCGAGCACTGGGACGTGGCCACCAAGGCCGCACCGCCGGCTAAATAGCGAGCGAGAATCGCGGCGGAACTTTCACTTCTTCACTGGGTTTGCAGAAAGGGAGACGCAATTAGCGCTTCCGTACCTCACGAAGGAGTGAAACCATGTTCCAACACGCACAGAGGATTTGTGTCTTCGCGCTGGCCACGTTTGGGCTCTATGCGCAAACCAATGTCACACCGCCGGTCCAAGTGACGCGCACCACGGGAATCGTTGGTATCGCCGAAGGTCAAACGGCGCAATTGAACGCGCTCAATCCGGGCATCGCTCCGGCCGGAACAACAGGTACATCCTGCTCCGCGCTGCTCGCGTTCGTGGCCGACGACGGAACGGAATTGAAGACCAAAATCGTCAACGTGTCGCCAGGCACCAGCCAGCCCCTTGTGATTGATTCCATCCTGGATCTAAATTTGGCCGTGAACACCCGCCGACAGATTCGCGCCACCGTCACCATCCCGCCGGTTCCGCCTCCGTCGACAGCCCCGGTAACAGCGGTCTGCAAGTTGATTGGCACACTTGAAATCTTCAATACCCTGGACGGCCACACGCTGGTCACGCTGGGAGCCAGCCACGAAGTCCCCGCTGCCGTGGCGACCCCCGTAACCACGTCGGGTAGCGATTAGGGCAGGCCCTCACCGCGCGGGCTTGCTTCCCACCCATGGAGTGAGGGAAGATTTCAAGAGTGACATATCAATTTTCTGCTTCGCGCGTATTTGCGGCGGCATCACTGGCACTGATAGCCACATTGCCGATCATTCCGGCGTTGGGTCAAGAAGGGCCGGCCCCCGCTCCCCGTCCGGGCGCAGCTGGCGGGGTGGAGGGCGGACGCGCGCAGAATGGATTCCGAAGGGAGCCTGCCGGTCCACCGGCCGGTCCAGCGCCCAGGCTTCCCGACAATCCGTTCTACGGCGTCAATGCCGGAAAACCGGATTTCGGCGGGCTGGCGAAGGGTATGTGGCAAGTGCCCTACATCATCGACATGCAGAAGCAGGGGCGTGCGCCCGACGGCGGCGCGGTGGTGGTTCCCTTCACTGCTCTTGGCAAAAAGGAGTTCGACGAGCGCACCGCGAATCACTCCAAGGACGATCCGGAAGGTTTCTGCCTTCCTCCCGGCGTGCCTCGTATGATGTACACACCTTATCCGACCGAGATTTTCCAGATGCCGGACCGCATTCTATTCATCTATGAAGGCGGCGCGCATGTGTGGCGCATTATTTGGATGGATGGGCGCAAGCAACCGGCGGACCCCAATCCGAATTATCTGGGATATTCGGTGGGCCACTGGGAAGGCGACACGCTGGTGGTGGACACCATCGGGATGAACGACAGAACGTGGCTGGATGCCGCCGGGCACGGGCACGGCGAGAAGCTGCACGTAACGGAAAAATTCACGCGGCCCGATTCGAATACCCTGCGTTTGGAAGCGACCATCGACGATCCCGATTACTACACCAAACCCTGGAGCGTGGTGACAACGGCGCGCTGGGC
>JBEKLB010000124.1:0-17828 GCA_050010415.1 Bryobacteraceae bacterium | reverse complement strand
TGCGCGCTCGCAGCCGGCGCGAGGCGGGAATATGGATGTCCCAGGGGACCACCACCCCATTTGGGTAGCGGGCTTCCCACCACCACTGATGACCGGTGATCACCAGGTCGGGCGGCCGATCGGAATCCTGAGGGGCATCAATCGAAACCATGGCGCGGACGGTGACGACGAAGAGGCCAGAAGCGATCATGAGCGGCACCACGGTCCACAGAATTTCCAGTTTCTGGGATCCGAACACTTGCCGGGGTTCAGCCGTTGTGACGCCGCGCGAACGGAATCGGACCAGGCTCAAGATCACGCCCACGGCGACCACCAGAAAAACACCGGCCGCGATCACCAAAACCAGCGAAAATACGTTTGCGATGGACTGCGCTTGGGGGGAATGAGGCCTGAGAAGACTAAGCCTGAGAAGCGTAAGCCAGAGCAGCGTGAGAATGATGGCCTCAGTCTACTATCGCGCCCGGCGAGGGTCAAGAGAAGGGAGAGCGCGTTCAGGTCACAGACCGGTCAGTGACACGCTTATCAAAACCCTACAGAATTTGACAAAGCGTCTAGTACTTCCGAAGGGGGCATGGTACTCTGTCGGTACAGACTGTGTGGTTAGGCCTTACGGCTGGTTAGGGCGATTTTGGTGGCAGACCCATCATAATCATTCACCTTTCGTTCGCCGATAAGAAGTGTATGTTCGACAGGCGCATAGAGCCCCGGATGTTGTGTGCGGATATGGTGGATGTCCAGTGGAAGGACAAGTCCGGGCGCATTCGCAAAGGGGTAGCCAATCTGGAAGACATCTCGCTGTCGGGAGCGTGTCTTCAATTCGACCAGCCGGTCCCCCTGCAGACCGATCTTCGTATCAGCTATCCCAAGGGAGAACTGCTCGGCAAGGTTCGGTACTGTGTGTACCGCGAGATTGGATACTTCCTGGGGATCGAATTCGATCCGGGTTGTAGATGGTCCGCGCGACACTTTAAGCCGCAGCACCTTCTGGATCCTCGGCGTCTGGTTATCCGCAGCATCCAGCGCGCATCTAAACTTGCAAACTGACCTCCGCTCGCGAACTGACCGCCGGATCCCTCCCTGCGGGCGCAATTGGCAACAGCCTCACGGTGATGGCCCCGCTTTGGTACTCTTCTAGGGGGGTCTCGAAGCGCGTTCCTTCATGGCGGTTTCCGGAATCAAAGATTCGTTGAAACAACAGGGCGTTCGGCTCACGCGCCAACGGAAGATTCTGCTCGATCTCATCGATCAGTCCGGCCAGCATCTGGATGCCGAGCGCCTGTTCACACTGGCGCGCGAAAAAGACCCTAAACTGAACCGGGTCACCGTTTATAGGACGCTCAAGCTCTTGAAGGCCGGCGGCCTGGTGGACGAGCTGGACCTGATGCATCACGACGGGGACCAGCACTACTACGAGACGCGCCTGAAACAGGAACATGCCCATGTGATTTGCCTGCGCTGCGGCAAAATCGAAGAGTTCTTCGGCGATCTGTTGAAGAAGATGCGGGAACAGATCGAGACTCATTTCGGATTTGAGATTGTCCTGTCGCGGACCGAAGTGGGAGGGTACTGTTCCCACTGTCAGGTTCTGCGCGAGAAGGAATTGACAGAGGCAGCCGAACCAGAGCCATCGCTGGCCACCGTCCGAGCGCGGCATGCCCGGAGCCACTGATGTCTCCCGACAGCAGTGGGGCGATATCGGCAGCAGGGCCACCCACTGCCAGCGGCCGGGCGCCCGCGCTGGCCGTCACCAATCCATCCGGTAATCGCAGCCGCGTGGCAATCGAACCGGTACCCTTCCTGATCGGCCGCCAGGGTGAAAACAATCTGGTGCTGAGGGACAACCGCATCTCTCGCAATCACGCTCGCATTTCGGTGGATAGCGGCGAATATGTGGTGGAAGATCTGGAGAGCCGCCACGGTGTTTTTGTGAACGGCCAGCGCGTACGGCGCCAGGCGCTGAAGGATGGCGACCGCATCGATTTTGGCTTCCCCGATTCCTACCGTCTGGCGTTTTCTCTCAAGGAAGACGATCTGAATCAGTACCTGGGGAAGATGTCGGCGCCGGCCGGCACGGGCGCCACCAATCTCTCCAAACTGCGATCTCTGGTGGAAGTTGCCCGCGCGCTGCAAAGCTCCTTATCGACCAGCGATGTGCTGGCCGCCGTGGTGGACGCGGCGCTTTCGGTAACCGGCGCCGAGCGCGGATTCCTGCTGCTTGGAAAAGGCGATCAGCTGGAGGTACGGGTGGCGCGCGACCAGCGCGGCATTCCGCTGGACACGTCAGACCTGGGTGTGCCGAGATCCCTGATCAATCGAGCGCTGCGCACCCGGCGCGATCTGCTGTCGATGACGTTCGACCCGCTGGGCGCCGACGGATTCCGTCCCGAAATGTCGGTGGCCGATCTGGAACTGCGCAGCGTGGTCTGCGTGCCGCTGATCCAGGTTCGAACCGGATCGATGCAGGAGACCGTTGCCACTTCGCTGAACAACACGGTGGGCGTGCTCTACATGGATTCCCGATTGACGGCGGCCGACCTTTCCTCCGGAAATCGGGAGATCCTCCAAACACTGGCGCTCGAAGCTTCCACCATTCTCGAAAACGCGCGGCTGCTTGAAGAGGAGCGCAGCAAGCAGCACATGGAAGAAGAGCTGAACATCGCCCGCGACATCCAGACTGGTTTGCTGCCGAGCCAACTGCCGACGGAGGGATGGTTTCGCGCTACCGGATCGAGCATCGCCTCACGCCAGGTGGGCGGCGACTATTTTGACGTGCGCTGCGTGAGTCCGGATCTGTACGCGTGTGTGATCGCGGATGTTTCAGGTAAAGGCGTTAGCGCCGCGCTGCTGGCCGCGCTGCTGCAGGGCGCTTTCGTTTTCGCTTCCGAAGGCGCGCTACGAATCGACGACGTCATGTCGAGAGTGAACCGCTTCTTGATCGAGCGCGCGCGTGGGGAGAAATACGCCACGGTGGTGTACTGCACGATCGACCGGGGAGGGGAGTTGCGCTGGTCCAACGCCGGGCATCCCAAGCCGGTGCTGGTGCGCGCCAGTGGCGAATTGCAGTTGCTGGACAGTACCGGTTTGCCGATCGGCATGATGGATGTCGCTGCTTACGAAGTGAAAAGCATACAAATGCATCCGGGCGACAAGCTGGTGCTATTCAGCGACGGTCTCTCCGAAGCAGCCAATGCGGACGGCGAGTTCTTCGACAAGAAAGCATTGAAGGAATTTCTTTGCGCCCATGCCGGCATCGGCTGTGCCGAGCTGCACTCCAAGCTGGTTGAGGCGGTGGAAGATTTCAGCGAAGCGTCTGAGCAGGAAGACGACATCACGATGCTGGTGGTGGAATATCAGCCGTAGGGCAACTCGGGCGGCTGGTTCAGAATACGTATCCGGCGGTGGCCTGATAGGTCCGCGGCTCGATGAAATGAGTGCCGCTGAAGGTGGAGAGGAAATTGTACAGCGCCACTTTGTTGCTGGCGTTCTCCACTGTGAATCGAAGCGTCCAACGCGGCCCGGATTCCTTGTGGAACAGGTTGTCGGTGCCGACGCCGATATCGAAGAGACTGTGCGGCTTCACCCGATCCGGATTGTGGTCGTCATTTTCGGTGCCGGTTTGCGGCAGCGTCAGCAAGGTCGAAGTTCCCGTTCCATTGCAGGTTCGGATGGGCGATGTAAGCGTGGCCGCAACTCCATTGCAAGCGAAGCCGACGTCCACCTGCTCGGACGGCGTTAGCGTCAAAGCGGACGCCACATCCGGCACGCCGCTCACTACCAGCCCACTGTCAAAGCGCCAGGTGAAATCGATCCACTCCTCATTCTTGTGGCGTTGATAGCGCGTATTCACGTTTTGCTGATAGGCCTGATCGTGGTCGATCCTGAAAACGCCCGTGGGGATGCCGCCTAACGCAATTAAGCCGCCGGTTTCCGGAGGGAAATACCGCGCTCGCGTGTGCCCCAGTGTCATGTAAGCCTGGAACCCGTGCAGGTTGACCGTACTCACGCGCCCCGTCACGCCGTCCACTTTGGAGTTGTTCCAGGAAATCGGAAAAGTGATCGGAGTATTGAAAAGCACGTCGAAATCGAACGCGTTGTGAGTGAACTTCCAGAAATAGTCGGCGTCGATAATCAGCCACTTGCCGATTCCTTGCTGAAATCCCGTGTCGAAATCGTTGCGATTGCCCGGCCGGATGGGAGTGAAAACGGTTCCAAAAAGGTTTTGCTCAAGACCGCCCGTGCCCCCGGCGTCCGATAGCAGCAGATTTTCGTTAAACGGCGTTTCAAACGTCCGCGCGTAGGAGGCTCGCAACACCGTGTTGGTAGGCAAGAGATAAGAGAGCCCCAGACGGGGCTGCACCCCGTTGGCAGACGTCAGACCGTTGTATTGATCGTCCCGCAATCCGGCATTAATCGTCAGGTGGCCCAAGCTAATGGTGTCCATCACGTAAAACGCATACTCGTTGATGTTATGGGTAGCGTGAAAATTGAACGGAGAACCGCCGCGCGTCAAATCATAAGGGACGATTCCCGGCAACAGGTTGGGATTCGCCACATACGTCGGATTGGTGAGAGAACAGTCCTCCGGATTCGTCACGCCCGGCAACAGCAGCGGATTTCCTCCGCTATCCAAACACACCGGGTTGTAATCGGCATTGGTGATGGCGAACGAGAAATTCTCGAGCAGCCGGGTTTGCTGGATCTGAGTTCCGATCTTGATGTCGTGATGCCCGTGGCTAATCGCCAAGTCCACTTTCACGCCATAATTCATCAAAATGCGGTTTTGCGAGGCGGTCACCGGCGTATCATCGAACGGATCCCGGCTCGGATAATAATTGAGCTGATCGCGCCGTACGAAGGGATTTACCGTGAGCAAAGTGTGAGCGTTGAAGGTGTGCTGATAGCCGGGCGCGATGCTCCAGCTCATTACGCGCTGCCGTTGATCCTGCGTGAGCTGATCGTAGCTGTTCGGGACTTGGAACCAATTTCGCGCAGTGAATAGATCCAGATGGAAAACATCCTTCGGACCGGGTTGCAAATCGATACGGTCGAAGATGCTGCCATTGTTACCGATGTCATGGATGGGCAGGAACTCCGGCGTGTCCAGGAAGCGGCCGGAGCGGCTGCCATTCACCGCCAGGAAGTTTCCGAAATTCGGAGTTCCGAATCCCAGCGTGGCGCTTTCCGAATAGGTGCCGAATGATCCCCAACTAGTGTCGAAACTGCCGAACGGCTTGGTAGCGCCCAATCCGGACTTGGTGGTTGCGTTGACAACCAGGCTGGTTTTGTCCCCATACTGCGCGTCGGGCGATCCGGTAATCAGTTCCATGCCTTGCAGAGCGTTCAGTGGAATCTGCGTCGAAAACAGCTTGCTCTGCTGATCGCTTACCGGCTGGCCGTCGATGACGAAGGTGGTTTGCGCGTGATCGCCGAGGGGATGAAAGAATCCATTGGCGTCGGCCGCCACCGCGCCGGTGCTGTAGGTAATGGCGTCGCTCATCCCGGCGCCAGGACTAAATACGGGCAGCTTCGCGAACGCGCTGGAATCAACATCCTGGTGCGCCGCCGTGTCGGTTTCCACCGCCTGCGCGGTGGCTTGCACCGTCACCGTGCTGGACTCCGTAGCGATGTTCAAGGCGACGTTCGCCACCACCGGCACTGAGTTGCGAACGTCTACGTTCTGCTGAACCGCATTGAAGCCCGACGAGGTTACTTCCAGCCGATAGTTGTTGACGGGAACGCTGTTGAAGCGAAAGTTTCCGCCGGTATCGGTCACAGTCATTTGCTCGAAGCCTGTGACCGGATTGGTGAGCCGCACCTTCGCGCCCGCAATGAACGCGCCGGAGGGATCGGTCACTAGGCCCGATATCGTGCCGCTGTTGATGGATTGTCCCAAGACGAATCCGGCCGACAGCACGGCGATCAAAGTAATTGCCCGCAGCAACGTCACCATTCCATTATCGCGGACTGCGCTTTTTCCCATTCCAGGTCATAGACTTGTGACGCTGCTATAATTATCTGAGTTACCGTGTCTTTTGCCTCTCCTGTCTAGCCCTGGGACCATGCCAAGGTTCTTCACTTTACGACAAGCCGAAAAGGTTCTTCCCGACGTGGATGCGGCCATTCGCCGGGTTATCGCTCTCAAGGCCGAGTACGAACGGCTGGAGAAAGACTGGCAGAGCTTTTCGCAACGCATGGCCGTTACGGGCGGTATGCGAGTGGACCGCGTCCAGGTAATGGAGCAAAAGAACTCCCGGGAAGCGGCGGCTCAGTCTCTCAAGGAAGCCTTTGACAGACTTCAGGAATTCGGTTGCCTGGTGAAGGATCTGGATACGGGCCTCATCGATTTCCCGACGCTGTTCCAGGGAGAAGAAGTTTACCTTTGCTGGAAGATGGGTGAGCGCGGCATCCAGTTCTGGCACGGCGTCGACGAGGGATTTCGGGGCCGCAAGCCGATTGACGCGGGATTTCTCGAACACCATCGCGGCGAGTTACCCAACTGAATGTGCGAGAATTGGGGAATTGTCAAGGGGGCGGCGGAATCGATCGCACCTCGTAAAATTGCATGCTTCTGAGTAGAGAGTTCATCAGCTATCTTTCGCGGCAACTGGTGGCCCGGATGACGCCGCAGATCATCGAGACGAGCAGCACCGAATCGGCCGCCGAGATGATCGGCCATCTGATCGAAGAAGAGTTACAGGTGGAAGATCGCCTCAACGACGAGGTGCGCGAGCTGTTGAGCCAGTACAGCGATTACATGCGGCGCGAGGGCGTGAGCTATCAGGAGATGTTCCGGCGGATCAAGAACACGCTGATTTCGCAGCGCAAGGTGATCCGGGCATCGGGCCGCGACACGGGCGACAACATGAAGCTGTCGCGCGACAAAATCAACGATATCTCGCACAAGATGGTGGCTGCGTTCCGCAAATCGCGCGAGTTTCGCCTGAAGAAAGATCCCAACGACGTGCGGCTGGAGGTGGTGCATTCCATGACCGAGCTGTTGGGCGTCGAAGAAAAGGCGGAGCGCGCCGCCCGCACCAAGATCCACTCGCAGAAGAAGGAAATCCCGGAAGGTACCGAGGAGTGGGATCTGCTGCACCGGCGCTACTACGCCGAAGAGTTAAAGAAATTCGGCATCGACTTGACGCGTTGAGATAACGCGCTGCCTACGAGAGCTTCAGGCGGCGAAGGCCTGCGATGTCGTCGAAGCCCGAATCAAACGTCGCGATCCATTCGATATTGTTGTTCAGCATAACCGCGGCGTGCACCGCATCTCGCGCGGACGGACCGATAGCTTCGCAGACCAGGTCGCGAGCGCGATCGGTATCAGCCAGGGTGACGCCGAAAACAGTGGGACAGAACTCGACGAAAAGATCGTAAACCTGGCGGGCCAGATCCAGCCTGCCGAGAGAGGCATAACGATAGAGGATCTCCTGCAACACTTCGGTGCTGGTGCAAGCGTCCACCTTTCCTTCTTGGACGCGGCGCAAGAAGCGGCGCGACGGCTCCCGGTTTGGATGCTCGCGGCCGGCAACGTACATCGGTATGTTGGAATCGATGAACACCCTCATCATGTTAGATCGAGGAACCAGTTCATCGGCGTCCGGCATCGATCTCTGCGAGCATCCGATCGATGTTCGCGGTGGGTCCATTCAGCGACTCCAGCCGTCGCAAGGGGTCCCGTTGCGCGGGACCATTTGCCGTCTTTCGTAATGATTCCTCTAGGACCCGACGCACCCACTCGCCTTTTGAGACTCGATTGCGCTGTGCGGCCTTGCGAAGTTGCGAATCCAACTCAGGCGGGATCAAGACCTGCAGGCGATGACTCATATGCTCATGCTAACATGCTCAACGAGCCTGACCGCACCATCACTCGCCGCGTGGCGCGTTCGTATGGGACAACTCCTGCCGCGGAGCCTCGGCATCTTTCGACGGTGCAGGCGGCGCTTCAGGCGGTGGCTCAGTGGATTCACGCAAATTCTTGATCCGATCATGGGCTTTTTGCACTTCGTCGAATTGTCTCTGGATGATCGCGGCGATCTCCGGTGGCAGCGTGGTTCCCAGCGCCACCCGGTACGTCTTCAAAGACCAATCCTCGGCTCGCTCCACTTCCACCAGAATTCCGTGGACGTCGTGCCCGGTTACCATGCCTCTCAAACTCATCCAACTGGCGTGCAGCATTCCGCCCAATCCTTGGGGATCGGTAGGCTGAAAACCCATCGTTTTCACCGCTCCCTGCAGCTCGACGGCAAACTGCGCGCGTTGCGCGGAGTATTGTTCGAACATCTCCTTCATGGTTGGATCGTTGACGGTGTACGCCGCACCGCGAAAGCCCTGTTCAGCGTCGCGGCAAGTCGAAATCACGTCATGAACTGCTTGAGCAAAATCTTGTAAAGTCCCAGGCATCGCTTGTACTCCTCCTTATAGACTGTTGAGGAGCGCGATGGTTTCTGATGGAAGGTATTATGAGCCGGGCGTTTTTTCGAGCTGCTGCTTAGCCCAAACGCGGTTTGGATTTATTTGCAGCGATTGCTCAAAGGCCTTCTGGGCTTCAGCGGCCTGATTGCTCTTGCGGAGCGCCACGCCCAGCCATAGCCAGGCATCGGCATTCTTCGCGTTGAGTTCGATTGCCCTGCGAAAATCCTTGATCGCGAGTTCGATTCCTCCGCCAAAAGCTTGCGGCAGATAGAAATTCCCAACGCCGTGGCTCAGATAGGCCATCGACGATTTAGGATCCAGCTCAATGGCCTTATCCACCGCATCCAAAGCGCACTTGCCATATTTCAGGCCGGCCAGTGAACTACCGGAGATCATCTGCCCGCAAAGGGTTCCCAAGATCCGTTGATATTCGCCCGAATCGGGCTTCATGCTGACGGCCTTGGTGGCAGCGTCCATACCGGCTTGAGCCGCATTCTTGGCGCCAGCCTTATCATGCACTTCGATGGCGACTTCGGCCGAGTACGATTCCGCCAGCGCGAACCTGTACTGCGCGGCAGCATCGTTCGGCTGTTTGTCGGCCAAGGCATGCGATTCGGCTGCCATCTTTTCGAGCGCCGCGCGATCCTGATGATCCCGGGCTTTCAACAGATCGGACTCGTCCAACGCCGCTCCCAGAGCGGCTCCGAGTACCAGCAGGGTGAGAATGATGACCGGACATTTCATACGGTTTAGATTTGAGACGCCCACAAGCCTAGAGAGTTGCAACTTTTCGATGGACGAGCAGGAAATACACTGCCAACAAGGTTAGAAGGACACCGTTCCAGGTGAGCACCACAGGCGCCGTGAATTGCTTCACCAGCGCTCCCACCACCAGGCTCCCAACCGGCATACCGCCGCGAAAGGCGACATTCTGGACACTAATCACCCGGCCGCGCATGTTGTCGGGCGCGATCAACTGCACGAGCGAGGTAATGCTGGTGAAGACTGCCAGGAGTAAAGCGCCGGAGAAGAAAATGAGAACGCAGCTCAGAATAAAATTCCGAGAGATGGCGAACCCGGAGATGAATACGCCCAAACCCAGCATCATCAGCAAAACCAGAAGACCCATGTGTTTATGTTTGCCCATGGCAGCCACGGTGAGTGCCCCGCAGATAGACCCAATCCCGGAACACACCAAAAAGACCGTATAAAGACTGGGGCCGCCATGAAAAACATCCTTCGCGAATACCGGCAAGAACACGATCAAGGGAAAGGCCAGTAGCGTCATCATGAAAGCCAGGACAATCAATGCTTGCATGGCGCCTTGGTCGCGGATGAAATGAAATCCCTCCTTCATGCTGGTCAAAACCGATTCGCGGCTCTTGCTGGGAACGAAATGAGGATGGATCATCAGCAGCGAAATAATGACGGCCACGAATGAAATGCCATTCAGTCCGAAGCACCATGACGCGCCCAGCAGAGTGAGTGCGACGCCTCCCACCGTGGGTCCCAGCACTCGCGCCACGTTGAATTGAATTGAATTTAGAGCGATGGCGTTGGGCAAATCCTCCGTCTTCACCAGTGTTGGAATCAGGGCTGAATAGGCCGGTCCCCCGAAGGACTGCGCGGTGCCGACGACGAACGAAAGGGTCAGAATTTGCCATATGTGGACCACGCCGGTTGCGAACAGGGCGGTCAGCAAAAATGCGCATGCCATCTGAACGAATTGCGATCCAAGCAGCAGCTTCTGCCGCTCCGTGCGATCGGCAAACACACCACCCACTAGTGAAAACAGAACGATCGGAATGCTGCCCAGGAACGAATCCAAGCCGAGCATGAAAGGCGATTTGGTGATGTCCAGAACCAGCCAAGCCTGCGCGAAGGTCTGCATCAAGGTGCCGATGCTGGAGGTGCACGCACCAAACCACATGAGGCGAAAATCGCGATAGGAAAAAGCCTTGAATACCCGGCTGATCACTGTGAAATCCGGCTTGGGAGCATCCGGTTAGGGAAGAGGCTGAGGGCGGTGAATCAAGTGCACGATATTGCCATCGCCGTCGCTGAAAAAAATCAGCCGGTTGCCTTGAACAGCGGTGGGCTGGGTGAGAAACTGAACGCCGCGTTTGCGCAACTCTTCGGTGGCGGCGTCGAAGTCATCCACACTGATTGCCAGGTGACGAATGCCAGGATCTTTCATTTTTTGCGGCGCGCGATCCCCCTCCGATGGAATGAACTCCAGCAGCGTCCCGTTCTTGGCGCGTGCGAAATAATTGCCGCCGTAAGTGTAATTGATGTGAAAATCCAAATTCTGCACGTACCATTCGGCCAGGCGCTTGGGGTCGGGCGAGGCAATGGCGGTGTGCTCCAGTCCTTGAAACATAAACCTGGATTGTATCAGAGTGCGTTGGGGAACTATTGGAACAATTGCGGGGCGAACTGGTTTAGATACTCACGCCAGTTGGTCCAGGTGTGGGCGCCTGCGCTCTCCTGAAACACTGGCTGATAACCGTGCTTCTGAAACAGCTCCACCGTGGCTTTGGTGGTGCCGAGCACGAAATCGTCTTTGCCGGTGGAGAACCAAAATAGCTTGAGCCCCTTCTTCGCCGAAGCGTTATCTAATTCGGCCAGATGCTGCTGCTCCCAAGAAGGACCACCGGGCAGAGCGACGCCGGCAGCCGGACCACCGATTGGAACAATCCCGAAAATACCGGAACTGTACACCCCCACGTAAGCGAATTCATCGGCGTGCGGGATTGCGATATTGAGCGTCTGCGCGCCGCCCATGGATAGCCCGGCGATGGCCCGATGCTGCCGATCTTTTAATACTCGATAGTGCGTCTCGGCGTAGGGCATGATGTCTGCGACGAAGTCCTTCACGAACTCGTCATTGAAATCGAGCCCTCGAAGGGGCTGTGTGGTGGTGTGCCCGGCCGGCATTACGATCACCATCGGTTTCGCTTTTCCGGCCGCGATCAGGTTGTCGATGATGAACCCCGCGCGGCCCACCGAGGTCCATGAATCGTCGCAATCGCCGGCGCCGTGCAGCAAGTAAAAGATCGGATATTTCTGTGAACTGGTTTCGTAGCCGGGAGGCGTGTAGACGTGCATGCGCCGGAACTTGCCCAGGCTCTTCGAATCATAAGTGACGCTGGAAACAGCGCCGTGTGGGACATCCTTGGTTTCCATGAAGTCGGCGCCGGCGACGTAGACCATGCTCCAGGCATTGCCATTCGATTCGCTTACCGACGCGCTGCGCGGATCCATCACGGACACTCCGTCGACGTCGAAATTGTAGCGATACGCACCTGGATCGATCGGCCCGGCGTCCAGTTCCCAGACGCCGTCGTCGCGCTTGGCCATGTCATGTCTCGAGTTCAAACCGAAAAGATCCGTGCTAAACACCGAGATTTTCTGAGCGTGAGGGGCGAAAATCCGGAACATGATGTGCCGTTCCGTCGTGACTTCGGGCGACGTAACAGCCGGCGTTTGGGCCGGAGGCTGAGCAGACAAGGACACGAAAGCAAGCAGGAAGATTACCAGCGTCTGGCGTTGCATGCAGCATTGAGTATACAATGGCACAGCAATGAGGGAAATCAGGATTTTTTGCGCGTTCTTTGCGTTGGCCGCATCCGCCGCGTTCGCTCAGTCAGGCGCCCCGCACTGCGCGGACATGCTGAAGTATCGGGCGCCCGGCCTGACGCTTGCGATTACAAAAGCCGACGCCACGCCGCCTGGCGTTCAGAGAATTCCAAATCCGCCAAATGCGCCGCCGATCGCGCTGCCCGCGTACTGCCACGTCGAAGGCGTGATCGATCAGCGCACCGGGGCTGAAGGAAAACCCTACGGCATCGGATTCGCTCTCGCGCTGCCGGATGAATGGAATGGTAGATTCCTCTTCCAGGGAGGGGGCGGGCTGAATGGCAACGTCGCGCCGCCTTTGGGATTGCAAGCCGCCGGAAATCAACCGGCTCTCGCGCGAGGGTTTGCCGTAGTCACTACCGATACCGGCCACAAGGGCAGCGGATTCGACGGCAGCTTTTTCCGCGACCAGCAGGCCACCCTGGATTTCTATTACGTGGCCATCGGGCGAGTGGCTCGATTAGCGAAAGAGATGATTGCGTCGTATTATGGGCGGGCTGCGCAGCATTCTTATTTCGACGGCTGCTCCACGGGCGGGCGCGAGGCGATGATCATGTCGCAGCGCTATCCCGACTATTTCGACGGCATCATTTCCGGCGACCCTGCGATTCGCACCGGGCATTCCAATCTCGCGCTCGGGTTCATGACGGCCGTGTTCGACCAGGCAGCCCCCAAAGACGATAGCGGCAAGCCCGATCCAAAGAAGACGTTTTCGCCATCGGACCGCAAACTCATCGTCGGTTCTCTGCTCCAGGCCTGCGACGCGAAAGACGGATTGAAGGACGGAATGATCTTCAATCAACGCGCGTGCAATTTCGATCCCGCGGCGCTGGCGTGTTCGGGCGCCAAGACCGACACCTGTTTAAGCAAGGCGCAAGTGGACACGTTGAAGACGGCGTTCGCCGGTCCAAAGTGGTCGTACGGAGATCAGATTTATCCGGGATTTCCCTTCGATGCGGGCATCGACGACACCGGGTTTATTCCGGGACTGTTGAGCGGGCCCGTGATTCCGGTGGCCACTGGAGTGGATTTCACGCACTTCAATGTAGACCGCGAAGCGGCGCGCGTAGAGGCTGACAAGACCGCGCAGCTTGGCGATAGCCTGTGGACCAATCTGACAACCTTCTCGGGACACGGAGGAAAGCTGCTGTTCTATCACGGCTTGAGCGACCCGTGGTTCTCCCCGCTCGAGACGCTGCGCTATTACGAGAAGATGGCGAAGGACACAAGCGGAGGAGCGGCGGAGTCTCCTGTGACAAGCTGGAGCCGGCTTTACCTGGTGCCCGGCATGGGACATTGCCAAGGCGGAAGCGCGACGCTCGACCGTTTCGACATGTTGAGCGCGGTGGTGGATTGGGTGGAGAAGGGCGTGGCTCCGGATCGCGTGATAGCCACCGGACCCGCGTTTCCCGGCCGTAGCCGTCCGCTGTGCGCCCACCCACAGCACGCCGAATACAGCGGGCATGGCGATCCGAACGACGCGAGCAACTTTGTGTGCCAGCAGTAACGCTAATCTAGAGCTAATGACGTTCTTGAAAGATAGTCTGATTGAGCTGATCACCCAGACCTCCACCAACCTGCCGCCGGATGTGCGCGCCGCCATGGGCGTGGCGCTGGAAGCTGAAGTGGCCGGTACACAGGCTGCGCAAGCGCTGGGAATTATCGCTACCAATATCGACATGGCGCAGGAAGATGCCGGGCCCATCTGCCAGGACACAGGCATGCCGACTTTTGTGGTGCACACCCCGCTGGCCGTCAATCAGATGCATGTGAAGCACGCGATCCGCGAAGCCGTTGCGGAGGCCACGCGTCGTGGAAAGCTGCGGCCGAACTCGGTGGATTCGCTCACGGGCAAGAACAGCGGCGACAATCTGGGCGAAGAAACGCCGGTCATCCACTTCGAGCAATGGGAGCAGGACGAGATCGAAGTGAAACTCATTTTGAAGGGCGGCGGCTGCGAGAACAAGAACATCCAGTACTCGCTGCCGAGCGAGTTGGATCACTTGGGACGCGCCGACCGAACGTTGGAAGGAGTGCGCAAATGCATCCTGCACGCGGTATGGCAGGCTCAGGGGCAAGGTTGCGCTCCAGGTGCGCTGGGCGTGTGTATCGGAAGCGATCGCGCGCACGGATATGATTTGGCGAAGGGGCAACTGTTTCGAACGCTGGATGATGTGAATCCGGTTCCGGAGCTGGCCAAACTGGAAGCCGAGATTATGGAAGAGGCCAATCGCATAGGCGTTGGTGCGATGGGCTTCGGCGGAAAAGTGTCGCTGATCGGCTGCAAGATTTGTGCTGCGAACAGATTGCCCGCCAGCTTCTTCGTCTCCGTTGCCTATGATTGTTGGGCGTTCCGCCGGCTGGGCGTGCGGTTGGATGCATCCAGCGGTGCGATCACGAGTTGGCTGTACCGCGATCCCGATCGCGCCGTTGAGCGCATGGCGCATTCAGAAGGATTCCCTCTGACCGGCCGCGAAGTGGTGCTGCGCGCACCCGTATCGGAAGAACAGGTGCGGAGCCTGCGCGTGGGTGACGTCGTGCTCGTCTCGGGCGAAGTTTTCACCGGGCGCGACGCGGTGCATGCGCATTTAATGAAGAACGCGCCGCCGGTCGATATGCGAGGGTCCGTCCTATATCACTGCGGTCCGGTGATGCTCAAGCAAGGGGATGGTTGGGTGGTGAAAGCCGCGGGACCTACCACCAGCAGCCGCGAAGAGCCGTATCAAGCAACCATCATTGAGAAGTACGGAGTGCGGGCCGTGATCGGCAAAGGCGGGATGGGCAAGAAGACGCTGGCCGCGCTCGAAAAATCCGGCGCGGTTTATCTAAATGCCATCGGCGGTGCAGCCCAATTCTATGCGCGCACGGTGGAGAAGGTGCTGGGCGTGTACCTGATGGAATTCGGAATTCCGGAAGCGATGTGGCATCTGCGCGTGAATAACTTCGCGGCTATCGTCACCATGGACGCGCACGGCAACAGCCTGCACGCGAACGTGGAGCGCGAGACGGGCGCGCAGCTCGAAGAACTGCAACAGGCGTGAGCCGTCTGTTAGAATTAAATCTGTCTCGGGCCAGGTAGCTCAGCTGGTAGAGCGCAGCCCTGAAAAGGCTGGCGTCGGCGGTTCGATTCCGTCCCTGGCCACCACGTTTTCAAATACTTACAGACACTCTGCTTCGGGTTTTGGTTCCAATTGGTTCCAATTCCAGCCGATAATGCAGAGGATTTTAAGCAGGGTGCCATGCCCAGAAACACGCGTGCTTGAGCACAAAAGCCGACGGCACTCTGCTTAAAAGTCTATTGTGCTAAGCCGCGGCAGGATGGTTCGAGCTATGTGTTTTGAAGTGCGACGAGTGGCGAGGAAACCCGAGAGAACGCCGAAAGTGGTGGTGAGGAGGAGGCGCCAAAAGTAGCCGACGGTGTTGTTTTCGATGGGGGCGAGCTGAGATGAGGATGAATGGGTGAGAGTGATGGAGCTCGCCACAGTGGTGGAATCGAATCGGGACAGAACTCCGGAAAGGACCTGGGAGGCGGACGTCTCTCGGCAAGCAGGAATGGAGGCAGCCTGCTCATGAGCTATCCCAACCTTCCCCAGCGCCGACCGAGAGGAGACCGATTCGCAGCATGTGGCCCTGGATACAGCGTGGGCAAAGCAGCAGGTCGTGTCCGGTTAGTTGCTGGTAACGCTCGCGATAGTTTTGTTGTGGCTGCGGGATCAGCGCCGGCATGCTCAGGAGTTCCCGGCAACGGGCCAGGTTTTCGGCACGGTGCCGGTTGCTGAGAAGACCGTAATGGCGGATGCGCTGGAAGCCGTCTGGCAGAACATGCAGCAGAAAGCGCCGCAGAAACTCGTCCGCCGACAAGGTCATCAACTTGTGCTGGTGTTCGTGTTTGTAGTCCTGGTAGGCGAAGGTGACTTGTCTTTCTGTGAGTGCTTGGAGTCGGTGGTTGGAGATGGCGACGCGATGCGTATAGCGGCCCAGATAGTCCAGCACCCGAGCCGGCCCGCCGAACGGCGCCTTGGCGTAGACCACCCATTTCTTGCGGCGGAGCGGAGCCAGATAGCGGGCGAAGCTGGCTGGGGAAGACAAGTGCTGTAGCTGGCCGGAGAAACGCAGTTTTCCGGCCGCGTAGATTTTCTTCAGGTAACGAATGTAGAGGTTTCGGAAACGGCAGGACAGTACTTCCACGGGTAAGAAGAAGCGACGACGGCGGCAGGAGACCCAACGACTACCGTCCAGGGAGATTCCGCCACCCGGCACGACACAGTGCAGATGGGGATGAGCATGGAGAGTCTGCCCCCAAGTGTGCAGGATGCAGAAAAACCCGATCTGGGCTCCCAGGTGTTTCGGATCTGCTGCAATGGACTGTAAGGTCTCGGCGGTAGCACGAAACAGCAGGGCGTACATCTGGCGTTTGTTCTGCAGAGCCAGCGTAGCCAGTTGCGCTGGCAAGGTAAACACGACATGAAAATACTCGCACTGCAAAAGTTCGGCTTGACGCTTCTCCAGCCACTTCGCTCGGGCCAGCGACTGGCACTTGGGACAATGCCGATCAGCGCACGAGTTGTAGGCGTTACGTTCGTGGCCGCATCGATCACATCGTTCTAAGTGACCGCCGAGTGCCGCAGTGCGACATAGTTCGATCGAGCGCAGCACCCGCCTCTGCCTCTGGGACAGAGAAGCAGCATGCGCTTGGCGAAACTCGTCGCCATGGGCGCGCACGATATCGGCGACTTCCAGTGCTGGCCGCATGCAGAGGCGGCTAGGATTGTGGATGAACGATGGGCAGCGGGAGCAGATCCAAGGGACTGGTGGTGGCGCAAACTGCGGTCGTGGCCAGACGGAGATAGCGGGCCGTGGTAGATAGACTGCGCTGGCCCAGCAGAAGTTGGATCTTGCGCAGGTCGGTTCCGGCTTCGAGTAAGTGCACCGCGTAGGCGTGACGAAGCGAGTGCGGGCTTATCTGCTTCTTCAAGCCAGCGCGCTCGCTGGTTCGAGCGATGGCATCCCGGACGGCCTCTCGTCTCAGGGGTTGGTTGGGAAACTGTCCGGGGAACAGCCAGGGCTGCGGTCGTTGCTTCCGCCAGTAAGTGCGCAGCACTTCCAGCAGCTTGGGGGAGAGTGGGACGTAGCGGTCTCTATGACCCTTGCCTTGTTCGATCCGTATCATCATGCGCTGGCTGTCGAGGTCGGGAACTCGCAGATGAAGGGCCTCGCTCACGCGCAACCCGGTGCCGTACAGGGTGCTGAAGATCACCTGGTGAGAAAAGGACGGAGCGGCTTGCAGAAGCCGCAGGACCTCTTCCGGGCTAAGGATCACGGGCAACCGGTATTCTTGCTTGGGGAACGGGATCATTTCGATGATCCGATCCTGTTTCAAAGTGACGTGGTAGAGAAACCGAAGGGCGCTGACCGCCACGGTCCGGCTGCTGATCCCTACCTTCCTCTCCTTGGCCAAGTAGATCTGGTAGCTGCGGATCTCTTCCAAGCCTAAGCGGTCGGGTGATTTGCCAAAATGCTGAGCAAAGTAGCTAACTTGTTTCAGGTAACAAGCGATGGTATTCGGTGCAAAGTTGCGCACCGTCATGTCGTCGATCATCCGCTGGCGCAATGGGGAAATCTTGCGGGCGGCCAGGATGGGATTGTCAACCGATGTTGTGCTGCTCATGGGGAGCAACAATACCGAACATCTCTCCGCCCCACCTACAGGTACTGGATCTGGCCTAAGAAGACGGTCGTGGCAACCGAACTCCCGCGAAGCGGGTTAGTACAAT